>DASUZC010000001.1:0-13655 GCA_036377095.1 Gemmatimonadaceae bacterium
GACACCGGCGGGCGTCTCTTCCACGGTCTGATTGGTGTGCTTGGCGATGAGCTCGGCGACGTCGCGGACATAGGCAGCCCGATTGAAGTCCTCAGGCGCCTCACCCATCTCGATCAGCGTCTCGGCCGCGGCATCGCCATTGTTCTCGGCCATTGCCATCAGCAGACGGACGACGTGATCGCGCATTGAAGCGGTGAGGTGCGCCGTCATTCCGAAGTCGATGAGCGCCAGCTTGGGGTCGTCAGGGGCGGCCGCTGATGCTACGGCCGCTGCCCGCGCTTCATTCTCTGATTCGACGAGTGCCGTCGCGCCTGGTCTTACTTCCTGACGGCGATCCCGCGCGAGTGCTTCGGCCGGCGTGCGCGGGTTATCGGGACCCGGCAGCACGATGAACACGTTCCCCGGATGCGGATCCGCGTGGAAGTGGCCGCTGTCGGTGATCTGCTTCAGGTAGGCGTGAGCGAACTCCTCGGCGAGATCGCTGAAGTCGTACTCGATGCGACTGATCGGAGGAATCTCGTTGATCTTGACGCCCTTGATGCGCTCAGTGGTCAGAACCTTGTGCGTTGTATATGCGTCGATGACGCGCGGAATCAGGATGTGCGGAAATCCGGCGAGATCCTTTCTGAACGAAGCGGCGTTGCGCGCTTCCGTCCGATAATCGAGCTCGTCGACCAGCGCCCGCTCGACCTGCTGAACGACTCCGATCAAGTCGATCCGCGAACCTGCCGACGTGTGCTCAGTGAGAAACGTTGCCAGCTCCCGGAAGAACTCGATGTCCTCTGACAGCTGCTGTCGCAGATTCGGACGCTGCACTTTTACCACTACGCTGCGTCCGTCGCGAAGCTCCGCTGCGTGCACCTGTCCAAGGCTGGCGCTGCCGAGTGGCTCCGGTTCGAACGATGCGAACAGCTTGCTGATGCGCGCGTGCAGCTCTTCCTCGATCGTTTGCTCGACGTCCTGCAGTGACATTGGCGGCACATCGTCCTGCAAATGCGTCAATTCTTCGATGTAGGGTTTCGGCAGCAGGTCGGGCCGAGTGGATAGCACTTGACCGAGCTTGATGTAGGCGGGCCCGAGCTCGACAAGGCGCTCCTTGAAGGCCTTTGCCTTTGCCCGGGCGTCGCCTTCAATACTCGCCTCTTCCTCGAGGCTCGCGCCCTCGAGATTGAGCAGTCCCTGACGGTTGGCGAAATCGCGCAGGCCGTAGTTTGTGAAGAGCCTGACCGTGCTTATGAGGCGCGGAAGATGCTTTGGCGAGAGGATCATGTGCTCGACAGGGGGCAGAAACTATGCCCACCACAAAGTGGCCGCCGGCAACCTGTCCGTAGATATTTAGTCATGACAAAGAGCAAGCCAGTCGCGCGGAAGCAAACGAAGACGAAAACGGTCAAACGCTCGTCGCCGCCCGCGGGGCGCGTCCCGATTACGCGCGTTCCCAAGCCATGGGGCCACGAGACGATCTGGGCACGCACCGATCGCTACGTCGGGAAGATCCTCCATATCAACGCCGGTCACGAGCTATCGGTGCAATACCACAACAAGAAAGACGAAACGATCTATCTGTTGTCGGGCCAGATTGTCTATCGTGTGCAGCGGACGGGCAGCGATGCGCTTGACGATGTTCAGTTGAGAGTCGGGGAATCGTTTCGCATCACCCCAGGCACGATCCACCAGATGGTTGCTCTGACCGATTGCGATGTGCTCGAGGTCTCGACCCCCGAGCTCGATGACGTCGTGCGTCTGAGCGACAAATACGGACGAGAGGGAACATCGGCACCATGAAAGTCATCATTCCACTGGCGGGGAAGGGAACGCGTCTTCGGCCGCACACTCACATTACGCCGAAGCCGATGTTGAAGGTGGCTGGCAAACCGGTGATGTCCTACGTGCTCGACGAGCTGAAAAAGCTCGGCAACGTCGAGCAAATCGTCTACATCACCGGCCACCTGAAGGAGAAAGTCGAAGAATACGCGCGCACCGAGACGGACATCCCATCGATCTTCATCGAGCAGAAGGTGCAGGATGGGACCGCGGGTGCGATCGCGCTGGCCAGGGACTACGTCGACCAGCCCGTGCTCATCATCTTCGTCGACACGATCTTCGACGCTGACTTGTCGAAGGTGAAATCAGTCGACGCCGACGGAATCATCTGGGTGAAGGAGGTCGAAGATTACCAGCGCTTCGGCGTTGTCGTGACGGACAAGGACGGCAACATGACGAAGATCGTCGAGAAGCCGAAGACCCCGATCTCCAAGCGCGCCAACATCGGTCTCTATTACGTGCGAAACTGGAAGCTGCTGTTCGAGGGAATCGAGTGGACGCTCAAGCAGCCGAAGAACCAGGGTGAGTATTTCCTCACCGATGCATTCCAGTACATGATCGATAAGGGCGCCAAGATCAGAGTTATCGATGTCGAGGGCTGGTTCGACGCCGGCAAGATCGAGACGATGCTGGAGACCAACGAGGCGATGTTGACACGCGGTCGCGCGCGGCGCCCTCGCGATTCTGGTGACTCCACGATCATCGACCCGGTTTACATCGAAGACAACGTGACGTTGAAGAAATCGAAAGTCGGCCCCAACGTTTCGATTGGCTCCGGCACGGTGCTCGATGGGTCGGAAGTCAGTAATTCCATTGTTGGCTCCAACGCCACGATCAAAAAGTCGGTGCTCAAGAACTCGCTCGTCGGCGATGACACTGTCGTCGAAGGCATCAAGGGCGAGGTCACCGTCGCCGATCATTCCGAGGTCCGCGCATCGTAGAGCAAGCCGCGCAGCCGGGCCTGCTTCGGCGCCTGGGGCGTAATGTCGTCGGACTCGGCGCGGTCAGCTTCTTCACCGACGTCTCGACGGAGATGATCTATCCGCTCCTGCCGATTTTCCTGGCGGGAGTTCTTGGCACGAGCTCGACTTTCATCGGCGCCATTGAAGGCGTGGCGGAAACCACCGCGTCCCTGCTGAAACTGGTGAGCGGCTGGTGGTCGGACAAAGTGAAGTCCAGAAAGCCGTTCGTGGTAATCGGCTATCTGATTGCCTCAATCGTGCGCCCGTTCACCGGCGCTGCTCGCACTGCACCGCAGGTTCTGGCGATTCGCGTGACCGACAGAGTCGGGAAGGGCTTGCGCACGTCACCGCGTGACGCGCTGCTCGCCGACTCGGCGCCGCCTGACGCGCGTGGGCTCGCGTACGGATTTCATGCGGCCGCGGACAATGCGGGAGCAGTGTTCGGGCCGCTGCTCGCGTTTCTAATCCTCAAGCTGCACGGTGTCGGCGTGCTCGACACCAGCAAACGACTCTCGGCGCACGATGAGCACGCCATTCGAAACGTGTTCTGGCTGTCGGCGATACCGGCCGCAATCGCGGTGATAATTCTGATCTTAGTCGTGCAGGATGTCCCGCGTCGAGGAGATTCACGCGATGCGGGCACATCGCTGGAGACGGAGCGGCTGACCGGGAAGTTCTGGGCTTACCTGACGGTCGTGCTGCTGTTCACGCTGGGAAATTCGACAGACGCTTTTCTGTTGCTGCGCGCGAATCAGCTCGGGGTCCCTCTAGCCTTGGCGCCGATTCTATGGGCAGTTCTGAACTTCGTCAAAGCCGCGACCGGTACTTACGGCGGTCAACTCTCGGATCGGCTTGGGCGGAAGCCATTGATCATCGGCGGTTGGCTGTTGTACGCGGCGGTGTATTTCGCTTTTGCCTGGGCCGGCGCGCCGTGGCAGGCCTGGGCGCTGTTCGCCGTCTACGGACTCTTCTACGGCATGACGGAAGGAACGGAGAAGGCGTTGGTTGCCGATATCGTACCGCAGGCGCGCCGCGGTGCCGCGTTCGGATGGTACAATCTCGCGATCGGGCTCGGTGCGCTGCCCGCGTCGCTCATCTTCGGTTGGATCTGGGATAACTACGGCGCTCACAGCGCATTCATCTTCGGTGCCTCGCTCGCACTCTTCGCTGCAGTGCTGATGGGTGTCGTCGCTCCGTCACGCGCGACGAAGTGATCTCATAAGCGGTTCGCGGGTTACAACCCGACTTCCTCGGGGCGGTACAGTGCGCCTTCACCAACCGCACTCGCCGAGGAGGTCTTATGAAACACACACATGGCGAAGAAGCTCTTGTTTTGCTGTTGTTCGCTGCGGCGGCCGCCTGTTCTGATCCGGCCAGCCGAGCCATCGCACCGACGGCTTCATCCGAAATCGTTGCGAGTGGCAGCAGTGGTCCACAGAGCGAAGAACGCGTAGCGCTGACGAAGATTGCTCGACTGATCGCGGTGGCGATGGACGACGAGCCGGCGCGACAGCAGCTCAAACGCGATTTGCGAGCGGCCCCGTTCCGCGAACACAAACTGGAGTTGGGATCCTATCTCCGCTCCAGCAGCGGGAGAACGCTACTCGCACGGATGGCGGCCAGCGGCGGCGGCGACAGCGCGGTGTTTGCCAGCCTATCAGCCATTCGTCCACTCGAGCTCTACATGCCAGTTGCGGCACACCGGGAGACGTGGACCGGTAAGGCAGACGTGCTGGTAGTTTCGCAGCTCGAGGAGTCGACGCCGATCGTCGCGTTCGATGAAGGCGGCGGAGAAGTGGCGCTGGACATAAGAACGCCGCCTGCTCAACCGACGCTCTCGATCGTACCGATAGAGACACGATTCGATCAGCCAATGGATCTCAACAAGTCGCGCAACGTACGCGACAAGAACGGTGAGGCAATCGGCACGCTGGAACCGTATGAGTTGCGGCCTGCCAGCCTGATTGCATGCGAAACGTGTGGTGGCGGCGGCAGCGGCGGCGGGTCGACTTCGATTCCGCCCGGGATTTATCTCGAGTTCTCACGGCTTATCGACGCCAAGGAGCCGTGGGTTCGTGGAGATCCGGAAGTCGAGGTCCACATCCAGGGACCGTACATGGGCAGTGCACCGACTTACGCCGACGATTTGTCGTGCTCAGGAGAGCGTCCGTACGACTCGAGGAAGTACTTCGACCAGAACGGCAATTTCTGGTCGGGAAGAGTGCTGCTGTTCGGAGAAGACGAAGTCGTGTCCTTCACCCAGAAATTCTCGAACGGTTTTCACGTGATGTTCTGGGAAGACGACAATCAGCCCTGCACCCTGAAGCTGGACACAAATGCGTTGACGTCGCTGCTCCAATCCACGGCGCAGGCAACATCGACAGTGGCGATCAAGGTGTTGCCTCAGGCCAACTGGGTGCTCGTGGCAGCCGCGTTTCTGGGCAGTCTCTTCAGCAACGCCGGCGCCTGGCTAACGACGAACGATGACTTCCTGGGCGTGGCTGTCGACCAGGCGAGTGCCGGCTACTACTATCCCGACAACACTCACGTGATCATGGACGGCCAGACATTCAACGGTCGGGCGACGATCATTTACCACCACTAACGGAGAAGGCCGATGCGCGGTTTATTCATTGCCTGTCTCCTGACGGGGCTGGCGACTATGGGAGTTACGATTGAATCAGGTGGGCAGGTGACGGCTTACGACGAAGGTGCCCTTCGTGTCGATGCCGCGCCCGGGTTGAGAATCGTGCGTGGTGTTCGCGACAGCGTCGTACTCAACCTGAGTGAGTTCAGAAGAACCGGGCTGGCGGACCTCGTCGCGTCTTCGCCGAATGCGCGCGCTGAAGCGGAAGTGTTCGAGAAAAACTACCGGCCAGGTTCCTTGTACGCCGGAGCTGGAATCGCCCTGTTTGGGCTCAATCTTGGGTTATCCAGTATGCAACCCCGCCCCGGGATTGCCGGCTGGCTAATTCCGGTGAGCGTTGGGCTGATTGTCTACGGTGGGTATCGGCTTCAACTCGCTTATCGAGGGCTTCAGAAGGCAGTCTGGTGGTACAATCGCGATCTGAAGAGCTAACTATCAATCTGTAATCCTCGCTTCGCCCAAATCGTCTGTAGGCAGAACGATTTGGGCGATTTTTTTTTCGAGGTAAAATGAAGTTGAGAATTATGCTGGCGCTCGCAATCACAGCGCTCACTGCCGGATCACTCGCTGCGCAGACCACCGGCCACGCATCAGCGACCACTCGGGATCAGAACGGATCCCCAACACTGCCTGCACAGTCCGCAACAAAGGACTCGGCGCAGGTTTACGACTCGCAGGCACTGCGCTTCGAGTCGCGTTGGGGAAGCGCCGACATTATTCGAGGCGCGAAAGGCGAAGTCATCGGCACGGTCGGATGGTTCCGCGAGTTCGATCTGGAAAAAGTGCTGCAGTCATCACCGCATGCGTTGACCGAGGCGCATGACTTCAGGGTCAACAACTTCCGCGGATCGCTGGTGACGGCGATTGGCGCGAGTCTGGTGACGATCGGGATTGTCGTCGCCGCCAACAATTCCAATAACGCCTCCACTCCGATCCTGATTATCGCCGGGGCCGGCGGAATCGGTTGGGGACTTCAGCACTTGAACAAGAGCTACGCTGCGTTGTCGCGGGCGGTGTGGTGGTACAATCGGGATCTGTCCAACCATTGAGGACTGCTAGTAGCAGACCTGGCACCTGCTAACAGGCACCAGGCGCCTGAGTTACGCGGTCAGTGGCCGGTGCAACCTGGCCCACCGCCGGTACCCGATCCAGCCTCCGACTCCAATCAGCCCGATCGGAATCAGAACGCCGAGTGACGCGATCAAGGCCGCGATCAATCCAACGAAGTTCTGCCACGCGCGGCGGAAGGCTTCGGCGATCGGACTCTTGCCTGGGTCGATGATTGGCGCGGGCTCGTGCGCGTTGATCGTCAACGTGCTCATCTCCACGCGCGCGGTCAGGTAACGCAAACGGCCTTCGTAGCGCTCGATCTCTTCTCGCACGCGCGCCAGCTCGCGTTCCACGCGCAGCACTTCGTCGAGCTTTCCTGTGCGTTTGGCGAGCAGATCGATCAACCTCTCCTCGAGACGGCGTGCGTTCGCAACGCGGGCACTGACGTCAACGAACTCCTCGCCGACGTCCTGCGCGTTCGAGCTCACAGTCTCGACCTTGCCGATCGAGCTCAGCGATCCAACTGCCTGGTCATACTTGGCGTTGGGAATCTTGATCTCGATTGACGCCTGCCGGATCTGGTCGCGCCCGCCGCTAATCGACGAGTTGGTGACATAACCACCGACCTGGACCACCAGCTGGCGGATTTTGAGAATGGCTGGATCGATCTTGTCGACTTCAATGAACGCCTGACCCGTGCGGATCAGCATCGTTGTCGAAGCGGAAGGATTGGCAGCGTTCACAAACTCGCGCGGCGACGAAGCCTGACCTTCCGCGGCTGCCGAGGTCGCCATGTCCGTCTCAACGACGCCTGCGACGTTGCCCGACAAGGAGACCGCCGCCGGCGGGGGAGCCGGCATTGCGACTTTGGATTGCAGCATTGCCCCGCGCTTCTCGAGTCGCTGCGCAGAGACGCCGTCTTGCGCGGTAGGTGAAGATGTCTCGCGGTCGCAGGCAATAGCCGCGGCCAGGATCAGTAGGAAGCTGGTGGATTTCATTGGTGGCTGGGTTGGTGTCATCAGGGAGACGACAGCCAAGGCGGGACTTGCACATGGGGCCGAAGTCATGTTCGAAGTCATGTTCGAAGTCATGTTCGCAAGTCCGTATTTCGAACCAACCGATCAGTCCGAATCGACAACTAATTGCGAATTGGGGAACCTACTCCGAGATACGAACACTTCGAACTGATTTCGAACATGACTTCGTACTACAGAGAACTAGTTGGTAATGCGTAGTTAGTACGGAGCTCTCAATTAGTTGTCGATGCGGAGTGATCAGTTAGTTCGAAATACGGAATCGAGAATCAGCAACACTTCGATGTCCGATTGTACCTATCGTTCATTCGCGTGTGCCTGAATTCCGTCTCACTCATGACGCGGTCTCCCGGATGCGCGGTACGCATGTGAGTGAGGTATCGCTCATAGTCGGGAACGCCAATAATCGCCCTGACGAAGGACGCCGTGCGCGAAAACAAACCAGCGATGCGTCTGATCATCGACTCGTTGTACGTGTTGGCAGGTAACGCTCGAACAGCTCGAAAATGCGGCGGTATTCGTCAGCCCACGAAGAGGGTCTCACGAATGCATGATCTTCCACAGGGTAAACCGCAAGCTCCCACCGCGTCTTCCCCAGCTCGATCAACCGTTGAGTAAGGCGCACGATATCCTGAAAATGGACGTTGGTGTCCACCATCCCGTGCGCCATCAGCAGCGGGTCCTGCAGGCCTTCCGCGAAGTAGATGGGGGACGACTGGCGGTAGGCGATCGTATCGTTTTGCGGGAGATTCAGGATGTTCGAGGTATAACCCTGATTGTAATGAGCCCAGTCGGTCACGCTGCGCAGCGCCGCTCCGGCGCCAAAATGCGATGACTCGGTAAACAATGCCATCAGCGTGATGAATCCGCCGTAGCTGCCACCATAGATGCCGATGCGCTTGGGATCGATCTGAAAGTTCTGGGCGAGATACCTGGATGCATCGACCTGATCCTGCAGGTCGCGCCCGCCCATGTGGCGATAGATGGCTGTTCGCCAGTCGCGGCCGTAGCCGTCCGATCCTCGATAGTCGAGGTCCAGTACCGTGTACCCCTTCGACGCGAGGAACTGATTGAACATGTACTCGCGCGGATACTCGGACCAGAAATTCCCGACGTTGTGCAGGTATCCGGCGCCATGGACGAAGATGACCGCGGATCCGTTGGGCTGCGCCTTCATGTCAGAAGGCCGGTAGATGTGCGCGGGGACTTTCACCCCGTCCGAAGCGGGGACCATCACAATTTCCGGCGCCAGCCATGGGAACGACAGCCATTCCGCGCTCGGCGACGCGGTTAACTGTGACTCCTCCGCATTCGGCCGGTTGCGCATCAAGAAGAGATCAGGCGGACGGTTGACGTAGGAATACACGTCCGCGACGAGCTGCCCATCCGGTGAAACGACGGCGGTGTGCTTGCCAACCTTCGTCGTGATTCGCTCCATTGCACCGCCGCTCGCTGGCATCCGATAGAGATGCTGCTCGAACGGGGTGACTTCGTTGGTAAGCAGATAAAACCACCGCCGGTCGACCGACATGGCGACGTCGCGCACTTCCCATCGTCCGCGCGTCAGCTGGCGGCGATCGCTGCCGCTCGGCGTAATCGTGTAGAGATGTGAATATCCATCCGCTTCCGACGTGTACCAGACTCGGCCTTCACCGGGCCCATACCAGCCGCCGCAAGGACTGCAGGCCCCGCCCACCCAGGCGCTATCTCGCAACGCTTCCAGCGTGGTCAGCTTTCCGGTGGGATCGACGGTCTCCAGGTAGCTGTACTTGTTGTCACCGCTGTACGCGTATAACAGCGCGCGCGTCCCCGCGTCGTTCCATCCAAGAAGTGAGAACGCGCCTGCCGTCGTGTCAGCGGGAAATGGCTTAAGCCACGTGATCGTCGCTGCCGGCAATGTGATCAGCGCGACCCGTCCCTTCTGCTCGGTGTCACCAACCTTCGTCCGGACCCGCAGCTCCTCGGTGTAGCCGCTGCGCGTCACGTACTGAGGAATGTCCGTCGTGCGTTGACCGCTCGCCGGGATTCGCGTGCTCACCAACAGCGTGGTCCCGCTTGGCGAGATCGAGAAGTCGTTGACTTGCTCGCCGCTTTGCAAATAGACCGGCTTCAGTGCCAGCGAGTCGCGCAGCAGACGCTCAACGCGCGCAATACTATCAGTACGCGCGCGATCGCGAACCGATTCGAACAAATCGCGCTGTTGCTGCTCGAGTCGGCCGCGCTGTCCCTGTGCGCGCGCGGAATCCGTCGGCGCGGAGCCTTGACGGATGTCCGTCAGCTGTCGCAGAAATCCGTTGGTGAGATTCAGCGTGTAGACGTTGTTGTTGCGGACGAAGAAGACCTGGCGATCGTCGATCGAAAACTGCGGATTCTTTTCTTCTTCGACGGTTTGCGTGAGGCGGCGGGTTGTACCGTTGCTGAGATCATCTATGTAGAGATCACCACCGGTCTCGACCACCAGATATCGTCCGTTATGCGAAAGCTCGCCTGATGTAAAGCGCGCTGCAGTCGTATCCGCTTCACGAATCGAGACGCGCTCCGGCTTCGCCCCCGGAACCGCGCGCACGCGAAATTGCCTGGGCGTTTCCCGCCAATCGGTGCCCGGCTCCAGCCACGTGAAATAGATCCACTTGCTGTCGGCGCTCCAGCGGACGTTCTGCGGTTGGCGGCCGTAGAGCTCCGGCCCGCGCATGATGTTCTTGATCGAAAAATCGAACGGCTTCGACTGCTGCGCGCCCGCGGCAGCCGTCGCACACAGTAACATCAGCGTGAGAGCTTTCTTCGTCATTGAGAAAAGAGTGGCGAGCTTAGGCGGTCACATTAGCGCACTGTCCTTGTAGCCGGAAGACCGTTTCGACAGTGGAAAGTCGGCGTGAACGCCTAGCTGCGCCGCCGAAAACCGTCTTAATTCCAGCAACACAACACAAGCCAAAGCCGGTGCGGCAGCGGTACTGCGCTGCACCCATCAACCCAAGCTCTCCAACTCTTTCCGATGGTAGCAGAGACTCCGCCCGCCACCCCCGAGCGTATTCGCGGCTTGTCCGACGTCGCCAACAATCTGGCGTGGAGCTGGAACCGCGAAGCTCGCGCACTGTTTCGCAGCATCGACGAAAACCTCTGGCACCTCTATCGCCACAATCCCGTCGATCTCCTCAGGCACATCGATCCAGCGCGGCTGCTCGCGCTGTCGACGGATCCTTCCTTCCTCGAGCGATACGACACCGTGATGCGGTGGCTCGCCGCCGAGACGTCGTTCGAGCAGACCTGGTTCAGCCGCACCCATCCTGATTTGCGCACAAAGACAATCGCCTACTTCTGCGCGGAGTTTGGCGTGCACAGCTCAGTGCCGATCTATAGCGGTGGGCTTGGAGTGCTCGCGGGCGATCATTGCAAGGCGGCGTCTGATCTCGGCGTCCCGCTCGTCGGTGTCGGCATTCTTTATCGTGAGGGGTATTTCGACCAGCGCATCCGGATCGACGGGTGGCAGGAAGACAGCAACGTCAACTTCGATGTCGCGCGGACGCCCATCACCGCGTTGACTGCGCCTGGCGGCGAGCCATATCTGGCGGTTGTCAGGACGTTCGGACGCGACGTTCACGTGCGCGCGTCGCGCCTGATGGTGGGGCGCACACCGATCATTCTGCTCGACACCGACCTCGAGCAGAACCACGCCGACGACCGGAAGCTCCTCAGCAAACTCTACGCTGGTGGTCCAGCACTTCGTCTCCGGCAAGAGTGGTTGCTCGGCGTAGGCGGAGTTCGCGTGCTGCGGGCGTTAGGCTACGCACCGTCGGCGTGGCACGCGAACGAAGGCCACGCGTCGTTCATGCTCGTCGAGCGCGTGCGCGAACTGACGGTTGCGGGAATGCCGTTCGAGGAGGCGGTACGTACTGTGCGCGCGCCGAGCACCTTCACCACGCACACCCCGGTTCCCGCCGGGCACGACATCTTTGCGCGCGAGCAGATCACCGCCTGCACCGGACCGGTTTGGGAGGAGATGGGGATCGATGAGGAGAGATTCCTCGCGATCGGAAAGCATCCGATTCCCGGCAATAATACGTTCCACATGACATCGACGGCGATCCGTCTCTCGCGGCGGGTGAACGCCGTCTCGCGTCGGCATGGCGTGGTGACACGTGAGCTGTGGAAGAGCCTTTGGCCCGGTCGCGACGCGAACTCGGTACCGATCGGCTACGTCACGAACGGCGTGCACCTGGCGACGTGGATGGCGAACCCGGTGATGGCGCTTCTCGACCCCCAGCTCGGATCCCACGAGGCCGCGCAGGACGGTGAGTCTGGCGCCTGGGACCGCGTGCTTTCCATCGACGACCTCAAGCTTTGGCGCGTTCACCTCGACCTCAAACGCGCGCTCATGCGCCTCATCCGCGAAGAAGCCCGGGACCGATTCACGACCGGCTCCAGTGAGGCCGCGCAGCTGGTGGGGTCGGGACTCCTGCTCGACCCGGGCGCGCTCACGATCGGGTTCGCGAGGCGGTTTGCAACCTATAAACGCGCCAACCTGATCTTCCGCGACGTCGAGCGCCTGCGAGCCCTACTGGTGAATTCGTCGCGGCCGGTGCAGATAATATTCGCGGGCAAGGCACATCCCGAAGACACCCCTGGCAAGCAAGTGCTGCAGAGCGTTCACCAATTCACGCGGGATCCACATTTCGAAGGACGCGTGGCGTTCCTCGAAGACTACGATATGCACATCGGCCATTTGCTCGTGCAGGGTGTGGATCTGTGGCTGAACCTGCCCAAGGTTCCGCTGGAGGCGTCTGGTACGAGCGGAATGAAAGCGGCCCTCAACGGGGTGCCTCAGTTGAGCACAATCGACGGCTGGTGGGAGGAAGGGTTCGACGGAACCAACGGCTGGGCGATCCCCGCCGCTACGAGCGACGAAACGGCGGACGCCGAGACGGCGGATCACCTTTATTCGCTTCTCGAGAAAGAAGTGATCCCGCGGTTCTATGAGAGGACCGACGGCATTCCGCGTGACTGGGTCAAGATGATGAAGAACGCCATGCGCGTCGCGGGGCAGAAGTTCACCGCGCGCCGGATGCTCGAGGAGTACGTTGAGCAGTACTATGTTCCCTCGATGACGGGCGCCGCGACCCCGGACGATCCACCGACCACCTGACGCCAGTGCCCAGACCTCGCGTGCGTCCAAGAGGAACCAACCGCTCGTCCCCGCTTCGGTCGGCGACGGGCGATGGTGTCACCGTCGTTCACCTCACGGCTGAATACACTCCTTACGCGCGCACGGGAGGACTCGCCGAAGCGGTGCAAGGCCTGGCGACGATCCAAACGAGGCAGGGCATCTCGGTCGTCGTCATCATTCCGCTCTACCGGACCGTGCGGAACGTCGCAAAAAACCTCGTCCAGGTCGGAGAGGCAATCACGGTCTACGTCGGGCCGCGCCGCGAGCAGGTTCGCTTCTTCCGCGACGCCGATGTTCAGAGCGGCCCCACTGTTCTTTTCGTCGATCATCCGGGGTATTTCGATCGCGAGGGGATTTACGTGGAAGGCGGCGGCGACTACCCGGACAATCCGCGCCGATTCGCCTTGTTCACGCGCGCGGCGCTGGAAGCGATCTCCATCCTCGTAAAGGGGCCGGTGCTGGTCCACGCGCACGATTGGCATGCTGCGCTCGCGCTCGTCTACATGCGATCGTACTCGGATCTGCGCCAACGCTTTTTCGGAACGCCGGCCGTGATCTCGGTCCACAACGCCGGCTATCAGGGACACTTTTCCCCGGCTGTCATCGGCGACCTGGGAATTCCTCCCGAGACGTTCAATTACCATCAGCTGGAATGGTACGGGAAGGTGAACTTCCTGAAGGGAGGTCTCGCCTTCTGTGATCTCGCGGTGACCGTGAGCCCGAGCCACGCCGACGAGCTGCGCACACCCGAAGGCGGATTTGGTCTCCACGCCATGTTCACTTCGATGGGTGATCGATTCCAGGGCATCACCAACGGAATCGACCAGAGCATCTGGAATCCTGCGACGGACACCCAGATCACCGCGAACTTCACTCGCCGGGATACATCGAACAAGGCCAAGTGCAAGGCCGCGCTGCAACGCACTTTTGGATTGCCGCAGCGCAAGCGAGTTCCGATCTTCGGGATGTGCAGCAGA
>DASUZC010000002.1:0-7059 GCA_036377095.1 Gemmatimonadaceae bacterium
ACTAACTCAATCGTGTACAACGTGTTGAAAGAATGTGCTGGCGACTTCCTGTGCAAACACTTAACGTCGGCGTAGTAGAATCGCGGAACGAAAACTCAGCAGCCCGCGAACTCAGCTGTCGGCACTCTAGTCCGACAGCACAATTGGCGTTTTTGGGACGCCATTCCTCTGACTCGATGATCCCGATGTCCAGCGAAGCGACGTCGTATTTTGATAATGACTCGGCCATGGCTCTGCGCGCCAAGGATGCTTGTGCCGATTTGCGCGAGACGGCCTACCAGATGAACAGGCCGGAGCCGCCGGAAGAGCTGTGCGAGGAGCTGCACATCGCGTTCGAGCGAGCTGCTGATAGAAGTCCTGCGTCGCTGCATGAGCTCCGCCAGACCGTGCAGCGCTTCACGAATGCGTTGAAGGACGAGGGTGCCAGCCCTGAGGCGACATTGATCGCTGTCAAAAGCGTGATCAACTCCCGCACCTATCCGGAGGTGGACGTTCCAGCACAGGATTGGAGCGCCGACTTCCTGCGCCGGCAGGTAACTACGTGGTGCGTGAAGGAGTTCTTCCGCGCAGAGCACAACTGAGCGACAACGAACCTCAATCTTACTAGGCGCGGCGTGGGAGATGGACGCTAAACGTAGTGCCTCTCTCTTCGGAAGACTCAACCTGTATCGTTCCCTTGTGCGCGTGGACGATTCGATCAGCGATGTACAGCCCTAGTCCAAGGTTCGCCGATGGGCCTTTTGACTTGGCTGTCGCTGTCTGCAGCTTCATGGCGTTGAAGATTCCGTCCAACTGGTCTTCGGGAATCGTGATACCGCGGTTGTGTACGGAGAGGGTTATCTCATCATCGGTCCCTTGGACGTCGACGGCAACCGTACCGCGCTCCGACCCGTGTTCCAGCGCGTTGCCGAGGAGATTCGTCAGGACCTGAGTCATACGCTCGCAATCCCAATCACCCGTTAGTGCCCCACGTGCCATAACCTGGATTTTGCGACCGGGATTCGCAGCCATGACTTCATTTGCAACCTCGTGAACCAGCTTGCCCATGTTCATGCTGGCGGGTGTGACTGGAATGCCGCCACCGAGTCGGCTGCGGGTGAAGTCAAGCAGAGCGCCCACCATCTGGTTCATTCGCGTAGTCGCGCTGACAATGCGGGAGGTGAGTGTGAGGTGCGGCTCTTCCAGATCCTTGGTCTCGAGCATGAACTTCGCCGACGTCAATACTGCTCCAATCGGCGTTCTCAAATCGTGACCGAGGATGGCGAGAAACATTTCCTTCGATTTGTCGAGATCCTGGGTAAAGCGCGTAATTGATTCGGCCAGTGACTGGTCGACTGCTTCGTTGAATCGAGTCAGGTCGTCGAGGTCGGTTTGTGTCGCCTGCCCCTGATCCCTCGTCCAGAGTCGGATCACGCTGGCACGCAGTGCGCGATACTCCGCGACCATTTGGTCCAACGTAAATCCGCTTTCTGCCCGTCCCGTACCGTGCTTTTCAGCGGCGGTCCTTTCACTTGATTTCGAGGCGGGTGCCAGCCCCTTCGATTTAGCTGATTGCTCGAAACCATCCTGGGGAGTCTTGAGATCTGTGGCGATGACAGTGAGCATCTCGCTAGCGTGGTCGCTCAGTGCCGCGATGCCCATCGAGCCGCTGGCTGGAGCACACGTCCTGGCGAATGCCCGCCACTCGGCGAGGATTGCGTCGCGGTTCACCAGTATGAAATCGGCTAACCGCATGGTCTTCTGGCCTGCGGATTCCAGCGACTCCGGGCGCAACGGCGTCTGGCTCGGTGCGCGCGGGACGGGGTAGTGCGTGAAGTCTGTACTGTCTGTCATCGTGACGCCCCTTGCTGCGTAGAGGCGTCGCCAGTAGCGCCCGCTAGTGTGCCGGTTTCAATCCGGAGCCTGGGCTGGTGCGGACATCCCATTGAATGAATTCAAGGCATTAATCACGCCCGACCCGCGGCGCGCTTCGCAAGCTCGCTGGAAATAGTCGCCAGGAAATCCTTGTAGGAAAGCGGCTTGGCGATATACCCGTCACAACCCGCCGCACGAATGCGAGCTTCATCACCTTTCATCGCCAAAGCCGTAAGCGCGATGACTGGAATGTCGCGTGTCGCCGGGTCAGCCTTGAGAAGCGCGGTCGCCTTCAGGCCATCCATCCCGGGGAGTTGAATATCCATCAGAATGAGGTCGGGCTGCTCGGCGCGCGCTAGTGCAACTCCTGCTTCCGCATCCGTCGCCTTGAGCGCTGTGTGCCCCGCGTTCTCGAGCAGAAAAGTCGCCAGCGTCATGTTCGCCGGGTTGTCTTCCACTATGAGAACCTTCGCCATGTCAGACAGCCGCGTGCCGACGGGATAGTGCTCGCCGAACTTCGCTCGCAAACTGACCGCCGGTGAAGCTGCCTTTCTCCAGAATCGTGGATACCAGACCGTTCAGCTTGCCGCGATCTTCGGGGGTAATCGATTTCGAAGTGACAATCAGGATGGGGATATTCGCCGTGCCCGGTTGTTCATGAAGCGCGGCTACCACGTCGAAACCGTTCACATCAGGCATCATCAAATCGAGTACGATCAGGTCGGGCAGCTCTCGTCGCGCGATTTCAATCGCGTCGCGGCCGCCATACGCGCGCAGGACGCTGCTCGCCAGGCCCTCGACATGGAATGCAACCAGGTCGACAGCGCGCGGATCGTCGTCGACGATGAGGATCTGGAGTTTTCCGCCGGCATCCAGCGGAATGAGCCCGAGCGCAACCAGCGAATCGTAGAGCTCCTGCCGGGACAGAGGCTTTTGCATTACTGCGGCGGCACCGAGCGCGAACCCTTTGTTCTGATCGGCGACTATCGAGACAATGACGATCGGTACGTGTTGCAGCGCGGGCATCTTCTTGAGGCGACCGAGCAGCTCCCAGCCATCCATTCGTGGCAGCATCAGGTCGAGCGTAATAAGCGACAAGACATGCTGTTCGGCGAAGAGGATTGCCTCTTCCGCGGTCGGGGCGTGCAGGATCTTGAAGCCCTCGGCTTCGAGCTGGACGCGAATGAGATCGGCGGACTTGTAATCGTCTTCAATAACAAGTGCGATGCGATCGCCCGGCGACAGAGCGACTGGAGTAATTACGGCAACTGCGTTATCAACCGCTTTTTCATCGTTGGGTCTCAACGGAAGCCAGACGGTGAAGCGCGAGCCTTTGCCCACCCCGCTCTCGACGGCCAGCGTACCACCATGGAGCTCTGAAAGCAGCTTGATCATCGCCAACCCAAGTCCAGTCCCCTGATATTTTCTGGACAGCCCGCTGTCGATCTGACTGAACGGCTTGAACAGCGCCTCCATGCCGGCAGGGGCAATGCCGATCCCGCCATCAGTCACACTGATCTCGAGAAACTCCTCGAACCCATTGTCCGCCAACGGGAAGACTCGGCCTGTCGCGTCATCCTGCAGCTGACCAACCTCGGATCTTGGCACCCGCCTCGCTTGCAACGAAACTTCGCCACCATCGGTGCTGAACTTCACTGCGTTGGAAAGCAGGTTGTAAACGATCTGCTTGACCTTACGCGCGTCGGCGCGAATCGACCCCAGCTCACGCGGTGCCTTGAGTGTGAGACCAATGTGCCGTGCGTGCGCTTTTTCCTTGACGATCGACAGGCTGTTCGCAAACAATGAGGAAATCTGCACAGATTCCAGATCGAGCATCATCTTGCCGGCCTCGACCTTGGACAGATCGAGGATATCGTTGATCAGCGATAGAAGGTGCTTGCCGCTGCTGAAAATGTCGCCGATGAATTTTTTCTGTTGATCGCTGAGGTTGCCGATCAAGCCGTCGCCCAGCACCTCGGAGAACCCGATGATCGCGTTGAGGGGCGTCCTCAATTCGTGAGACATGTTGGCGAGGAACTCCGATTTCATCCGACTCGCCTCTTCCAGCTCGACATTTTTCTGCTGCAGCGTCTGCTCAATCTGCTTGAGCTCGGTGACGTCGCGGGCCGCCGCGAACACGCCTTTCAGCACCCTCTCGCGATCATGAAAAGTGGTGGCGTTATAAGACACGACGGTCAGCGTGCCATCTCTGGCCCGCGCGGTCAGCTCGTAGTTGGTCACTCTCCCTTCGGCCAGAACGCGGTTGATTCCCGCCTCGGCGCGAGCCGGATCGGTAAAGCAGTTCTTGAACGGCGCGCCGATCAACTCGTCGCGCGTACGGCCCGTCAACGTCTCCATCTGCTTGTTGACGTCGGTGATGATGCCGCGCGGATCGGTCGTCATCAGCGCGTCGATACTACTCTCCAGCAGTGAGCGGGTGTAGAAGTGCTGGTCGCGGAGGCGCTGATCGAGCCTCATGCGCTCGTCTTCGATCTGCTTTCGGGCGGTGTTGTCTGTCCCGATCAGCAGATAGCCGATGATCCTATCCTCGGCATCGCGCAGTGCGGTGACCGACACCACGGCCGGAAAACGGCTCTTGTCCTTACGAATGTAGGTCAGCTCGTAAATGTCCTCGATTCCACGCTTGGCCTTGAATACGAGCGCCTCGAATCCGGGAGTGATCTCGGTGCCAACCTCCACGCTCAGTGCTCGTGCGCGCGCGATGATTTCCTGGCCGTCCGAGATATCCGCGGGAGTTATCTTGTTCACCACCTCCGCCGCGGCGTAGCCGAGCATGCGCTCCGCACCGACGTTGAATACCTGGATTACACCCTTCGCGTCGGTGGCGATACTGGAGAAGTTGGCGCTATTGAAAATTGCGTGCTGGAGAGCGTCCGCGCTGAGGAGTGCCGCCGAGCGGCGGCGCCAGAGGTGGAAGCCAGGCTTGCCGTTGCCGTTGACATGATTCGGATGCGCAGTCACGGAGCCCTACCCTTTCGCCGGTGTCGTATAGCCATGCATGAATTTCTTCCATGCTTTCGCGCTCAGCATCCAGGATCCCTGATTGCGCGCACGCAGTCGCTGTTCGGTGACTCCGATGATGCGCGGACGACGGCGTTTGTGCAGGGTGGTTCCGCTTTCGTCGAACGCTGCCGGGATTGGCTTCGCTGTAGTGACAGCGGCGTCGGTGGTCCGTTGACGGCGAAAGCCGAATAGCGTCTCTCTGAGACTCTTTTTGTCTTTGCTTTTCATATGAGCGTCTGGCGTGGAGGGCGTCGCCAGTAGCGCCGGGATGCTGCCTTACTCGAGGCAGATCGAAGTGCGGGGCTGGTGGAAACTTCCCGCACACATTCGCGTGACAGAACGTCTTCTAAATATAACCCCTTAGGCGGCCTGATGGGCTCTGTTTCCGAGTGAAATACGCAGGAGATTGTGATCTCATCAGCTAAGCACCGTAGGCCACGCGGCTTGAGGAATAGTGAGCGGAAAGCCAACGGTCGAGACCTTCCAGTACGATTCGCGGTCGACAACTGCATAATCGATCCAGCGACCCCCGTGAAAGGAGGGCTCATCGAGCCCTCCCTTTTTTATCTACATTGCAGAAGCGTCGCTGAATGCCGCTTTGGTGCGTCAGGCTGCTGCGTAACGGCCGGTTAGATAATCCATGTAGGCGGCATCTTCAGGACGAACGCTATGCGCGAGTCGCGTGAATAGCTCCTGGTAAGTCATCACGCGAAATCGAATTTCATCGCCGACCAGCTTTTGGAACCGAGCCAGCTCCTCGGCGTGAGTCTTACTCTCGGGAGATTCCCAGTCGAAGTACAGGTAGTAGATCTCATATGCCCCCGTCTTGGCGGCGAGGCCGAGCGCGTGCTTGAGTAGCTGCGGAACATCGAGGTGTTTGAAAGCGCCACCTTCCTTTATCGAATTCGCGACAGCCTGACACTTCGGTAGACCCTGCAGCGACCACAGCTCCTGGCCGTCCGGAAAATACTTCGGCTCAATGGTCCGATCTCTCAGGATGAGCCACTCGGTGAACCTGCTCTCGATGGCGACGTACTGATCGCCTTCCAGGCGAAGGAGCACGTCGACGTTCGGCGGGTTGCCGTTCAGCCCGGTGGGAAAGTTCTCCTCGAAGCTGACGCGGGTGATCCTGTCGCGCAGACGCAGCGAATACTGGAGCGGATAAGGATCGCGTGAGCGCCAGTAATCGAAGACGTTCGCGCTGAGCGCCGCGGAGGAGCGCAACGCTTGCATGCGCGGCGGCCTGATCCCGCGATCACGCAGCTCGCGACCGCTGCCTCTCTGAAAATCGGTAAGTGCGCCGGTCGATAACTCCTGTCGCAGATTGTCTGCAAGAGACATCAGGTAGGCGTTTTTCTGCTCGAACCCTTTGCTCTGCGCCCAGCGTGTTTGCTGGTCGATTACTGAAGGAATGGGGGACGTCATTGGTCGTTACCTCAGGCCCGGAGATGCGCGTGCGCGCTATCAACAAGGGGAACGACCTGCGTCTAAGAACCGCTCGTGGGGTTACATCTTGCCGAAGAGGCATTCGATGCGGTGGCCCAACCCGCTGCGCCTACTATAGATGTACTCTATTGTATATCGAATAGCGACTACTTCTTCGTCAGATCCATCATCCAGATATCGGCTTCGTGCCTGCCGAGTGTGAAGTAGATCGTCTTGCCGTCGGTGGAAAAGAACGGGTTGAACGGCAGCTTGTCGCGATCATCGAAGCGAACCAGGGTCGCTGTCTGGCTCCCATCAAGCGATGACTCGACAATGTTGCGATCGCCGTTGGGAGCGATGACGCGGAAGTAGAGTTTCTTGCCGTCCGCGCTCCAACCCTCGATCGCGACCAGCTGTCCCAACGAAGACGGAACCGGAATCGTGCGCACCTCCCCACCTTCCGCCGGTATCACTCGTAACGGTGCGTCGTATGGCACACCAGGAGTATTGGTTCCGGTGATCGTGAATGCGATGAATTTTCCGTCCGGCGACCACCGCGGCAGACTTCCGCCACCCGTAGTCAGTCGCCGCGCAGTTCCCTCTTCCCTCTTCCCTCTTCCCCTCCTTTCGCCGCGACAACATAGATCTCCACCTGCCCGCTGCGGTCGGATTCGAACGCGATCTGCGTTCCATCCGGCGACCACGTTCCCGAATACTCATGCGCCGGCCCTGATGCAATCGCTCTTTGCGCCGAGC
>DASUZC010000003.1:0-15520 GCA_036377095.1 Gemmatimonadaceae bacterium
GCGCCAATCGCATCGACGTTCTGCGCGACGTTCGCCGCGCCGCCGAGCGCGAGCTCCTTGTCGCGGATGCGCACCACCGGCACCGGCGCTTCGGGTGAAATGCGATCAACATCACCGCGCAAATACACGTCGAGCATCGCATCGCCAATGATGGCAATGCGCCTGTCGGCTCCGGACTCGAGCAGCTCAATTAGCCGATCGCGAGAGATAGTTTCGATCATGTTTCTACTAAGGCAGTTAGAGGCGGCACGGTGAGTCCGAGTTGCGATCTAAGTCCGAGGTACGAACCTATCGAGAGTCCCGAACTGTCGCGAAATCTGAACGAAAAGTATCGCCTGAAGCTCGCATTTCGCACTTAGATCGCAACTCGGACTCAGTTCGCACCTCGGACTCGGTCGGAAACTCCGACCAATCTCTCGGCCCCATGCGCGGCCAAGCCAAAAAAATTAACGCCGAAGTGTGGACGGGAGAGGGCATACCCCTTGCCCTATCGCAGGTTAGAGAGCTACGCTCTCGCTCAAACTTCCAAATCGACTTTTGATTCTAGAACGATTCAACGACGCGGCTAAACGCACCGTCTACTCGCTCCAGGAATTCTTTGTACTCGCCGGCAAGGCCATCGGCTTCAT
The DNA here is from genome assembly GCA_036377095.1 of Gemmatimonadaceae bacterium. Classification (GTDB taxonomy): domain Bacteria; phylum Gemmatimonadota; class Gemmatimonadetes; order Gemmatimonadales; family Gemmatimonadaceae; genus UBA4720. Next base: position 630 of record DASUZC010000003.1, read on the forward strand.
CTTCGTCAAGCCGTTCTACGCCTCCGACGCTGTCCAACAGATGGATGCCATCGGTGTCGGCTCGATCGGAATCGTTCTCCTCACGGGATTCTTTACCGGAATGGTGCTCGCCCTCCAGTCATCGGTGCAGCTCAAAACCTTTGGCGCAACCGACTACATCGGCAGCCTCATTTCAGGGTCGATGATCCGCGAGCTCGGCCCCGTCCTCGCCGGTCTGATGGTCGCCGGCCGCGTTGGATCCGGCATCGCCGCCCAACTGGGCTCGATGCGCGTCACCGAGCAGATCGACGCCCTCAACACCCTCGGCACCGACCCGATCAAGAAACTGGTGACGCCCCGTGTTCTCGCCGCACTGATCATGCTGCCGGTGTTGACCGTCATCAATGATTTCATCGGCATCCTCGGTGGCAACGTCATCGCAACGTTTTATCTCGGCAAGCCGGCGTCACTCTACTGGAAAACCGTTTTCGAGCAAATTCTGAATGGCGGGTTCACGTTGCGGTTCATCCCCAACGATTTCATTCAGGGACTGATCAAACCGTTCGTGTTCGGCGGCATCATCTCCCTGGTGGCCTGCTACTATGGGCTCAAGACGACCGGCGGCACCGAGGGCGTCGGCGTATCCACGACCCGCACCGTGGTGACAGCGAGCATTCTGATCCTCGTCACCGACTATTTCCTCACCCAGATCATTTTGGCGATTTTTCAGCCGTGACCGACGAAGACGATCGCCGCAAATTCCAGGAGCGCCGACATCCGAGCGAGAAGGACGAGACGGCAATGCCGCGCCGTGCCCGCGATTCGGGACGGGTACGCGCAGCCATCCGTACCGAGCTCGAGGAAGTCGCCGAGCAGTCGGACCATCGGGCCACGCGCGAGCGCGCGGCGGCACCGAAGGTCATCTCGCTCGAAAACATCTACCTTGCGTTCGACGAGCCGATTCTGGAAAACGTCTCCTTCGATGCAAAGGAGGGCGACACGATCGTTGTCGTCGGGGAATCAGGTACTGGTAAATCCACCATCCTGAAGCTGATTTTGCGACTTTTAGTGCCGGATAGTGGTCGCGTATCTATCGACGGCGAAGAAATTACGCACCTTACCTTTGACGATGCACTGAAAGTTCGCCAGAAAATGGGGATGGTCTTCCAGGGAGCAGCGCTGTTCGATTCGATGAGCGTCTATGAGAACGTCGCATATCCGTTGCGCGAGCACACCACACTCGGCGAGGACGAGATCGAGGCGCGTGTGCGCGAGAAGCTGGAATTCGTCGATCTGGAGCCGGATCGGGTGATGGACCAGTTGCCTTCGGAGCTTTCGGGCGGAATGAAGAAAAGGGTCGGCATCGCGCGCGGGATGGCGAACAATCCCGAGATCATGCTCTACGACGAGCCGACGTCAGGACTGGATCCGCTGACCACGGCAACGATCACCTATCTGATTATCAAGCTGCAACGCGAGCTCCAGGTCACCAGCGTGGTCGTCTCACACGACATCAGGTCTGCATTCCGCATGGCGAGCAAGATCGCGCTGCTCGCCAACAAGCGCATTGGATTCTTCGGCAGCCCGGAAGAAATGACGGGCAGCGACGATCCGTACATCCACGACTTCCTGGGAGGATTTTGAGGGTGCTTAACGATTTCCCGCCTTCCAGCACCCGCTTCGCGCTTCCCACTTCCCGCTTCCCTCAATGAAGCGTTCCTCTTTCCTGACCTGGGACCAGCTCAAAGTCGGCGGGCTGATACTCGTCGCGCTCGTCATTCTCGGCATCGCCATCCTCAAGCTTGGCCAGTCGGGGAATCTTTTCGGCAAGCGCTATCACCTTGTTGCGTTCGTCGGCAACGTGAGCGGCCTGCGGATAGGCGGACCGGTTACCGTCGCCGGCCAGCTGGCGGGGAGCATTGACGACATCAAGTTCCTCCCGGTGGACGCGGACACGAACCAAAACCTGAGGGTCGTGCTGCAGGTCAACAGCACTCTGCAATCGCAGGTCAGACAGGATTCGCGCGCCAAGATCAAAACCCAGGGGTTACTGGGCGACAAAGTCCTCGACATTAGCGTCGGCACGCCCCGGTTCCGTCCGCTCGGCGAAGGCGACACCCTGAAAATCGCGCCGGCGGTGGATTACGAAGCGGTGGTATCCCAGGCATCGGGCGCGATCAACGAGGTCGTGGGACTCACTCGCGATCTGCAGCGGATGGCAAACGGCATCAATCGTGGCGAGGGCACGCTTGGCCAGGTGCTTACCAATCGTGCGCTCTATGACCGCCTGAATTCGACGCTGCTGCAGACGAGTGCGCTGATGGCGCGGCTGGAGAATCCCCGTGGGACGGTCGGACGCCTCCTCGACGATCCGACGCTCTACTTCAATCTGACTCGCGCTGTCGCATCGGCGGATTCCATTATCTCTTCCATCAATCGCGGCAACGGATCCGTTGCCAGACTGCTGCGTGACGACACGCTGTACGTGCATCTCGTCAACGTCGTCACCCGTGCCGACTCTCTGGTGACTGTGATGGCGGGTGGCAATGGCACCATGCAGAAGCTCTTCACCGATCAGAAGCTCTACGAGCAACTGGTGAAAACGGTCGGCGAATTGAACAGCGTCCTCGTCGATGTGCGACGCGATCCGAGGCGGTACACAAAGGAGATGATACGGGTTAAGCTATTCTAGACCCGCCTTTGGACGTTCTGTTGCAGCAATCATGAAAACCCACGATCTCGATATTGCCGTCCTCCGCGGTGAGTTCCCCGAATCGGAGCATCGTGTCCACGCGGCAGTGGTCGGAGAGGGGGATGAGCTGCTGGGCTCCGCGCACGACGCGCACGCGTTCACTTACTGGCGCTCCTGCGCCAAACCATTCCAGGTGATTCCATTTCTCAGCTCGGGCGGCTTCGACTCGCTCGGCTGGGGAGACGAGCAACTGGCGGTCTCGTGCGCTTCGCACGGCGGCGAGCCCGAGCACGTCGCGATCGTCGAGAAGATGCTGCGCGACATCGATCTGGAAGAGGGTGATCTCGCGTGCGGACCGCACGATCCGTCGTCCCAGCGCGGCGCGAAATTCATTCGAGAATCCGGCGGGCGTCCATCTCGCATTCACAACAATTGCTCCGGCAAGCACTCGGCGATGCTGGCGCTGGCGCGCAAGAAAGGCTGGCCTACGCGCGGTTACGAGCGGCGCGATCACAACGTACAGCGCTCAATTCTCCACGAGATCTCGCTGTGGACGGACGTCCCCTGCGGAAAAATTGCCCAGGCAGTCGACGGTTGCGGCGTGGTCGTCTTCGGCATGACCCTCGAACGAATGGCGCGCGCCTACTCGCGGTTTGCCATTGCCGCCGAACGCGGCGAGGAGTACCCGAAGCGCGTTCTCAACGCGATGAGCAAGAACCCATTCCTGGTGGGCGGCACTGACCGATTTGATACCGCGCTCATTGCCGAGACCAAGGGACGGGTGATTTCGAAGGTTGGCGCCGAAGGGGTTCATTGCGCCTTCATCCCGGAGCGTGGGATCGGCATCGCACTGAAGGTCGAAGACGGAGCGCAGCGCGCACAGGTGCCTGCGCTTCTTCGTTTGCTGCAGGAGATGGACGAGCTCCCTGATCCCTTGCCGCCGCGGCTCCATGAATGGATGCACAAGCCGGTGAAGAACACTCGCGGGGAATGCGTCGGCGAGGTGACGCTCAAAGCCGACGTGGCTTGACGCGATGATGCGCGCCGCAGGCTGATGACGACCGGCGCGGAAGCCCGGACTAACGTTGCTCCACTCGGGGCGGAACTGCGCCACCTGGTGAGAATCGCCGGGGCGATTGCCGGGTCGCCTGAGGGTCAAATGCGAGCAATCATGTCCGATTCAATCGACGAAGTCGATCCAGTGGCGGTCGAAGAGATAATTCTCCAGTCGTACTTATTCGCCGGGTTCCCGCGCGCACTGAACGCGGCGCGGGCGTGGCGCGCGGTCTCGAGTCGACCGGCGCCGGAGGAAGATGAGAACGCCGCTGGTGACGGCATCGCCCAATGGCGGAAGCGCGGCGAAGAGACGTGCCGAATCGTGTACGGGGAGATGTACGAGAAGCTGCGCGAGAATATCCGCGATCTCCACCCCGCTCTCGACGAGTGGATGATCATCGATGGGTACGGCAAGGTCTTGTCCCGCCCTTACGTTGACCTGCGCACGCGCGAGTTGTGCGTCGTCGCCGCCTGCGCCACCTCCGGGCAGCAGCGCCAGCTGCATTCTCACCTTCATGGCGCTTTGAACGCAGGCTCCCCCGCGCCCGAGATCGCCGCCGTCCTCGATGCGCTCAACGATTTGATTTCGAGAGACGATCTTGCGCGGTACAAGCAGCTGCTGGCAAAAGTCGTTGCGGCTTAATTCGAGATGCGATGTTCATTGATCGCGCCGTAATCAGAGTCGAGGGTGGGACAGGTGGATCGGGCGCCACGTCCTTCCGCCGCGAGTGGCGCACGCCGATGGGCGGCCCCGACGGCGGCGACGGCGGGCGCGGCGGCAATGTCATCGTCCGCGGCGACTCCAACCTGGCGACCCTCCTCGACTACACCTACCGCGACCGTTGGGTGGCAGAGCGCGGTGAGCACGGCATGGGCGCCAACAAAAGCGGCCGCTCCGGAAAGGACGTCGTCATGCCGGTGCCGCCCGGCACCATTCTGCGCGACGCCGAGTCCGGCGAGATCATCGCCGAGATTCTCGACGACGGTCAGGAGGTGGTGATCGCACAAGGCGGACGAGGCGGGAAGGGCAACGCATTCTTCGCAACAGCGACGCACCAATCCCCGCGCGAGTGGCAGCCGGGCGAGGAAGGTGTCATCCGCACCATTGAGATGGAACTCAAGCTGATCGCCGATGTCGGACTGGTTGGTCAGCCGAACGCGGGCAAATCAACCCTCCTCTCCGTCATTTCCGCCGCCCGGCCCAAAATCGCCGACTACCCGTTCACGACGCTTCAGCCCAACCTCGGCGTCGTCCAGCTCACGGATTCCCGCACCTTCGTCGTTGCCGATATTCCTGGCATCATCGAAGGCGCGCACGAGGGGAAGGGGCTGGGGCTTCAGTTCCTGCGGCACATCGAGCGGACACGAATGCTTGCTTTTCTGATCCCGATCGACGCCATGGATTGGCAGGCAGAGTACGATCAGCTGCGTCGGGAAATCGCCGAGTACTCCGCCGATCTCGCGGCCAAGCCCCACTGTGTGGTCTTCACCAAGATGGACTTGATGGGTGAGGACTATGTGCCTCCCATCAAAGCACCCGCCGCCTTCGGATTCTTTGGCGTGAGCGCGGCGGCGCGCACGGGACTGGAGACGCTGACTGCGGGATGGTGGAGCGAGTTATTGCGCCTCAAGCAAACTGTGAGGCCTGAGGACGCAACTGTAAGCTTGCCTTGACATTGGCTAATGCTGTTTCAACTGAATCGTCGCTCGCGATCCAGCACTGGATGCACGATTCGCCGGAATATCCGCGCGAGCTTCTCGACCTCAAGCAGCAGCCGCCGAGCGTGTTCGCGATGGGGAATCGAGACGTGCTCGATCGCCCCCGTGTCGCAGTCGTCGGAACCAGAAACTCCACGGCTTACGGGGAGCGGGTAACCCGCACCCTCGGCCTCGCGTTCGCGCGGGCGGGCGTCACGGTGATCAGCGGGATGGCGCGCGGCATCGACTCCAAAGCCCATCGCACGGCTCTCGAACAGGGAACGGGAACCGTCGCCGTCCTCGGCACGGGGATCGACGTCCCCTATCCCGTCGGTCACCGCCAGCTCCATCGCTCGATTGCCACGAACGGACTGGTGCTGTCGGAGAATCCGCCTGGAGCGATGGCTCATCAGGGCGCGTTTCCGAAGCGGAATCGCATCATTGCGGCGCTGGCGCCGCTGACGATCGTCGTCGAAGCCGGACTGAGGAGCGGCGCCCTCAACACCGCCGGCTGGGCGCTCGAGCTGGGACGACGAGTGGCCTGTGTCCCTGGCCCGATCGACAGCGAGCAGAGTCGCGGCTCCAATCAACTACTGCGCGACGGCGCCGATCACATTCTCACGCCTGAGGACGCGCTCAGCTTGCTCGGCATCCACATGAAGCCCGAGAAGGCCACGCCGCCACTGCTCCCGGACACCGAGCAGAAGATCTGGGATTCCCTGGCCGTTGGATTGAGAATGACCGATGACCTGCCCGAGCTCACCGATCTTCCCCTCGCCGAGTGTTTAGCAGCGATAACGTCATTGGAGATCATGGGCTTGGTCGAATGCACGCTCGCGGGGGAGATTCGGCGGCGTTAACTAGAGAGGACCGAGGGCTGAGGACTAACTGCATTGATGATCGCGGACTAAGTCCGGAATGCGGACGCGGTGAATCCGAGTTCCGAGCTAAGTCCGATTTGCGAGCCTATTACGAGGTGAGAGCTAATCGTTATCGTTACAGAAGGCTCGTAACTCGCAATGGGTTCGCACCTTGGACTTAGATCGCACTTCGGACTTAGATCGCACTTCGGACTTAGATCGCACTTCGGACTGCGTTTAGTCTCCGATCCTCAATCAGTCCGCGATTATCAATGCCGTTGGTCCGAAAGCCTCGATCCTCAACGACGAAGCCTCGATCCTTTCCAACCCCTATATTGAGTCGTGCCCGGCCGCCATCTCTACATCCACATCCCCTTCTGCGCCCGACGGTGCTCCTACTGCGATTTCTCGATCGCCGTGCGATCAGTCACCCCCGTAGATGACTACCTGCGCGGATTGCGCATGGAGCTCGCGCTCCTGCTGGAGCGATCGTCGCGCCTGGAGGCGCTCGAAACGATCTACCTCGGTGGGGGCACTCCGTCACGGCTGGGTGGACACGGCGTGGCTTCCGCTATCGAGGCAGTCCGTGAGCTGTGGAGGGTCGCGCCAAACGCCGAGCTCACCATCGAAGCCAACCCTGACGACGTCAACGACATCGCCGTCGCCCGGTGGGTCTCATCCGGCGTCAATCGAGTATCTCTTGGCGCGCAGAGTTTCGATGATGCAGCGCTGAAATGGATGCACCGCACCCACGATTCGGCGCAGATTGTCCGCGCGGTGGAGACGCTGAAGCGCGGCGGGATCAGGAATATCTCGCTCGACCTCATCTTCTCGTTGCCCGAGCATCTCGGTCGCGCCTGGCGCGACGACCTGCAGCATGCAATCGATCTCGAGCCGTCTCACCTCTCGCTCTATGGCTTGACCGTCGAGCCGATGACTCCGCTCGGTCGCTGGGCCGATCGCGGACAGATCGTGCAAGGGGGTGAAGAGGGTTACGAAGAAGAGTTCCTGGCAGCGCACGACACATTGGCCGCGTCCGGTTTCCAGCACTACGAGGTCTCCAACTTCGCGCTTGCTGGCAAGCACTCCCGCCACAATTCGGCTTATTGGACCGGCGTTCCATATCTCGCGGCCGGACCATCCGCGCATTCTTTCGATGGCGCGGTACGCCGTTGGAATGTTTCGGCGTACACCGAATGGCTTCGGCGTCTCGAGAAAGGCGAATCGCTGATAGCGGGCGAGGAAACGCTGACTTCGGAGAACAAACGCGCGGAAGAGATCTACCTGGGTCTCCGCACTACGCGCGGTCTCGCCTTCGACAAGGACGAGTTGCCGCGCGTGCAGATCTGGGAAAAGGCCGGCTGGGCGACGATCACTCAGCCGAACACCGTCCAGCTCACCCCGCTTGGATGGCTGCGGCTCGATAGTCTTGCGGCGGACCTTGCCGCGCAGAGAATTCCCGCATCGGCAGTGGCCTAACCGCTAGTCGCTACTATATTTATCCTATGTCATTGCCGAGTCTGAACGAGCGAGAGCGGCGTGTTTTGGAGGCCGTGATTCAGACGTATGTCGAGACGGCTCAGCCGGCGGGCTCGCGCAACCTCGCTCATCGATTTGGACTGGGGGTGTCCGCAGCGACCATTCGCAACACGATGAGCGATCTGGAAGAGAAGGGTTATCTCTTTCATCCGCACGCGTCGGCCGGTCGAGTACCAACTGACGTCGCTTATCGCGTTTACGTCGATTCGCTGATCCCGATCAGACCGCCGGCTGCGACCGAGCGGCGAAGACTCACAGCCCAGATCTCCAGCGGTGGCTCCGCCGTCGAAGCGATTCTACGTCGCGCTGCCCAAAGCCTCGGCGTCATCACGCAGGAACTCGGCGTGGCACTGGGTCCCCGGCTCGACGACGCGCTGCTCGAGAGAGTCGAGGTGATTCGCCTTTCCGCGGAACGGTTGCTGGTCGCGCTCACGCTGTCGCCGGGGGCGGTGCGGACGATTTTCGTCGACGTGCGCGGTGAGATCGCCGATGCGGCAATTGCTGAAGTGACGCAGGTGTTGAACGAAAGACTCGCCGGTCTGACGCTGAGAAAGATTCGCTCGTCGCTTGGCGATCGACTGCGGGACTCGTCGCCGACGCGCAATGCCGGTGATCTGCTGAACGTCTTCATCGAAGAAGGCGATCAGCTGTTCAACAGCGGGATGGAATCCGACGAGGAGGGCGTGATGCTCGGCCAGGCCTCCGTGCTCGCCGAACAGCCGGAGTTCGCCAGCGTCGACAACATGCGGCGACTCGTCGAGCTGACCGAGACGCGGCAGAAACTCGGCGAGCTGCTGCGTCGTCGTAGCGACACGAATGGTGTATCAATAACGATCGGGAACGAGCACAATGATCCGAAGCTGTCCAACTTCACCGTTGTGACGGCATCGTATCACGCCGGTCCCCTGACTGGTGTAATTGGTGTCATTGGTCCGACGCGGATGCCGTACGACAAAGTGATTTCGCTCGTCACGCACACGTCGGAGCTGGTGACTGATTTATTGCAGGAGAATCCAAGAACGCATGGCTGATTTTTATCAAACACTCGGTGTGGCGCGCAACGCCAGCGATGCCGAAATCAAGACGGCGTATCGCAAGCAGGCGATGACGTACCATCCCGACCGCAACAACGGGGCGAAGGAAGCCGAGGAGAAGTTCAAAGCCATCACCGAGGCTTACGACGTTTTGCGCGATCCCAACAAGCGCGCGCTCTACGACCGCTACGGCGAGGCTGGACTCCGCGGTGGCGCCGGGTTCCATCACGTCGATCTCTCGGAAGCGCTCAGCATCTTCATGCGCGACCTGGGCGGACTCGGTGGCTTCGGAGATTTGTTCGGTACCGCCAGTCGGAGCAGCGGGCCGCGCTCCGGGTCGGACATCAAGCTGGCGATGCCGATGACGCTCGCCGAAGTCGCGAGTGGCGTGGAGAAAACCGTCACCGTGCGATTGCTCGAGCCGTGCGATCGCTGCGAGGGTCGCGGCGCGGAGCCTGGATCGCATCCGACGACGTGCTCAACATGCCATGGCACCGGCGAAGTGCGCCGCGCACAGCGCAGTTTCTTTGGGCAGGTGGTGAGCGTAGCGCCGTGTCCGAGCTGCTCCGGCGAAGGAACTGTGATCTCGGCGCCCTGCAAGAAGTGCAGAGGCGAGGGACGCATTCGCGGCGAGAAGCAGATCGCTGTGCGCATTCCGGCGGGTGTTGCCACCGGCCAGTACATGACGATGCGAGGAGTCGGCAACGTCGGACCTCGTGGCGGTCCCCGCGGGGACATCCTCGTCGTATTCGAGGTCGAAGAAGATCCGCGGTTCGAGCGTGATGGCGAGGACTTATATACCGAAGTTCTGGTCACGTACCCGCAGCTCACGCTCGGCGCCAACGTCGAAGTGCCGATGGTGACGGGCACTGTATCGCTGCAGGTGCCACCGGGCACGCAAAGCGGGCAGGTCTTCAACCTGCGCGGGCGCGGTTTGCCGCGCATCAACTCGAGCTCCTCCGGCGATCTTCACGTGCGGCTCCAGCTGTGGACGCCTGATCAGATCAGCGAGGAGGAAGCGCAGCTGATACGTCGGCTGAGTGAGCTGCAGGCAGTACCCGATCCGCGACCAAAGGGACTCTGGTCGAAGATCCGCGAATCACTAGGCGCCTGATTTGAGCTGGATCGCGCTGCGTATCACTCCACAGTCGAACCGTGACGGAGTGATCGCGGCGCTTTTTGATTCTGGCTCACTCGGAGTTCAGGAGGACGGCTCCGCCGTCGTCACACACTTTTCCGCTGACTCGCCGATCGACGACATCCAGCGCGCGGTGAAGAACGCAGACCCGGCCGCTGACATCAGTGTGATGCCCTCCCTCGATGTCGACTACTCGAGTTGGCGTGCATCGGTCGGCGTGCACAAGGTCGGCGAGCTGGTGATCGCGCCACCGTGGCTGGCTGGTGATGAAGATCCAGCGAGAACCATTGTCATCGATCCGGCAATGGCTTTTGGCACCGGCGAGCATCCGACGACGCGCGGCGTGATGCGGCTGATGCAGGGTGTGATAAGGAGTGGAGATTTAGTCGCCGATCTCGGTGCAGGGAGCGCGGTCCTTTCGATTGCCGCGGCGAAGCTCGGCGCGGGCCGCGTCGCCGCGATCGAAATCGACCACGACTCGATCGGAAACGCCGAGTCGAATATCGAAGTCAACGCCGTCGCCGACCGTGTAGACGTGATCGAGGGTGATGCAACGGTTTTGTTGCCGTTGATCGCGCCGGTACGCGTCCTGCTCGCCAACATCATTTCGTCGGTCATCATCTCGCTTCTCCCGACAATGAAGGCAGCACTCACGGGAGACGGCCAAGCAATTCTCGCGGGGATTCTCGTCGACGAGCGACCTCTGATTGAGCGGGCGCTCGAGGACGGCGGGTGGCGCATCGAACGTGACGACGTGGAGGACGCGTGGTGGAGCGTGCTGATCGCACCCCGGTAGCGACCTTCTTTGCGACCGACGGCTTTGTTGCCGGGGGTACCGTCACCCTTTCCGACGACGCCGCGCATCACATGCGTGTCGCCCGCGTCGGCGTTGGCGAGTGTGTGGCGTTGAGAAATGGCGAAGGCAGGGCAGCGATCGGGACGCTCGTCAAAGTCTCGAAGACCTCGGCGCTGGTTGACGTGAGCGAGATCAGCGAGATCCCGCGTCCGTCGCCAATTCATCTGCTGACGCCGGTTGCCGATCGCGACCGGATGCTATGGCTTGCCGAAAAGACTACCGAATTCGGCGTGGCGAGCTGGCGCCCCGTTGTGTGGCACCGATCGAAGAGCGTCAACCCGCGTGGGGAAGGATCGACGTTTCAGGCGAAGGTGCGCGCCCGCATGACCTCCGCCCTGCTGCAAAGCGGCGGCGGCTGGCTGCCCGAGATTTTTCCGGAGTCGACAGTCGATCGTGCGATTGCAGCGGCGCCGCTGGGGACGCGGCTGATTCTGGTGAGAGACGGGGAGCCGATTGCCGGTGTTCCGATGCATCCGCCGGTTGTGATTGCGCTCGGTCCAGAGGGAGGCATGGAGCAAACGGAGCGGGACGCGTTCATCGGCGCCGCGTTCCTCCCTGTGAAGCTGACCCAGAGCACGCTACGTTTTGAAACTGCCGGGGTCGCGGCAGTGGCGATCGCGGCAGCATCGTTGGCTCTCTCGAGGCAATCCAATGGCTGACACGCAGAGAGGGGCTCCGAAGGCAGAGAAGGCGGACTCCGTGCAAAACTGCCTTTTCTGCAAGATCGCCCGCGGGGAGATCCCGTCGAAGATGGTGGTGAACAACAAGGAGATGATCGCGTTTCGCGACATTGCTCCTCAGGCCCCGACGCACATTCTGATCGTTCCCAAAAAGCACGTCGCGTCGCTCGACGATCTCACTGACTCGGATCTGCTCGGTCGCATGATGTCGCTCGCGGCTGCTCTGGCGCGGCAGGAAGGAATCGCGAAATCCGGCTATCGGACGGTGATCAACACCGGTGCCGACGGGGGTCAGTCCGTAGATCACCTGCACATTCATCTTCTTGGCGGTAGGAAGATGACTTGGCCGCCCGGCTAGAACCCCTCCCTTGGGGAGGCGAGGGTGTCCTCTACCCGGCGAATCTCGCTTGCCTGGGGCCACGCGTCGCGACATCCTCGACGCCCAGTTGAGTCACGTGAATCGCGATCCGATACATCGCTCGAAGGTCGCCGCTACGAGGACACCCTCGCCTCCGCGCAACGATCTGTAAGAGTCCAGCGTTCCCCGCTGCTGCTGCTCCCATTCTTGGCGGGCGCGCCGAGCTTCGCTCGGCCCGCTAGTCGCGGTTGCGCTCCAGTGGGAAGGCGCTGAGGGTCCTCGTAGCGCTGACCTTCGAGCGATGTATCGGATCGCTATTCACTAGTACGGAGATGTACTGCGGGGATTTCGAGAACTTCGGACCGGTAAAGCGAGATTCAGCGCGTAGAGGACCCTCGGCGCCTGACCGGCGCCGCGAGATTCAGCGCGTAGAGGACCCTCGCCGCCCGACCGTCCCGCTCGACGAGACTGCGAGAGCCAAAGCGAAAGAGAGAGATTTGCTTGACCCAACCCTCTGCGCGAGCTTAGCTTACAGGTCTGACCAAAAGCCGGCGATCGCGCGATCGCCACGAAGGGGGGAAGCAGATTTTGTCGGAAGTCATCATCCATGACGACGAGAACTTTGAACGCGCGCTGAAGCGCTTCAAAAAGAAGTGCGAGAAGGCGGGCATACTCTCCGATCTCCGCAAGCATCGTCACTACGAGAAGCCGAGCGAGCGCAGGAAGCGCAAGCTGAACACGGCAATGCGTAAGAACCGCCGCACCCGTCACACCTAGGGAATGTCAGAGTTGCTCGCCCGTCTCCAGGGCGATCTCAATTCCGCTCGCAAATCCCAGGACAAGGCCGGCACGCTTCTCCTTGGCACCGTCCTCTCCGAGATCAAGAACAAAAAGATCGAGCTGAGACGCGATCCAACTGACGCGGATGTCATCGACGTCTTGCGCAAGTCGATCAAAAAGCGCAGGGAATCGATCGAGCTCTATCAAAAGGGCAATCGTCCCGAGCTCGCGGAAAAGGAATCGACCGAGGCTCGAGCGCTGGAGAAGTACCTTCCTGCGCAGGTGAGTGACGAGGAGTTACGCGCCGCGGTGAGAGCAGCAATCGCCGGCGGCGCAACGCAGATTGGAGCAGTCATGGGCAAGGTGCTCCCCCAGTTCAAAGGTCGCGCTGAAGGCGGCACTATCAACGCCATCGCACGTGAGGAGCTCGCCAAGCAGGGGTGACGCCGGGAAGCGGGAGGCGGGAAGGGGGAAGCGGGAAGCGGGGAAGCGGGAGGAGCGAAGGGGAAGCCGCTGACGAAGGCCTGCGCAACAGTTGACGGTATTCGTTGCCCACCTTCCACGACGTAGTTTCAGATCCAGATCCATCGTCTGGTCTTCCCGCTTCCCGCTTCATGAACTCGCACGCACTGACCGTCATCGAATTTCCGCGCACGCTCGCATTAATCGCCGAGCGAGCGGTGTCGCCGCTGGGCGCCGAACGAGTGCGCGAGCTGGCTCCGATGACCGACCGCGAGGCCATCGAGCGCGAGCATGCTCGCGTCGCCGCGGTGAGGTCCCTACTGAGCGCGGAAGAAGCGTGGAGTCTTCACGGCGTTCCTGATGCTCGCGCCGCCTTGACGCGTCTGCGTGTTGAGGGAGCGTCGCTCTCCGCCCCCGATCTACTCGTGCTCGGGTCGCTGCTGCGCAGCTCTCGCGTCACTCGCGAATCATTTCACGGGGAGAAAGTCTCGCCGGTCGCGACAGCCGTGCTCGCCGAACAAAGGGATGCGCTCTTCGTCGACAAAGCCAACGAGACTCTCATTGAGGATGTCGTCGACGACGAGGCTCAGGTTCGTGACGAAGCGTCGCCGGCGCTCAGGAAAATCAGGAGAGAGCTGCGCGGCTCGCAGGGCGAGCTGATCAAAGTTCTCGAGCGGGCGATGGCGAAGCTGGAGCCGCACCAGCGCGTCGCCGACATGTCGGTGACGGTGCGCAACGGGCGGTACGTGATACCTGTGCGGAGAGAAGCGCACGGCGCCGTCGGTGGAATCGTTCACGATGCGTCTGCCACCGGAGGCACGCTGTTCGTCGAGCCCCCTGCCGCGGTCGAAGCAGGCAATCGCATCCGCGAGCTGCAAATCGAAGAAAATGAAGAGGTCGATCGCATCCTCGCCGAGGTCACCGGGAAACTGAGGCCGCACCGTGAGGAGATGATCGCTTCACTCGAGGCCTTGGTCACACTCGACTCGCTCGTCGCCCGCGCCCGTTTTGCGATCGACTTCCGCTGCCACGCATCAGAGCTGTCCGACGCCACCAACGGCTTCACCATCGTCAAGGGCCGGCATCCACTCCTGGTTTCGCAGGGAATCGACGTCGTCCCATTCGATCTGCAAATGGCTCCCGACGAACGCACGCTGCTCATCTCCGGTCCGAATACCGGTGGCAAAACTGTTTTGCTAAAAGCGCTCGGACTGTTCTCGGCTCTCGTCCAATCCGGAATTCCAGCACCAGTCGACAGCGGATCCACCATCGCGATCTTCGACGACATCTACGCTGATGTCGGTGACGAGCAGTCCATCCTTGCGAGTCTTTCCACTTTCAGCGCTCACGTGAAGAACCTCGCCGAAGTGCTCGAGTCGGCCAGCAATCGGTCGCTGGTCCTGATCGACGAGCTCGGCTCAGGTACGGATCCGATCGAAGGCGCGGCACTCGGCGGCGCCATCCTCGAAGCGCTGACCACGCGTGGTACGCTGACCGTCGCGACCACTCACCTTGGTGCACTAAAGGAGCTGGCGACGCAAGTCGATGGCGTCGTCAACGCGTCGCTGCAGTTCGATCCCGTTGCTCTGGCTCCGACCTATCGATTGACCAAAGGCATTCCCGGACGCTCTTACGGAATCAGCATTGCCCGGCGATTGAAGCTGCCCACCGATGTTCTTGCCCGAGCCGAGGAACGGATTCCCGCCGACGAGCGGCGGGTGACTGCGCTGCTCGCCGATCTGGAAGCACGCGAAAAAAC
>DASUZC010000004.1:0-5775 GCA_036377095.1 Gemmatimonadaceae bacterium
CAGACAACAGTAGATAATTGTCGCAGTTCCTAATACTCTGATCGCAACGCGTCGCACGGCAGAAATTATGACGGAGCCAGACTCGTTCAGGAAGAGTGAAAGTAGCCGGGCCACGACCAGTGATCGGGTCGTGGAGCTGCCTAGTCGACCAAAACCTAACTTTTCAGGCGACTACCGGCTGAACCTCGCGGCCAGCACACTCGACGGCGGTGCTGCGTCCACCCGCGCCGCTAGCCTCCGCATCGATCACCACGAACCGATGATCCGCATCGATGCGAAGTTTGAGTTCTACGGAAAGACCTTCTCCTGGTCGCTCCAGCGCGTTACCGACGGCCGCGAAGTTGTCGATCAGTCGGATACTCGCGCCAAGTCAAGCGTCCGTTGGGACAACGACTCCCTCCTTTTCGCCGATCGCACCGACGCGCCTGAGGTAACCATTACGTGGCGGTACGAGCTTGTCGACGAGGGCCGCCGCCTCAGGGCCGCCGAGCGTATTCGCGGCGCGGGTCGGGACCAGGACAACGTCTGGGTTTTCGACCGCCGCTAAGAGGTGAGCAAGCCGTCCCAGATTCGCGTTGGCATCATTGGCTTCGGGTTCGTCGCGAAGACGTTTCACGTTCCGCTACTCGAAGGAACCGATGGCTATGAGATCAGCGCCGTTTCGTCCAGTCATCCCGACGATGTAAAAGCTGTTCTTCCCGATGCGGACGTCGTCTCCGATCCGAAAGCATTGGCGACGCATCCCGATGTCGATCTCGTTGTAATCGCCAGTCCCAACGAGACCCACACGCCGCTCGCCGAGCACGCGATGCGCGCCGGACGCAACGTTGTGGTGGATAAGCCGTTCACCATCACCGTCGACGAGGCACGGCATCTGGGCGCCGTTGCCGCGGAGAAAGGCGTTTTACTGTCGGTCTTTCAGAACCGGCGCTGGGACAGCGATTTCCTCACCGTCAAAGACGCGATCGATCGCGATCTCATCGGACGACTCGTCGTGTTTGAATCGCGCATCGATCGGTTTCGCGCCGAGGTGCGCGAGCGTTGGCGCGAGCTGCCCGGTCCCGGTAGCGGTCTACTCTACGATCTCGGACCGCATCTCATCGATCAGACGTTGTCGCTATTTGGAATTCCCGACACCGTTCAGGCCACGGTTGCCAAGCAGCGGCAGGGCGCCCGCACCGATGATTTCTTCCAGCTCGTGCTGCGTTATGGAGACATGATCGCGACGCTACAATGCGGCTCGCTGGTATCGGGTGGCAGCGCGCGTTTCTCCGTGCACGGCGACAAGGCAAGCATCGTAAAAGAGAAGCCCGATATCCAGGAAGATCAGTTGCGTGCCGGCATCTTGCCTGGGTCGAACGAATGGGGCGTGGATCCTGATGATGCCACCGTTTACGACGGCGCAACGGGATCGTCGCGCAGAGTGAAAGCTCAGCGTGGCGATCAGCGCGGATACTACGTCGCGTTGCGGGAAGCGCTGCTGGGCCGCGCACCGAATCCAGTACCACCACAACAAGGCGCGACAGTAATGGCAATCATCGAAGCGGGGTTCCGCTCCGACAAGGAGGGGCGACGCGTGGTGCCGCAGTTGCGAGAGGAAGAGCGAGCCGCGTGGCCACGTCCCCACGAATGAAATCTGCAGGCGATATTCGAATCGATAGTGAGGTGACAGCGGATGACCAAGCGAAGGTCATTCGCGGGCTGCTTGCCTTCAACGAAGCCTGGATCGGACCGTCCAACGAACAGCCGGTGCAATTCGTCGCTCGCGACGATGACGGAGTCGTTGGTGGACTGATTGGCCACACGCGCTGGAGCTGGCTGTACGTCGCGAAGCTGTGGGTTCACGAAAGAGCGCGCGGCCGCGGCGTCGGAACGCAGCTCCTGACGGCAGCGGAAGATCTTGCTCGCTCGCGCGGCTGCACCAACGCGAGCCTGGACACCTTCGAGTACCAGGCTCGCCCGTTCTACGAAAAGCTCGGCTACGAGCTATTCGGTACGCTGGACGGATACCCGCCGGGCTACCGGCAATTCTATCTTCGTAAAAAGCTGCGCGATTAACGCTTGAAAAGATTCGGGTTGTGGAGCGGTCCGTTCCACGGTCGCATCCAAACCATCCCGTTCCAGGAGTGCGCCAGGTAAGCGTTGACTTTGGCCATTTCTTCCGGCGAATACTGAGTTCGATGACACGCGAACTCTTCACGACCGGCGACGAGATCCTGCGGCTCGAATGGTACTCGCACTTTCAGCAGCGAGGCCGCCATTCCGTTCACAGTGGGATCGGCCGGTGGCGCAGTGCGCAAACGCTCCGACGGCAGCGATGCGTACAACAGGTCGATCTTCTGGTAGCGATCGTCACTCTCGATGATCTGTGTTGCGACATTGCCAACCAGTCGATGATCCGGATGCCCCGTCCCTCCTTCGGGGCCGAACGTGATGATCGCAGCCGGCTTTACCGAATCGATAATCGCGGCGAGTGCTGATCGGAGCTTGCCCAGTGACTCGAACGACGCGAGTCCACCATCGGGCAGACCGATCAGGTGCAGCTTTCGCACGCCGAGCCGATTGGCGGCGCACGTCGCTTCCTTGGTGCGCGCCGCGGCGAGCTCGGCGCCGGCTGGAATGTGGGCGAAGTCGCGCACACCCTTTGAGCCGTCGGTGGCGATCACGAGATGGGTCTCGCGTCCGTCTCGCGCGAGCTTCGACAACAGTGGGCCGATGACGCGCTCGTCGTCGGGGTGGGCGAAGACGGCCAGGATCGGCGCGCGGGATTGAGCGGGAGCGGAGAGCGGCGCGGTCGCAACAGCCGCGGCCGCAAGCAAAGTCTGAATTGAGATTCGCATGCGTATAGAGTGCATACTGGAACACATGAAGGGGAGGTCTCGGCGATTCAGCGCATCTTGCTGCTTACAGGATAAGACAACTGCATGCTAGGCGCTGACCGCTTCTGTCGCTGACCGCTTACCGCTGCCTACGACCAGACAGATTCTCGCGGAGTCATGGGAAAAGCAGTGCAGT
Source organism: Gemmatimonadaceae bacterium (assembly GCA_036377095.1). Lineage (GTDB taxonomy): Bacteria > Gemmatimonadota > Gemmatimonadetes > Gemmatimonadales > Gemmatimonadaceae > UBA4720. The sequence continues at coordinate 3,016 of DASUZC010000004.1, forward strand.
TCCTCTCACGCCAGTGAGATCTGTCCCGTCTTCTTGCAGCGGTAAGCGGTCAGCGAGCTGCGGTCAGCGCCCAGCAGGCAGTTGTCTTATTCCATACGCAGCACACGGTACTAGAAGCTGCGATCCAGTCTCAGAAAGGTTACGTTAGCCCCAGTATCGTAATGTCCAACGAAGGAGAGGTGCGATGAGAGACTGCTCGATCCAGCTTACAAACCATCCCGGCGACCTCGCGCGGGTAGCGCAGGCACTCGGCCGGCGCGGCGTCAACATCAAGTCACTCGCGGCAATTTCCTTCGGCGGCACCGCCATGACGCGCATTCTCCCTGACGACATCGTCGTCGCGCGTAGTGCGCTCGAGGCGGCGAACATTCGCTTCACCGAGAGCGAAGTGAATACCGTTCTGCTGGAGAACAAGGCCGGCATACTCGCCAACGTCACCAGCCGGCTCGGCGACGCCGGCATCAACCTCGAAGCGCTCTACCTGACCGGCATCGCCGACGACCTCGTCGAGGTGGCGATAGTCAGCGATAACCCGAAGAAAGCGAAGAAGATTCTCGAAGAGTTTTAGGTCCAGCCGCGCCTTTGTCTTTCGGACGCTCGATTTTTCTCGCCGCCGCGCGAAGTCGGAAGCTCAACGACTTCGCGCTGCACAGCTCCGTCGTCAGGCGCGCGACGCGCAAGTTCATGCCCGGCGAGAATCCGGAAGACGCGCTCCGCGCCGGCGGAGGCATCGCTGCAACGGGGCGCGGAATTCTCTTCACACAACTGGGTGAAGCAATCAACAGCCCGCAGGAGGCGATCGCGGTGCGCGATCACTACCTGTGGTTCCTCGATCAGATTCGCGCAACCAACCTTCCCGCGCACATCAGCGTCAAGCCAACCCAGCTCGGCCTCGATCTGTCGATGGGTGACTGTGAGCGACATCTGCTGGCGCTTGCCACCAAAGCCGAGGCCACAGGATCCGCGCTGTGGCTCGACATGGAGGATTCGAGCTACGTCGATCGCACCCTCGATCTCTACATCACGCTCAAGAAAAGTCATCCCACGACGGGCATTGCGCTGCAGGCCTATCTCTTTCGCACTCCGGCAGATGTCCGCCGGCTAATGCCACTCAAGCCAGTCATCCGGCTGGTCAAAGGCGCCTACGATGAACCGAAAACCATCGCCTACGAAAAGAAGTCGGATACCGACCGCGCATATTTCGAGATCGCATCCGACATGCTTGCCGCCGCAAAAGTCGGGAACTGCACTCCCATTTTTGGAACGCACGATATGGCGCTGATCTCACGCATTACCAACCAGGCGTCGGCAATGAGCGTCGACAAAACCAGATATCAGATCCACATGCTGTACGGCATTCGTGACGCCGCGCAGCGCCAGCTCATCGCTGACGGCCACATCGTGAAGACTCTGATCAGTTACGGCGCTGCCTGGTACCGCTGGTACATGAGGCGGTTGGCAGAACGTCCAGCGAACGTTCTGTTCGTTCTCAAGTCGCTCTTCGGTTGATGGTCGCAATATCGCGCGTCCCGTCAGCGCGTACGACCGAGATTGATTTCACGAAACCGTCCGCATCTTCGGCAGTCCACACTTCTTTCACCCCTTCAACACGGTGGTCGGCATTCTCCAGCGCGAAATCGAGTGTGTTCTTCTTGGGCTCATAGGTGATGCCGATCACGCGCACGCGTTCTGCCTCGAACTGATCGCCCCACTCCGGCGCCAGAACCTCAACATCGATCCTGTTCGTGGATTCGGTCTGTAAAAAGCGTTTGGTGAAACGATCGAAGTACAACTCGAGCTGATCGTTGGGAATCTTTTTGGTCTGGACGTCTGTGTTCTCGTTGGGCGTCGTCACTTTATTTCTCCGGTTCCATGGTTAACGCGCTCGCTGCATCCGCCAGCGCCTGAGTGAACTCGGCGGTATCCGACCAGCTCCCATCGTAGCGAGATCCGTTGATGAAGAACGTCGGTGTGCCGTTGACACCGCTGCGAACGCCGCCGCGAAAATCCGCGCGCACTTTAGGGCGGTAGGTTTCGGCGGTGAGCTCACGCGCAAGTCGCTGTGCGTCGATGCCGATATCAGCGGCGTATCCCGCCAGGTCGTCCGGCTCCAGCGCCTGCTGATTGCGAAAGATCGTGTCATGCATTTCCCAGAACGCTCCCTGAGCACCTGCTGCCTCAGCGGCCTCTGCTGCCACTTCCGCGTGCGGGTGTGCCTCAGCGAGCGGAAAGTGTCGATACACAAATCGAAGCTGGTCACCCATGTCGCGGCGGATACCCTCCACGATCGGCTCGGCGCGGCCGCAGTAGGGACATTCGAAATCGCCGTACTCGACAAGGGTCACTGGCGCGTTGGCGGGACCGTCGGTGTGATCGCGCTCGCTTACCGGGATTGCTAGCTGTGCTGGCATTTTCTGCGACTGGTTAACGTGAATGCGACGAGGCAAATTGACCTGTGTCTATTCATGATACTCGTCGTCACCTCGACACGTGTGTTTAGTCAGAATTTGCGGAGAGATCCATGCCAGAGAATACGAATACCACCACCGAAGTTGAAAACAGCGAGCGAGTGTTGGCGGCAGGAACCGCTGCTCCGCCGTTCACCCTGAAATCAGGGCCCGATCAATCGTTTTCGCTCTCCGATTTCCGTGGCCGACCGGTGGTGCTGGCGTTTTATCCGGCGGACTGGAGTCCGGTGTGCGGCGATCAGATGGCGCTGTACAACGAGATGCGCGACGAGTTCGCCACCTACGGCGCTCA
>DASUZC010000005.1:0-17602 GCA_036377095.1 Gemmatimonadaceae bacterium
AGAATCCCCGCCGCCGCCTCACGCGGGATCTTCTCCGTACCGCGCACGTGCCGAATCACTTTGACGAACGGATCTGCTGAAAAACCGGCGCGCCGCGCGAGTGCGCTCGTGAGCTCCTCGTAGTCCTGCGAAGGAGCCTGGCCCTGCAATCGTGAGACGCCACGAAACACCACCATTAGCGTGCTCAGACTGTTTTCGAGCACTTCCAGCTGGCGCCGACTGTCGTTCCCCGCGCCCATCGTCGCCTGACGCAGCTGCAACAACTTTCCCATCGTCTGCTGCTCGACCTGCAGCCGCAAATCCGATGGCGACACGCGGATCCCGTCGAAAGGAGCCTCGCCGAACAGCACGCGGTGTCGCTCCAGACTGTCGGCGTATTCCATGGGGAAAATGTCCGATGACGCTTTCCATTCACGCGTCGTGAACGTCATCGGCGGTGGATTACCATCCTCCGCCCACGCTTTCGACACAGCCGCAACTGCGCGCAGACGGTCGAGCGGCAGCGCATCTACAATCACCAGCACATTGTAGTCGGACTTCTTCGGATTGTGCTCACCGGCAACCGCGGATCCGAACAGCACCACAGAGCGAAGTCCGTCTCCGTAAGCGAGCTGCAGTTGTCTCACCAACTCATCAAGTTTCATCATAGATCCCTCAGACGTCCGCCTCCCTCCTCCCGCCTCCCGCCTCCCGCTTCACCAGCTCGATCCTCCTCCGCCGCCGCCGAAACCGCCGCCGCCGCCGAAGCCGCCAAAGCCTCCGCCACCACCGCCACCCCAGCCTCCACCGCCACCCCATCCCCCACCACCTCCGCCCCAACCACCGCGCCCGAATCCGCCACTCGGAATCACGATTGGAAACGGCAGGCAGCCAGGCCCGCAACCACAACCACCTTTTCCACGGCGCCGAAGGTTGCTCAGAACGACGACGACGATGATGAAGATGACAAGCAGCGCGAGCGGCGAGATCCCGCCGCCACTACTCGGGTACTGAATTTCCGGACGCGTGTTCGGGATCGCTGGCGGCACCAGAGCAGTGTCGAGCTCGAAGTTGAACTCCTTCGCAAACGCCTGCGCTGTGCGCAGCGTGACGAGCTCGAGTCCGCCGCTGTAATCACGGTCGCGAAACGACGGCGTCGCCTCGCGGCAGATGTCGCCCGCGTCTGCATCGGTGATGAAGCCTTCGGTGCCGCGTCCCGTGGCGATGAAACAATGGCCGCGACCGTCCTTGCTCGTCTCCTTTGGCACCAGCAGGATCACCGCGCCTGCGTTGCGCGTCGGATCTCCCGGATTGCCGATCTTTCCGACCTTCCACTCGCGCCCGATCTGCAGCGACACTTCCTGCACGTCGCGAGTTCCGATGTCCGACAGCGTCACGATCGCCATCTCGCCGCGCGACTTCGCGCGAACGTCCTCGGCGATGTGTTCCATACGCGCAATTGCGTCCGCATTCAGGACGTGCGCGAAATCATTCACCAGCCCCGTCGGGGGCGGTATTTGAATTCCCTGTTGTAGAAGTAAGAGCCAGGCCGCTCGCAGCACGGCGTTAATCGCCGCCGAGGAAAAACCGATCAGAGCCGAGGTAAGTATCTACTCTCCCTTGATTTCGTGGGTAAGCAGGACGTGATTTAGCGGATGCGGGCATCCCAAGTCAACCATCGCGCCACTGCTTTCGCGCTCGCGATGTCTTTCGCGTGCGCACCAGCTGGAAACAAGAGCAGCGAAACTGCAACCACTCGCACGGACACAGCACGAGTCGCCACGGCTCCGCTCGACTCTAATATTACGCGCGCCGACCGCGCCCGGATTCAAGGCAGCGTCAACGCGCCGTTGTGGGTGATCGAAGTCAGCGACTTTCAGTGCCCGTACTGCAAGCAATGGCACGACCAGACTTACAACGCGCTACTCGATCAGTACGTCAAGACGGGCAAGGTTCGTCTCGCCTACGTGAACTTTCCGCTCGGCATCCACGCCTATGCCTGGCCTGCCGCGGAAGCAGCGATGTGCGCCGGCGCGCAGGACAAATTCTGGGCAATGCACGATTCGTTGTTCGCAGCCCAGACGCGTTGGGAAAGTGTAGCTGATCCGGCACCGATGTTCGATTCGCTCGCCCGCTCAACCGGCGTCGATGTCGCGCGCTGGCGCGACTGCGTCAAATCCGGAAAGATGAAGCCGTTGATTCAGGCTGATCACGACCGGGCGGAGCGCGCGGGCGTCGGCGCAACACCCAGCTTCATGATCGCCGACAAGCTGATCGCCGGCGCCGTGCCGCTCAGCGACATGCAGCGCGTGATCGACTCCGCGCTCGTGAAGAGCAAGAAGACGACTCCCTAAGCTCGCCAGTGAATTCGCTGCTGCGAATTCCCTACGCCGTCGCCGGACGAGTCGCCGACGCGTTCACCGCCGTCGTTCCAGCGGGCGACTCGAAGTTCCGCCGCGGATTGAGCGCGCGTCGCGGCCTCATCGAACGCTACCGAACGTGGGGCAACACGAACCGGGATTCCGCCCGTCCGCTGGTCTGGTTTCACGCTCCCTCGGTTGGCGAAGGACTGCAAGCCCTTCCCGTTATCGAGCTGGTTCGTCAGCGACGCAGAGATGTTCAAATCGCGTACACGTTCTATTCGCCGAGCGCGGAACGATTTGCCCAGTCGGTGCAAGCAGACTTCAGGGATTATCTCCCCTTCGATCGGTTCGATCACGCCGAAGCTATGATCTCGGCACTACGCCCGACTGCCCTGATCTTCAGCAAGCTCGACATCTGGCCCGCGCTAACCGAGTCGGCAGCAGCAAGCGGCATCGGGGTCGGGGTCGTTAGTGCCACGCTTCCCGAGTCTTCGGCGCGGCGCGGTGTCCTCGCGCGTGCGTTGCTCGCTGATGCCTATCGCGCCATCGACAAGGTCGGCGCGATCGACGAGGCCGACGCCGAGCGCCTCCGTGAACAAGGAGTTCAGCGCGACCGCATTACGGTGACCGGCGACACCAGATACGATCAGGTATGGTTGCGCGCGCGGAAGCCTTCGCCGCCCCTCGTTGAGTCTCTGCGGTCATCGCGGCCAACGCTCGTCGCCGGCTCAACGTGGCCATCAGACGAGGAGCATCTCTTGCCGGCGTGGCCGCGCATTCGCGACAAGATTCCCGATGCGCGGCTCATCATAGCGCCCCACGAGATTGATTCCCGCCATCTGGACTCGATCATCAAGTGGGCGCGCAGCAATGATCTCCGACTGGCCCGCATTGATTCTCCCGACGCAACCGGTGCAGAGGTACTGCTGATCGATCGCTTCGGCATTCTCGGCGATCTTTACGCACTGGCAGACGTCGCATACGTCGGCGGTGCATTTCACTCCGCCGGCTTGCATTCGGTACTCGAGCCGGCCGCGTTCGGCGCTCCTGTTCTCTTCGGCCCTCGCTACCAGAAAAGCAGGGATGCCGCGAAGCTTCTCGCCGCGGCGGGCGGTGCAGTTGTGAATGGCGAAGTGGATCTGGCTATTCGGCTTGGCGATTGGCTCGGTTCAGTGTCCGCGCGCGATGCTGCGGGTGCGGCGGCCCGCGCAATGGTCCAGGAGGGGCTCGGCGCGGCGGAGAGGTCTTATCAGCTCGTTACTACTTTGCTCCCTCGGTAACGACCGGCGCGGGGTGCATCGGTGGCCGCCACGTCACTCCGGTCGTACTCGGCTTGTGGACGAAGAATCCCTGCACCAGATGGACGCCCAGTGATTTCACCATGTCGTATTCTTCCTTGCGCTCGACGCCTTCGGCAATCACCATCGCACCGTGCTCGTTGGCGAACCTCACCATCGTCTCGACCAGGTTCTGCTTGATGAAATTCTGGTCGATGCAGTTGATGAGAGACATATCGAGCTTGATGAAGTCCGGCTCCAGATTAGCGATCGAGCCGAGTCCGGCGTAGCCGCTGCCCGCGTCGTCGACCGCGAAGCGGTAGCCCTTGTCGCGGAACTCCTTGAGGCGTCCCCTGAATTTCGGGTAATCCTTGATCGCCGTTCTCTCGGTGATCTCGATCACGACTTTCGTCGGATCCTTAACATCGAGCGTCTGGACATCGAATGACGGATCGGCAAAATCCGCCGGATCAACGTTCATGAACAGAAGCTCGCCATCCTTGAGGAGCTTGCCCATGCCTTCGATCGCACGCTCGCGGCAAAGACGACTCAGGTCCCAGATGAGATCGGATGCTGCGGCGATCTCGAACATAACCTCCGGGCTCCTCATGCTGCGCAGCTTGCCACGCGCCAGGGCCTCGTAGCCGAACACTTGCTGCGTGTCGGTGATGACGATCGGGTGATACTCGATGTAGAGACCGCGATCGCGCAGAGTCTCCCGCAAGTCGGAAACCTTTTTGGCCTGCTCGCGGTGTTCGAGGCTCTTCGACGCGTTGGCTGCTTCCCGTATCCCGCGATAGATCTGCCGCTCGAGACGGAGCTTCGGATTGTAGATGACCAACGCACGTCCGACGAAGATGTCGAACAGTGCGGCAATGTCCTCACCGTGCACGCGCTCTATCTCGGACGAAACGCGGTCCTTGAGCTGCGCGGTCAGTTCGGTAATCTCGGCATCGGTTGCCGCCGGAGTATCGTCCTGGGGCACATGAAAGAAAATGAAATCGTCGTCGTTGGGGAACGAAACCATCAGCTTCGCTGAAGCGAGCGAACTCTTTGCCAGGAACTCGCGCATCGCTTCTCCGGTGGTTTCGAGCACGCTATCCAGTTTCTCCCAGCCGTAGACCTCCTCCACCTTCGAGTAGCGGTCGAAGTTGAAGTACAGGATGACGAGCTCTCCGCGCTCCTGCACGGCTTTCCGAATGCTATCGACGGTAGCGGCGACCGTCGGCAGCCGTGTCAGTGAATCGCGGAGCAGCTGATGATAGTCCACGCTCAGCTGCGCGAAGGGGCAGTGGCGGCCTTGCTGCTCGCCGACGGAGCAAGGAGATTCACGTTTCGCTCCACCGTCGATGCGAGCTTCGGCAGCTCGAACGGCTTTTCGACGAAGTCATCGGCACCCGTCTGGAGCGCCTGGCGCTTGTTCACCCAGTCGTCGAGTGCCGTCACCATGATCACTCGCACGTTACGCCCGAGTGTCGGGTGACTCTTCATTTCGCGACATACTTGCCAGCCGTCGCGGCCGGGCATCATCACGTCGAGGAGCACAATCGACGGCTTTACCTCGCTGAAGGCTTTGAGCGCGTCGTCGCCGTTGTAGGCGACCGTTATCGGGTAGCCCTTGGCTTCAAGGTAATCCCGGATGATGTGCGCGTTATCGGGGTTGTCGTCGACGACGAGAATGGGAGGATGTAAGGCGTCGGCCATAAGCGATTGTCTGAAATGATGTTATGGCCTCAGGCCGCGCAATTCGCAAGCCACGGGCGGCTTCCCATTGTGACGGATGGTGCGATTTCAGGAACAACGCTTGGCGCAGCTTGACAAACTTTGACACCGCACACAGCCTAAAGATCGGTATTGGCTTCAGGAGTTTCCAACGGTGCAAACCCGTTTTTTTCTATCGGTAGCCTTTCTCGTGACCACACCGCTCCAGGGACAGCAGCCCCGCACGAGCGAAGTCACGGAGCCAACGGTCGCCGGAGTTATCAGGGATGTCGGCGGACTCCCCATATCCGATGTCGAAGTCGGAATCGTTCGGGGAGAGCGACTGCAACAGTTCGTCATCACTGGTCCCGACGGGAAGTTTCTTCTGACGGGCCTTCCCCGCGGTGTAGTTCCGTTGCGAATCCGTCGGCTCGGTTATGCAATGCAATTTCGTGATGTCGACGCGCGACTTCCTTCTTCGGCGACGCTTGATATAGTCCTGAAGGCCCCTGCGAGCGAGCTGGAGGAAGTGACGATTGCGGGAACTGAGCAAGTCAGGCTCCGCGAGTTCTACGAGCACAAGGAGCAGCGTGGAACTTTCGCGCGTTTCCTGGAGCAGGGTGAGATCCGGCGGCTAGGGCCGACGAACTCCAGCGATTTATTCCGCAGTGTTCCGGGTATCGTTATTAGCAGTGCGTCCACCGGCTCGGGTTACACAATACGCATTCGAGGCTGTCAGCCGATGGTTTGGGTGGACAGGCAGCGGGTTCCCGGTGCCGAGCTGGATGAAGTAATTAAGCCGGAAGATATAGACGCGATCGAGTTCTATCCTTCCTCCGCCGGGGTACCGGCGCAGTACTTGGAGCGCGGGAACCGGCTATGCGGTCTGATCCTTGTCTGGACCAAGACCCAATAGAACTAGCACGGACGCCCACGCACAAAAAGAAGGCCCCCGGACTTCGGAGGCCTTCTTTTTTTGCCGAGCTTCCGTTTCCTACCGAACGCCGCAGCTCGTTCCGGGCCAGGTGGGCGCTAATTCTGGCTTCGTATCCCAGTACATCCGGGTGGTGAAATCGTCCGCACCCTGTCGAGCAATTGCCGCTTCCACGTTGGCCGAATTCACCGCATGGTCGGTAATCGAGTACAGGTAGCGTCTGGGAACCGTGCCTATGACGGCGTCGGGCCCCGGCTTAATCGTCGCCGGCACGCAGGTGCGGCGCCATTCAGACCATGCCTCCACCCCGTCAGTGTAAAGTGCAATCCACTTTTGCAAGGCGATCTGTGTGAGCCCCGCAGTGCCCCCTTGATACGCGATCGCGGGCTGTGCCAGGTACGCATCGATCGCGGCCTGGTCGGTTACGCCCCACTGTTCAAACGATGCGCGAATCCCCTGCTCATAGTAGGCCGCCGCGCTACCGCCAATCCAGCCACGCTCTGCGGCCTCGGCGAGTGTGAAGGAAACTTCCGCGTAAGTCAGAATGAAGTTCGGAAAGGTCGCTCCCTTGAGAGCGGTGCAACCAACGCAGAAGTCGTCAGTCGAATAGAAGACTTCCCCGGGACGCGAAGTGACCTTCGCGAATGTAGCAGCGTCAGTTGCGCTCAAGCCGTTCTCCAAACCTGCGTATTGTGGCGGATTGCTCGGGCAGCCGCTTACCGGATTCACGAAGCACTGCGTCGGCTGCGCGTAGATGCCCACCCGAGGGTCGCCGAACGGCACCATCTGATCAAGCAAACTCTTGGACAGACGGTGATCATCACGACCTTTATTATTCGCCGACCACGGATTGTCGTAAATGCCGTCCCCGGGCCAGTGGATCTCCGCGTTGTCGGCGTTGGACTGAATGAGTCCTCCGGGCGCGCTGATGGCCGCGGTCAGCTGCGCCCGCGCGGTCGTGGGATCGACATTGGCCAGGCGCATAGCGTGCCGTGCCCGTAACGAATTAGCGAACCGCTCCCACAACACGCCGTCGCCGCCGTAGATTGGATCGGCACTTCCGAGACTCTGCACACCGCCCGAATTCAGCGCTGTCACTGCTTCGGCCAGATCGTTGAACAGACCCGCGTAAATATCCTTCTGCGCATCATACGCCGGCAGGATAATCGCCTCTGCTGCGTCTCCCTTGAGAGCTTGTGAGTAAGGAATGTCGCCCCAGACATCGGTGACATAGCCAAAGATCAGGCTGCGCATCACCTGAGCCGGTCCCCAGAATAGGGGTTCATTAGCGGTCTTTCCGGCGTCGATTACTGCCTGGAAGTTCTTCAGCTCGCCGGTGTAACTGCCGATGAAGCTGCCGTCCGTAACGCTGCCGTCCAGCCGCAGGTATTGATCCTCGTCGGGATACTGACTCTCAGCGAGATGCTGCCCTGTCAGCTCCGGACCAGTCATGTTCATCGGCGTCCTGCCAAAGTATCGCGCCATAGCTACGCGAGTCGCATAGGTGAACACAGGCTGCGGAGGCGCCGAGGTTGGATTGTTTGGATCCTTGTTCACTGACACCAGGTCGTCGTTGTTGCATGCGCCCAAGGCGAGCGCTACAACACCAAGACCGGCGAGTCCAAGCCATCTATATCGCATTGTCTTTAGTCTCTCTGGTAGGGTCATGGAACGAGCCTGAGGTTGATGCCGAAGCTGCGCGGATTAGGCGACATGTTGACCTCGATGCCCTGGTCATTCCGGCTGCTGTAGGCGAATTCCGGATCGATGTTCGGGACGTTTTTCCACGTGACCAGATTACGTCCGGTGAAGGCGATGCTCGCTGCGCGCGCGCCCAAGATCTTGTTGGCCAAATTGTCCGGGAAATTGTACATCAAACGGACCTCGCGCAGCTTGGTGTAGCTGGCGTCGTAGACGTAATTCTCGGTGAATCCGAAGAGGCCGTGGAAGTACCGCTCGGCCGTGATATTGCGCGTGTTGGGTTGACCGGTGTTGACGTTCAGTCCTTCTACAACTATTCCCGGGTCATTCCAGTCATTTTCACGCCCACGGAGGCTACTCTCCAGAACGCCCGCATACTCACCGAACATCTGCGTGACACTGTAAAGTTTGCCGCCGCGCTTGATGTCGAGCAGGGTATTGAGAGCAAAATTGCCAAATCTGAACTGGTTCGCCCACCCGCCGGTCCATTTCGGCTGGATGCTCCCCAGGCTCGATTGGTCGGCCTCTCTGAGAGGACGGCCGTTGTTTCCGATCAGGAGGTTGCCTGCATCATCGCGCCGGAATTTGTAGCCTCGAATTACGCCGTAAGGCTCGCCCCGTCGCGCCTCGACTCTGACTTCACCGAAGCCGCCAGTTCCAAGCAGGACCGCGTCGACGTCAGGTGCCAGATCGTCAACCTTGCCCCGGTTCTTCGCATAATTAAAAGTCGTGTTCCAGGAGAAGCCGGTTGGGTTCCGGAACAGGTTGAGACCGAGTAGCGTCTCGATTCCCTTGTTGGAAATCGACCCCGCGTTGATCCACTTTCTGGTGAAGCCGCTGGCGCCGGATACGTCAACATCAAAAATCTGGTTGTGCGTCGACTTTGAATACGCGCTCGCATCCAGCGTCACGCGGTTGTCAAACATAGCGATCTCGGCGCCGACCTCGTCCGACCGGGTAATCTCCGGCTTCAGATCAGCGTTAGCGAGTGTTGGATCCAGACGATATTGCGGCTGGCTGCCAAACCTGTTCGCCTCACCGAGGAATACCGGCGCTAACGAGTAAACTGGGGCATCGTTCCCGACACGCGCCGACGCGGCGCGCAGTTTAAGTGAGGTGAGAACGCGACCCTGCAGGCTTGGAATTGCGTCTGTGACCACGACGGAGGTGTTCACCGACGGGTAGAAATAAGAGTTCTTGCCGGCCGGCAGAGTTGACGACCAGTCGTTGCGCGCGGTCCCTTCGACTGTCCACCAGCCGTTGAGAGTAAACGCAGCGGAGCCGTATATGCCTCGCACTTGGCGACGTTGAATCAGCTGAGTGACCGTAGGTGCGATGGCTGCGTTGGATGGATTGTAAACTTCGGGTACAACGATGCCAGCCGTCTGCTGGGCGTTACTGTTGAAATACTCCCGCCGCAGGTTGCCGCCCGCGATGATATTGGTTTCCAACCAACTACTGAGGCGACGAGTGCCGTTGACCGTGAGGTCGGTATTGTTGTCGTTCCTGTAGTCGTTCAGAAAGCGGAACGCGCCAGCGTATGTCCAGTCGCCGAACGACTGCGATCGTTGGCCATACAACTGCTGAACGCCGAACCGGTAGATATCCGAACCCGTCCGCAGTTGCGCGTTGAGTCCGTCTAGTAACTGATAGCTCAGCGCGACGGAACCGATGATGCGATCACGATCGTCGAGCTGGGGGTTCTGTTCCTGCTGCCAGAACGGATTATTGTGGTAGCTGTAGTTCCAATTGAACTCGGCGTTGGCTGGACCACCGTTGGTAGCCCCGCCTTTCTGGTAGTCCCTGAGTGCCTCGATATCCACCTGCCGGCCGAACCAGTTGAACATCGACTGCAGTGGATTGCGGCCCGAGTAGCCGACCCCGGCACGGTTGCGGCCCGAGTTGCGGATGTACTGAACGGATCCATCCATCGTCACACGCGAACTCGGCCGGAAAGTGCCGCTGAGCGAAGCATTCCGGCGCTGGAACAAGTTGTCAGGGAAAAGGCCCTTGACGTTATCGCCGCCCATCGACAGCCGACCGTAGGCTCGCTCGCCTCCGCCACTTACGCCCACCGTGGTCGAGGCCGTGACTCCGGTGTTGAAGAAATCCCTGACATTGTCGGGATGAGCGATCCACGGCGTTGGCTGGCAATTAGCCGTGCCTGCTCCGGGGCTGGTGAACTGACATATCAGTCGTCCATCCAGTCTCGGGCCCCAACTCTCGTCGGTTCCGTCGTTGGTTCCGCCGTAATTGCCGTCAAACCACTCAAACTCCCCGCCCGAACCCTGGCCATACAAGTTCTGGAATTTCGGGAAGACCGAGAAATCTTCGAACGTGAGATTGGTGTTGATCTCTGCGCGGACGCGGCCGTTAGTGTTGCCGCCCTTACGCGTAGTGATGAGGATGACGCCATTTGCCGCGCGCGATCCGTAAAGAGCGGCGGCGTTCGGCCCCTTGAGTACGCTCAGTGTCTCGATATCGTCCGGATTGAGATCGGACACCGCGTTTCCGTAGTCGAAACTGGTGTTGGTGCCGACGAACGGAGCACCGCCGCGGTTGGCGTTCGATACTGCGACGCCATCAACGATAAACAGCGGCTGGTTATTCTGTGTGATCGAATTCTGACCGCGGATGATGACGTTCGTTGAGCCGCCCTGCGTGCCGGGTGAAGTGATCTGAACACCCGAAACCTTGCCTTCGATCTGCTGCATGACGTTCTGAGCGCGAGTCTCGTTCACCTCTCCCGCACTCAGCTGCTGCTGAGCTGTTCCGAGTTGGCTCTTCTCTCTCGTCACGCCCAGCGCGGTGACGACAACACCTACCAGCTCGGTGGCCGAAACGGACATACTGAAGTTCTGGGACACAGCAGTTCCAGAGAGGGTCACTGACGCTGAGCTGGGCTGGTAGCCGAGTCGCCGTGCCGTCACAGTAACCGTCGTTCCGTTTGCCGAGGCTGGCACCGTGAAAGTGTAATTGCCGGCTTCGTTTGAAAATCCGCCAACGCGCAGCGCCGGAATAGTGACGCTCGCGCCGGGTAATGGTGCTCCACCAGTGCCGGTTACCTGGCCACTGACGGTCGTTCCTTGCGCCTGAGCAAGCGCCGGGGCGAACCCGAGCACGCTCACGATCGCAAGGAATCGAGAGATCTTACTGGTCATTCCCATACGACACCTCGCAGAAAGTGAAACTGGGATGAGATGGTCGCGTAGGGAGGGAGCGATCCAGCCCGATCTCTCCCGCCTCAGCGACTATGTCGGTGCATCCGACAGATCTCGCGCGCATACGCGCGCGAGTGACGAATGCCAAGCCAAAAGCCCGAAGTCCCCAGCCCGGGACGTTCGGGTGTGCCTATGGCATGGAAACTAGACCCACTGTAATGGCAATGTCAACCAAGGTCTACGGATCGTTTACATCCGTAATGACCTGGTAAGGGGGGAGTAAATGCGTCGGCGCCGACCTAATTAGGCGGCGGTCGCCTTCTCCGTTACGACGCGGACCTGGTTATTCAGCACCTGCATGAAGCCGCCGCTGACGTTGAAGCGCCGGCCGCCGCCCGTCCCGAGGCGCAGCTGGCCGTTGCCGAGCAGCGCCATCAGGGGTGCGTGGTTGGTGAGAATTCCGACTTCGCCGTCGTAGGCGGGAGCGACGACGGAATCCGTCTCTCCCTCGAACAGCACAGCTTCCGGCGAGATCACCGAGACTTTTAGCATCAGCTGGCCGATAGCTTCTTCGCGGCCTCGACGACGCCGTCGATGCCACCCTGCATGAAGAACGCCTGCTCCGGATACTGATCGAACTCGCCGGCCACCAGCCGCTCGAACGACGAGATGGTCTCCTCGAGCTTCACGTACTGGCCCTTGATGCCCGTGAACTGCTCGGCAACCGCGAACGGCTGGGACATGAAGCGCTGGATTCTGCGCGCACGACCGACGACCAGCTTGTCGTCCTCGGACAATTCGTCCATTCCCAGAATCGCGATGATGTCCTGAAGCTCCTTGTAGCGCTGAAGAATCCGCTGCACATCGGTCGCTACCTTATAGTGGCGATCGCCGATGAACTGCGCGTCGAGAATTCGTGACGACGACGCCAGAGGATCGACCGCCGGATAGATGCCGAGCTCGGTGATCGCGCGGGACAACACGACCGTCGCATCGAGGTGCGCGAACGCAGTCGCCGGCGCCGGATCGGTGATGTCGTCGGCAGGGACATAGATCGCCTGCACTGACGTGATCGAACCGTTCTTGGTCGACGTGATCCGCTCCTGCAGGTCACCCATCTCAGTCGCAAGGGTCGGTTGATATCCCACCGCGCTCGGCATGCGTCCGAGCAACGCCGACACTTCCGAGCCCGCCTGTGTGAAGCGGAAGATGTTGTCGATGAAGACCAGCACGTCGGCATTCTCGACGTCGCGGAAGTATTCAGCAACCGTCAGCCCGCTAAGTCCGACGCGAAGTCTCGCACCCGGCGGCTCGTTCATCTGACCGTAGATGAGCGCGGTCGAGCCCAGTACTCCCGACTCCTTCATCTCGAGATAAAGATCGTTTCCTTCACGGGTGCGCTCGCCAACGCCGCAGAACACCGACTTTCCGCCGTGGCCCTTCTGCACGTTGTTGATCAGCTCCATGATGACAACCGTCTTTCCGACGCCGGCGCCGCCAAACAAACCGATCTTTCCACCCTTCACGAACGGTGCGATCAGGTCGATGACCTTGATGCCCGTCTCGAACACTTCTGTCTTGGGCTCGAGGTTGGCGAATTCAGGAGCGGGACGGTGAATCGGCCAGCGCTCGACATCGTCGGGAATCGCCGGACCGTTGTCGACCGGGTTTCCAATGACGTTGAGAATCCTTCCCAGAGCTGCTTCACCGACCGGCACCTTGATCGGAGCGCCGGTGTCCTCGACGTTCATGCCGCGCACTACCGCGTCCGTTGATGACATCGCGACGGCACGAACCTGATTGCGGCCAATGTGCTGCTGGACTTCGACTGTTACATCGATGTCGACGCCGGAATCGGATTTCTCGCGAATGCGCAGTGCGTTATAGAGCTCGGGCAGGTGCTCGGCCTCGAATTCGACATCGAGCACGGGTCCGATAACCTGCACCACCTTTCCGATATTGTGCCGGGTCTTGGTCCCGTCTTCGGACTTGGCGGTCTTTTTTCTCTCTGTGCGGACGGCTGTTGCCATGATTACCCCTGTAACGCAGCAGCGCCGCCAACGATCTCGGCGATCTCCTGCGTGATCTGCGCCTGCCGGGCGCGGTTGAAAGTGCGTCTTAGAACATTGAGCATCTCGCCGGCGTTATCGGTTGCGTTCTTCATCGCCGTGCGCTGTGCGCTCTGGAAAGCAGCTTCGTTCTCCACCAACGCGCGATAAACGGAGTTGCGCACGTACGAGGGAAGAAGCTGGGTGAGAATCTCTTCCGCCGATGGCATCAGGATGTAATCGGGCTGCTGTCCTTTGCGCTCTGGCGGAGTGACCGGCAAAACCATCTGCGACGTCGGCGGCGTTGAAAGCGCCGAGTTGAATTTCGAATAGATCACGTACACTGCGTCGATATCGCCGGAAGCGAAACGCTCTATCAATCCATCGACGAGCTCGGCGGCATTCTGCGCGGTGGGCTGACCGGTGATGTCGATGCGGCTCGATGCGACCTGGCGGCCAATGTAGCGGAAGTAGCCGAGTCCTTTCTTGCCGACGACGTGCAGCTCCTGCTCGACGTTCTGCTCGGTAAGCCGAGCAAGAAGATTACGTGCTTCCTTGAGGAGATTGGCGTTGAACGCTCCAGCCAGGCCCCGGTTGCTGGTAAGCAGCAGCACCGCCGCTTTTTTGATCGTCGCCGGCTGCCGCATCAGCGGGAAGCGCTCGGCTAGCTCCGGGGTGTAGAGATTGGCGATTACTTCGGTGAGCGAATTCGCGTAAGGACGCGCTGCAACGACGCGATCCTGTGCGCGCTTCATCTTGGACGTGGCGACCATCTCCATCGTCCGCGTGATTTTCCGCGTGTTCTCGACGGACTTGATCCGTCCCTTCAGCTCACGGCCCTTTGCCATGCGTTACTTCTTCTGCTGGACGAACTGCTGGTTGAAGCCTTCGATCGCTCGCTTGAGGTCGGCCTCGGTTTCCTTCGACAAAACCTTTTCGGAGCGAATCTTCTGCCCAACCTGCGGGAACTGCTTGTCAGCAAACTCCAGGAAGCTGCGCTCCCACTCTTTGATCTGCGGAACGGCGATCTGATCGAGGAAGCCGTTGGTGACCGCGTAAATGACCATCACCTGCTGCTCGACCGGCATCGGCCGGTACTGCGGCTGCTTCAGGACTTCAACTGTGCGCGCACCGCGCTCGAGCTGCTTTTTCGTCGCTGCATCAAGATCGGATGCAAAGGAGGAGAAGGCCTCAAGCTCGCGGTACTGGGCAAGGTCGAGACGAAGTCTGCCGGCGACTGAGCGCATCGCCTTCACCTGCGCCGAGCCACCAACGCGCGACACCGAGATGCCGACGTTTACGGCAGGACGCACACCGGCGAAGAACAGGTCGGCCTCGAGGAATATCTGACCGTCGGTGATGGAGATAACATTCGTCGGGATATAGGCGGAGACGTCACCAGCCTGTGTCTCGATGATCGGCAGAGCGGTCAGCGATCCGCCAGCTTTCTTGATGTTCGTTCCATCGACGATCGACTGATCCTCACTCATCTTCGCGGCTCTCTCGAGCAGACGCGAGTGGAGATAGAAAACGTCGCCGGGAAATGCTTCGCGTCCCGGAGGGCGGCGGAGCACCAGGGACAGCTGACGGTACGCCGCGGCCTGCTTCGACAGGTCGTCGTACACGCATAGGGTCGGCAGTCCCTCGTTATACATGAAATACTCGGCCATCGCGCATCCGGAGTAAGGCGCGATGTACTGCATCGGTGCCGGATCGGAGGCGCTGGCGACGACGACGATTGTGTATTCCATCGCGCCCGCCTGGCGGAGCTTCTCGACTACGGAGGCGACCGTCGAATTCTTCTGGCCTATCGCAACATAGACGCAGATGACGCCGGTGCCCTTCTGATTAATGATGGTGTCGATGGCGATTGCAGTCTTACCGGTTCCGCGGTCGCCGATGATCAGCTCACGCTGGCCGCGGCCGATCGGAATCATCGAGTCGATGGCCTTGATACCAGTCTGGAGCGGCTCCTTTACCGGCTGGCGAACGATGATGCCCGGCGCCTGAGATTCGACCTTCCGAGTGCTCTTGGCGTTGATCGCCCCGGCATCATCGAGCGGGCGGCCGAGTGGATCGACGACGCGACCGACGAGCTCGCGACCGACCGGTACTTCGAGGACGCGGGAGGTGCGGCGAACTTCGTCGCCTTCCTTCAGTTGCAGATAATCGCCGAGGATGACGGATCCGATGTTGTCTTCCTCGAGATTGAGCGCGAGGGCGGTGACTTTCTCGCCGGTTTCGGACGAAGTCACCTCGAGCATCTCGCCCGCCATCGCCTTTTGCAGACCGTAAATGCGGGCAATTCCGTCTTTCACCTCGAGGACTGTACCGACCTCCTCGACGTCGAGCTCGTGGAGGTCCGCCGCCTCGATCTCACGGAGGAGAATGTCCTTGATTTCGCCGGGGCGCAGGATCGTGTCTGTGGCCATGATCTATTGCTCAGAAGCTGGGTAGGCGGGTCGCCGGAGGGCGTCTCGCCATAGGGGTTTTCAGGGTTGTCGGGAGCTTGTGAAAAATATCACAAGCTCCTGTCGGGAGCAATACAAACACTGGAAAAGGCGGGCCGCGCCGCCTAAACACCCGGTTCGCGGTCGTAGGGCTGCGGACTGCGAACTAACTGCTCCGTATTACGAACCAACTAATCACTCCGCATCGACAACTAATTGAGAGCTCCGTACTAACTACGAGGTACTAACTAGTTCTCGGTAGTGCGGAGTGAGTTCGGAATCAGTTCGCAGTGTTCGTAGCTCGGAGTAGGTTCCCCAATTCGCAATTAGTTGTCGATGCGGAATGATCCGTTGGTTCGAAATACGGAATCCGGTCTCTACGTCCGACTGCGGGTGCGACCCTGCGCGAATCGGTCGATCAAGTCCGTAGTCCGAAGACGCGCGAGGGAGGCTGGTCGTGTTCCGAAGATCCTTTGCGCCGTAACTGCGAGATGCGACGAAGAGGCGAACTCGAGAATCCGCGCAATGTCGCGGATGTCGTGGCCGGGGTTCTTGGCCAATTCGGCTGCGGCGATCAGGCGTACGAGGTCGATGACGCGCTTCAGGTTTGGCGCGCCGGGCCGGGCGAAGTTGCGGCTCAGATGCTCGCGGCTCAATCCGACTGCAGCGGCGAGCTCCTTGGTAGTGACCGGTTTCCCGGAGTGCGCAACGATGACATCCCAGGCACTGCGCTGCAGCGGTGTGCTCAGACCAAGCACCTGCGGAGGCTCGGCGAGCGCCTGCCTGAATCGCGTCGCGAAGGCGTGCGGATAGACCAGGTCCCGGGCCGCGTTGTCGTCGATACCTTCTGCGATGACGTCGATGAAGCCGAGGCCGGTGCAGCGCGAGACAGTCGGCGTGTCGGACGGACGAAGCGGCAGGATCGCGAAGAAAGGTGCGCTGGGAAACTCCGCGGCGAAGGCGGCTGCTTTCCACGTGTCTTCATCGGGCGATCCAAGATCGATCAGCGCCGCGTCGACGAGCACTCGCCGAAAGATTCCTTCCAGCTCCTCCGACGATCGAGTCGAGATGATTCGCCAGCGACGGCGCGGGAATGCCGCACGAACCAGCGCCTTTGCTTTCTCGCGCTGGAGATGGACTACTAGCGAGGGCAGGGTCGTCGAGTCGGCGGAAGTCGTCATGGTCAGACGCCCGCTTCTACGGCGTCGAGGTCGGGCTTCCCTTCTATGAACTGGCGGACGACAGGGTCGGTGGTGTGCTGGATCTCATCGACGGTGCCGACCTGCCGGCACTTCCCTTCAAAGAGCATGGCGATGCGCGAACCGATGGTGTAGGCGCTGCGCATGTCGTGGGTGACTACGATGCTGGTGACGCCGAGTCGCTCGCGCATCCGGATCATTAGTTGATCGATGATGGCGCTGGTGACGGGGTCGAGGCCGGTTGTCGGCTCGTCGTACATGATGTACTTGGGTTGTCGTGCAATGGCGCGGGCGATGCCGACTCGCTTGCGCATCCCGCCCGACAGCTCTGCCGGGTACTTTGATTCGACTCCCGGTAGATCGACGAGCTCGAGGGCTTCGCCGACGCGATTCATGATCTCCGGCTCGGACATGCGCCCTTCCTTGCGCAGTCCCATCGCCACGTTATCGCCGATGTTGAGGGAGTCGAACAACGCGGCGAACTGGAAGACGTAGCCAATCTTGGAGCGGAGGTCGTAGAGCTGTTCCCTGCTAAGTCGCGGCACCTCGCGGCCATCCACCCACACTTCGCCGCGATCAGGCTCGAGCAAACCAACGATGTGCTTGATGGCGACCGATTTTCCGGTACCCGAATAGCCGATGAGGACCATCGTCTCTCCCTCCTCGACCTCCAGCGAAAACCCTTCGAGCACCTTTTTCGCGCCGAACGCCTTGTACACGTCGATGAGCTTGATCACGTCACAAATATGGTCAGTCGGCGCGCTGGCGGAAGGGCGGATAGACCGAGGG
>DASUZC010000006.1:0-28826 GCA_036377095.1 Gemmatimonadaceae bacterium
TGTCATCTCCGCGTGCAGCTCCGCGACCTCTGTCACTGGCATCAGCACTGTTGCCGGGACGCTACCTCCATCGCAATTGTCGACGAGGCAAGCGGCGTTTCTCGACACGCTGCAGCGCCGCACCTTCAACTGGTTCTGGGAGCGCACTGATCCGACCAACGGGCTAACTCCTGATCGCTGGCCGACAAAGAGTTTCTCGAGCGTCGCCGCAATTGGATTCGCTTTGACGGCGTACCCCGTTGGCGTTGAGCGCGGCTATGTGTCGCGTGCCGACGCGGCGCAGAGAACGCTCAATACGCTGCGCTTCATGTACACCGCGCCTCAGGGTCAGCAAGCAACGAACGTCACCGGCTATAAAGGATTCTTCTATCACTTCCTCGACATGCAGACCGGATATCGGTTCGAGCAGGTCGAGCTGTCGACTATTGATACGTCGCTGCTGCTTGGTGGCGTGTTGTTCTGCCAATCGTACTACACGGGCAACAATCCGACGGAAAATGCCATTCGCGCCTACGCCGACTCGCTGTATCTGCGCGTCGATTGGCCGTGGGCAGTACACACGCCGCCCGTCGTCAGCATGGGATGGAAACCGGAGAACGGCTGGATTCCCGCTGACTGGCGCGGTTACGACGAAGGGATGATCGTCTACGTTCTCGCACTGGGCTCGCCGACGCACCCGATCGATCCAGCGAGCTGGAACGATTGGACGCGTACCTATCACTGGGCGAGCTTCTACGGGCAGACGCACGTCAATTTCCCGCCGCTATTCGGTCACCAGTACTCGCACATCTGGATCGATTTCCGTGGAATCCAGGACGCGTACATGCGCGAGAAGGGGATCGATTACTTCGAGAATTCACGTCGGGCAACGATATCGCAGCGGCTGTACGCGATCGCCAATCCGGCAAAGTTCAGAGACTATGGTCCCAACATTTGGGGACTGACGGCGGTCGATGGTCCACACGACACGACGGTTGTCATCGATGGCCTATCGCGTGAATTCCATACGTACTCAGCGCGGGGCGCGGCGGATGGCTCCATCCAGGATGACGGGACACTCGCGCCGACTGCGTCCGGCGGCTCGGTTCCATTCGCGCCCGAGATCGCGATTCCAGCGCTGATCTCAATGCGCGAGAAATACGGCGACAATCTTTTTACGAGTTACGGATTTCTCGACTCCTTCAATCCGACATTCAGATTGCCGATCACGCCGCATCACGGGCACGTGGTCGCCAACATCGGATGGTTCGACGGGGATTACCTGGGCATCGACCAGGGCCCGATCATCGCGATGATCGAGAACTATCGATCGAATCTGATCTGGAAGACGATGCGGAATAATCCGTACATCGTGGCGGGACTGAAGAAGGCGGGATTTACAGGCGGGTGGCTGGGCAACTGACAATTGCGGTAACCAAGGCGATCCGACGAAAATGACGCATGCGCACCTCCTGTTTTAGAGAGCACCTCATTTCGCTCAGCCGGCTTATGACAAGCCATCGCTGGTATCGAGTTACGGCATCGTTGCTGTTCGCAGCGGCTGTCGGCTGCTCGTCGGCCAATGCGGGCGACAGGACTACTCTACGGATCTGGGCAATGGGCCGTGAGGGGGAAGTGCTGGCGCAGCTGATGCCCGGGTTCGAGAAGGAAAACCCGAATATCCATGTCGAAGTTCAGCAAATACCATGGACCGCGGCGCACGAGAAACTGCTCACCGCCTACGTCGGCGAGGCAACGCCGGACATCGCCATGCTCGGCAACACCTGGGTGCCGGAGTTTGTTGCGCTGAACGCGTTGGAGCCGCTCGACAATCTTGCCGCCAAATCAAAGGAGGTTCGCCGAGACGACTTCTTCGACGGCATCTGGAGGACGAATGTCGTCAACGGCAAGACGTACGGCATACCATGGTATGTCGACACGCGTTTGATCTTCTATCGCACCGATCTGCTCGCCAAAGCCGGCTACCGGGAATTTCCAAAGACCTGGGGCGACTGGACGGCGGCGATGAAAAAGATGAAATCGCAGATGGGCGACAAGCAGTTTCCGCTGCTGATGCCGACCAACGAATGGGCCCAGCCGGTGATCTTCGCGCTCGAGCAGGGCTCGCCGATCCTGCGCGATGGCGGCCGCTACGGGGCATTTGAGCAGGCGCCGTTCCGACGCGCATTCGATTTCTATACCGGCATCTATCGACAGGGATTGGCGTCTCCAGTTTCCAGCTCACAGGTGTCGAACCTCTATCAGGAGTTCTCGCGCGGAAACATCGCCATGTACATCGGCGGCCCGTGGATGATCGGTGAATTCAAGAACAAGATCGATTCCACACTGCGAACGAGCTGGAACACCGCGCCAATGCCGGGCGTTAGCGGGCCGGGAGTCTCCACGGCGGGAGGTTCCAGTCTATCGCTGTTCGCTGCGTCGAAGCACAAGAAGGAAGCGTGGCAGCTGATGGAGTATTTATCTCAGACATCCATTCAACTCGAGTTCTACCATCTCACTGGCGATCTTCCGCCGCGAAAATCTGCGTGGCAGGATACGGCGTTCGCGAACAACAAGTACACTCAGGCATTCCGTCAGCAGTTGGAACGGGTGGTGCCAACGCCGCAGGTGCCGGAGTGGGAGGAAATTGCCACTACCATTTTCGAGCACGGGGAGCAGGCAATTCGTGGAGCGAAAACTATCGACGCGACATTGAAGTCACTCGATCAGGATGTGAATGCGATGCTCGAGAAGAGACGATATCTACTCGCCGAGGCGGGGGCTAAGTGACTACCGTGATGGCTGAGCGCTTTGCGGCGTCGACGGAGCTGCTTTCCGAGCCGACGCCGGGGATGGTGCAGAGTGCGCGGCGCCGCTGGGGATGGCCACGAGATCCGGGTGCGCGTACGCCGTCCGATGTGGGCAAGGCGGCGTGGTGGTTTCTGGCACCGGCGCTCATTCTGATTTTTGTTTTCTTTTTCCTGCCGGTTCTCGCGTCGCTTGTACTCAGCGTCACCGACTTCGACATCTACGCGATCGCTAAACCGTCGTCGACGCGGTTCGTCGGCCTCGCCAACTACAACAAGCTCCTCCACACTCCGGAGTTCTGGCAGGCGCTCCGGAATACCTTCTACTTCGCACTCGTCGGCGGTCCGCTCACCATTGCCGTGGCACTGGGCGCCGCGCTGCTGCTGAATGCGCGACTGGTCCGCTACAAGAGTCTCTTCCGCACGATCTACTTCACGCCGTTCGTCACTACGCTTGTCGCGGTTGCCATCGTGTGGCGCTACCTGTACCACGCGCGCTATGGCCTGCTCAACTACGTCCTCAGCTACGTCGGCATTGGGCCGATTGACTGGCTCGGCGATCCGAAGTGGGCGATGCCGGCGATCATCCTGCTGGCGGTGTGGAAACAGTTCGGCTACAACATGCTGATCTTCATCGCCGGCCTCCAGGCGATACCGCAGGATCTTTACGACGCCGCCGAGATAGATGGAGCGGGTCCGATACGCCGCTTCTTCAGTGTGACGCTGCCGCTGCTCGGACCGACGATGCTTTTCGTGAGCGTCATCACGATGATCGGCTACTTCCAGCTGTTCTCGGAGCCGTACGTGATGACGGCAGGCGGGCCGCTGCGTGCTACTACGAGCGTGGTGCTGATGATGTATGAAGAGGGGTTCAGGTGGTGGAGGATGGGGTACGCGGCTGCCATCGCGTTCGTGCTGTTCATCGTCATTCTTATCGCGACGCTGATTCAGTTCCGGTTGCAGAAGGAGAGAGAGTAGTGGCGCCAGGGTACGAGCAACAGCGAACTACACCGCTTGGCGCTGGTAGCAGCGGCGCTGCTAGCTCGGCGCTGCAAGCGACGGGACAGTTCGGGAGCGGATTTGAATCTGCACGTTCACGGCGGAGAATCGCGCAGGTGATCCTTTACGCGCTACTTATACTCGGGGCGATCATTGCGCTGTTTCCGATGCTGTGGATGATCAGCGCCTCGTTCATGCCTACGGGCGAAGCGAGCACGTATCCGCCGCACCTTATTCCATCCCGCATCACGTTGAGTCACTACCGGGATTTGTTCACGCGACTCAATCTCGGTCGCTATCTGCTAAACAGCACGTTGATCGCTGTTGTTGTCACGTCGGTGTCGCTGGTCATAAACTCAATGGCTGGTTACGCCTTCGCGAAGCTGAGATTTCGCGGGCGCGATCGGGCTTTCCGGCTGCTGTCTCTGGGTTTGGTGCTGCCGGTTCAAGTGGCAATGCTGCCGCTCTTTCTGTTGATGAAGAATCTTCATCTCATCAACACGTACTGGGGCGTGATCATCCCGGGGATGGCGAGCATCTTCGGGATTTTCCTCATTCGCCAGTACGCCCTGTCGATTCCCGACGACATGCTCGACGCTGCGCGCATCGACGGCGCATCGGAGCTGCGCATTTACTGGTCGGTCGTTGTACCGGGGATTCTGCCGATTCTCGCCACGCTCGCGATCTGGACGTTCCTCGCAACGTGGAACGATTTCATGTGGCCGTTGATAGTGCTCAGCGATGAAGCGCACTACACGCTGCCGGTGGCGCTGGCGAATCTTTCCGGCGAGCACGTTCAGGATACCGAGCTGATGATGGCAGGATCGGTGCTGACTGTAATCCCGGTGCTGGCCGTGTTTCTCTTCCTACAGCGGTACTACATCCAGGGCGTTATGGCGGGGAGCGTGAAGGGATGAGGGCGGGAAGGGGGAAGGGGGAAGCGGGAAGAGGGAAGCACTGCGCTTTTCGGGCGATGCTCGTGCTTGGCCTCATCGTGTCCTTGCAGGCGAAAGCTCAAAATCCACCAGCGACGAATCCGCCATCGAATCCACCAAGGCCGATACCAATTCCGACAATCGTGCCGGCCACGCCTGTAACCGCCGCTGCCATCGCACTCGACAACTTCGACTCCGTGACGCAATGGACCACAAATCCGGCGGAAGGAGTGGAGATCTCCGTGCATCCGGATGCGAACGGATTGCACGGTGGCGCGATGCGCATCGATTTCGATTTTCACGGCCATGGTGGCTACGCGGTCATTCATCGCCCGCTGACGCTGGTGCTTCCACCGAACTACGAGTTCTCATTCGCCATCAAGGGCGATGCGCCGGTCAACACTCTGGAGTTCAAGCTCGTCGACTCGACGGGCGACAACGTGTGGTGGTCCAACAATCCCAACTTCCGTTTCCCCAGGGATTGGACGACGATTACTCGCAAGAAGCGGCAGATCTCATTTGCCTGGGGACCAACGAACGATCGCGAGCTGAAGAAGTTTGCGGCGATCGAGATCGCAATAACCGCCGGGTCGGGAGGAAAGGGAACGATCTGGCTCGACGATCTGGCGGTAACGCCGCTCAGCGCGGATACGCGATTTTATCCGGCACCAAGCGTGAGTGCGTCGTCGCAAGTCCCGGGTTACGAGGTTTCGAGGGCGTTCGATGCAGATATGACGTCAGGTTGGCGAAGTCCGCCCGTACGAGTGCCAGTTACCGGGAGCAACGCCACTTCACCCGGAGGTCAGCTCCCGCCGACCGCCGAAACCATCGACATCGATTTTCAGGGGCGACGGGAATTCAGTGGACTCGTGATTACATGGGAGCCCGGACGACGCGCCAGTAGCTTCATCGTGCAGGCTTCACCCGACAAGCAGAGCTGGCGCTCCCTCTACACCGTGCAAGCGAGACCGGCGGTTCCAACCTCGGCATCGACCGCGGGCAGGACGACAGCACCGGCGGCACTCCGGGACTACCTGTACCTCCCCGAGAGCGACACACGCTATCTCAGACTCGGTCTCATTCTCCCGGAGTCCAACAACGGCTACGGCATTCGCGATATCGCGATCAAGCCGCTGGACTGGGCGCCGACGGAGAACGATTTCTTTCTGGCGCTCGCGAAGGAAGCACCGCGCGGAGACTATCCACGACCGTTTCTCAGCGAGCAATCGTATTGGACGGTAATCGGCGTCGATCGTGATAGCGCTGAGGCGTTGATCAATGAAGAAGGAATGATCGAGGTAGGGCGCGGACAGTTCTCGATCGAGCCGTTTCTTTACATGAACGGCAAGCTGCTTACCTGGAGCGACGTGAAGACTTCTGTCGCTTCGAATCCGGAGGCGCTGCCCTTTCCACGTGTGGTGTGGAGCGCCAACGATGTTGATCTGACGATCGCGCCGTTCGCCGCCGGTCCTGTCGATTCGTCAGTGCTGTATACTCGCTATCAAATCACCAACAACTCGAGAAGCTACAAGAAGCTGACGCTATATCTTGCGCTGCGGCCATTTCAGGTGAATCCGCCGTGGCAGTTTTTGAATCTTGCGGGTGGTGTTGCGCATATCGACGACATTACCACGCAGAGTCCGGCGAAGGTCCGAATCAACGGAAAAATTGTTGTGCAGTCGCTGGCGTCGCCGAGCGGCTTTGGCGCGATTTCATTCGACGGCAGCAACATCGTCGATTGGTTGCGGGCGGGAAGACTACCGCTCAATGGGACGCAGCACGACTCGACCGGCCGGGCTTCCGGTGCCTTCGCATATCAGATCGAGCTGGGGCCGCATGCGACGTCGAGTCCAATCGATATTGCGGTGCCACTCCACGGCGGCGATCTGAATCTGGCGCAGCTATTGTCAGCCGCGCGCAGTGGTTATGCAGCTCCGCCGGCACCGGGTGCACCGACGGCAGCGACTCCCAATCAACCCTCCGCGTCAAATAATTCTGTAATGACGCTGCTGCCTGGACAGGGTGAGCGGGCGGTTTCGTCCTGGCTCGATCAGGTGAGCGGAGAGTGGCGACAGAAGATGGGTCCGGTAAGCATCACGCTGCCGCCATCAGCAGCGCGCTACACCCAGACGATGCGCGCCCAGCTCGCCTACATCCTGATCAATCGCGATGGCGCCGCAATTCAACCAGGCTCGCGCAGCTACTCACGCTCGTGGATCCGTGACGGCTCGCTCACGTCGACCGCGCTGCTCAGACTCGGGCATGACCGGGACGTCAAGGATTTCATCGACTGGTTCGCGCAGTATCAATACGACAACGGGAAAGTCCCCTGTTGCGTCGATGAGCATGGCGCGACGCCGGTGCCGGAGAACGACAGTCACGGCGAATTCATTTACCTGGTCGCCGAATACTTCCGGCACACCGGCGACAAGGCCGAGCTGGAGAAGATGTGGCCGCACGTGGTGAAAGCCGTCGCCTACATGGATTCACTGCGTCACGAACGGATGACGCAGCAATACACCGTCGCCGCTAACAAGCCGTTCTATGGATTATTGCCACAGTCCATAAGCCATGAAGGCTACAGCGCAAAACCGATGCATTCCTACTGGGATGATTTCTTCGCGTTGCGTGGATTCAAGGATGCGGCGTTCATAGCGAAAGAGCTTGGCAAGCCGGAAGCAAATGACTACGCGCAGATCCGAAACGGCTTCCGGGCGAATCTCTTCGAGTCGATTCGCCAGGTAGTGATTGCGCGCAAGATCGACTACATCCCCGGCTCGGTGGAGCTCGCGGATTTCGATCCGACGTCAACAACCATTGCAGTGAGTCCGGGCGGTGAAGCGAGTCGACTGCCTGGTCCGCTACTCAGTCGCACCTTCGATAAGTATTTCCAGGAAGCGCGCCAACGCGCGTATGGCAACAAACCGTGGGATGCATACACGCCGTACGAGCTGCGCAACGTTGGCGTGCAAGTGCAGCTCGGTCAGCGCGCTCGCGCGCACGAGCTACTGGACTTCTTCTTCAGGGGCCAGCGCCCGGAAGCCTGGCACCAGTGGGCAGAAGTGGTTTTTCGCGATCCCAAGACGCCGAAGTTCATTGGCGACATGCCGCACACCTGGGTCGGCAGCGACTACATCCGGAGCTTCCTCGACATGCTCGCCTATGAGCGCGAGAGCGACAGCTCGCTCGTGATCGGCGCCGGCGTGCGTGACGAATGGGTGAAGGAAGATCCCGGCGTAAAGGTGTCCAACCTCAGTACGGAATACGGCCCGCTCAATTACGACATGCGCGCGATAGGCAGGGTCGTGACGGTCAATCTCCGCACCGGCCTGCGTATGCCGCCGGGCGGCCTGGTGATTTACAGTCCGCTCGAGCAGCCGATTCTGTCCGCGGCCGTGGATGGCGTACCGGCTCCGGTCAAAGGGCAGGAAGTGAGAGTGCGCAAGCTTCCTGCGGTCGTCACCATTCGGTACGCGCGATGATCCGCCGCGCCTATCGCAAATCAGTCGGCGAGTACGCCGCCGTGAGACGCGATTACCGACGCGTAGTACCGACCGGAGGCTTTGATCGTGCGCCGCTGCGTCGAGTAGTCAACGTGCACCAACCCGAACCGCTTCGAGTAGCCGTGCGCCCACTCGTAGTTGTCGAGCAGAGCCCACGCGTAGTATCCACGCAGGTCGACCCCCTGCCGCATCGCGTCGTGCGCCGCGCGCAGATGCTGACGGTAGTACTCGATGCGCAGCGGATCGTCGATGCGACCATCGACCGGCGACGGCGGATCGTAGAACGCGGCGCCGTTCTCGGTGATATAGAGCGGGAACTTGCCATAGCGCTCCGTCACCCACAGCAAAACCTTCGTCAGCGCTTCCGGAAAAACTTCCCAGTGCGTTTCCGTCTGGGTGTGCTGTGGTTGCGGAACGTGCCTGGTCTTGAGCGGCAACATGTCGGGATGAAAACGCTCGACCCGGCGCGTGTAGTAGTTGATGCCGAGGAAGTCGATCGGCTCGCTGATAAGCGCCATGTCTTCCTCGGGCCACTCCGGCCACGCTTCGCCGAATATCTCGCTCATTTCTTCCGGATACCTGCCCTGGAAAACGGGATCGAGAAACTGCCGATTCATGTACGCATCGGCGCGCTTCGTCGCCTGCAGATCAGCCGAAGAATGAGACGCCGGATACTTGGGCTCGAGGTTTACGACGATGCCAATTTTTCCATTCTGTCCGGCACGCGTCGAGCGGAATCGCTGCACCGCCATCCCGTGCGCGCGCAACTGATTGTGCGTCACCAGCGGGGCCTCGAACAGGTTCGAGTGGCCGGGAGCGAGCAAGCCGGTCAAATACCCGCCGTCGGTAACCACCCACGGCTCGTTGAGCGTCGACCACATCTCGACGCGGTCGCCAAGTGCGTCGAACATCGTGACGGCGTAATCGCAAAACCATTCGGCAATGTCGCGATTGAGCCAGCCGCCGCGATTGTCCAGCGCTTCCGGAAGGTCCCAATGATAGAGCGTGACGTTGGGCTTGATGCCGCGCTTCAGCAGCTCGTCGACAAGACGCGAATAGAAATCGATCCCCTTTCTGTTGACCGATCCGGTGCCGTTCGGAAAAATGCGCGACCACGACACGCTGAAGCGGTACGCATTCGTCCCCAGCTCGGCCATGCAGGCGACGTCTTGCTTGTAGCGCCGGTAGTGGTCGCAGGCGACGTCCCCGGTCTGGTCGAGAAATGTGTTACCGGGAGTGTGGGAGAAACGGTGCCAAATACTCGGCCCCGCTCCGTCGGCGGTAGGCGAGCCTTCAATCTGGTACGCAGAAGTGGACGTTCCCCACAAAAAATCAGCGGGGAATTTGTAGCTGTCGCTCATCGAGGAAGATTATGGCGAGGGTGAAGCTCGAGGGGGTTCGCAAAATCTACACGGAAGGGCCGCACCAGGTAGCCGTCGATCGCGTGGATCTCGACGTCCATGACGGCGAATTCGTCGTCCTCGTCGGTCCGTCAGGATGCGGAAAGAGCACAACGCTGCGCATGATCGCCGGTCTCGAGTCGATCAGCGCCGGCACCGTCACCATTGGCGATCACGTCGTCAACGACGTGCCACCGAAGGCGCGCGACATCGCCATGGTGTTCCAGAACTACGCGCTCTATCCGCACATGAGCGTACGCGAAAACCTGGGATTCGCGCTCAAGCTGCGCAACATGAGCTCGGCCGACATCGACAGGCGGGTTCAAAGCGCGGCCGCTACTCTAGGTCTGGATCAGTATCTCGATCGAAAGCCGCGAAATCTGTCCGGTGGGCAGCGTCAGCGCGTCGCCCTCGGCCGGGCGATCGTGCGCCAGCCGAAGGTATTCCTGTTCGACGAGCCGCTGTCCAACCTCGACGCGCAAATGCGGGTATCGATGCGGCGCGAGATTGCGCGGCTGCACCAGGAGCTCAAGGTGACGATGATCTATGTCACCCACGATCAGGTGGAGGCGATGACGCTTGGCGATCGTATCGTGGTAATGAACAAGGGTCACGTGATGCAGATCGACACGCCGATCCATCTGTACGAGCGGCCATTGAACAGATTCGTTGCCGGATTCATTGGAAATCCGGCGATGAATTTCGTGAACGGAACGGTGGAGCGGGAAACGGGAAGCGGGCTAAGCGCGAACGCGTCGAGGTTCGTGGCCGAGGGTGGCGACTGGGAGCTCAATCTTCCCACGCGCGTCGCTGAATCGTTGGCATCCGCGAGAGGAAAGGCAGTTACGCTGGGGATACGACCCGAGGATGTCTCAGTAGTCGCAAGCTCAGGGGTTACCCCTGCTACCACGACAGCGCGCCTCGATCTCGTCGAGTCGCTGGGCAATGAGACGTTCATCTACGCGGGTGTGGGGAAGCACGACATCACGGCCAGGCTCTCCCCACCGCAGCCACTGCCACCGCTCGGCTCCAACATTGTGCTCTCGTTCAATCTCGAGCGAGCGCATTTCTTCGACGCCGTCGGGGGAGAGCGGATCGGCTAAAGGGGCAAAAGAAAACGTCGGCCCTGAGGCCGACGTTTTCGGAAAGCTGCTACTGGTTAGAAACCCGAGCTCTTCCTAGCCTCGCTTACCAGGCGTCGTCGCGGGACGTCCAGGCGTCGCCGGTCTGACGCTCAGGCCCGGCGCAGTCGCCGGACGATGAGCGAGCCCACCGGCTTTATTCGCCGTCGCCGGACGATTGTCGCTCGCACTCGCGTTTTCCTCAGCTATTAGCTGGCGGTCAGTCGCCTTTTGCAGCAGACGATCGTGTACCCGCGCCAGTGCGGCACTCGCTTTTACGCCATGATCCATCATGTGGCTGGTGACGTAGAGTGGGACCGCCAGAGAGCGGCCGGAGGGAGCCGACTTGGCAAGCGCGCTGACTTGCGAGCCGTCAACGCCGTGACCGATCACCTCTGCGCCGGCAGTAATTTCATCGCTCGTCGGCTTGCGACCGGCTTTTTGCAGCGCAGCCTTGGCCTTTTTCATATTGTCGGCGGTTTGATCAACGGACTTCTCGACGTCGACCGGCTTCGTGCCCTTGCTCGCCAGGCGTAATGCCTGCTGTTCCAATGCCGCCGCGGGCAACGAGTGAGACCGCGCATCGGCGATCGTTGCAAGAACATGATCTGCGACGTCGGCGGGCAGTACCTGACGCAGTTTGCCCGAAGGATCTTTTGCATTTTGGGCTGATGCCGCAGTTGCGAACGCGAGCATCGCTCCAACGAGAATTTTCTTCATAAGTTCTCCGTTATTGGGCGGGAGATGTTGTGTCCCACTATGAAGACTTCCTCACGATAGAGCAGAGTCACCGACCGCGGGTCTGAGAACGAAAAGAAGGCGAAGCCCGTCATCTTCATGACAGTTACCTGATCGCCGTCCGTTAAAGCTCAGTGGTTATTTTGATGGAGGCTTTGCGCAAGGAGTAGCGGATGTTGCGTCTGATTCTTACCGGGTTTGCGGTTGCGATTGCGTTCCAACCGGTGTCCGCGCAGGGGCGGCCTGACAATGCGCGATCGTGGGCTGAAGTGGAGACGGCGCTTGGCCGCACCGGTGCGGCACAGCCGGGCGGTGTGATCCGATTTGGCTTTCCGCGTAGCGATCTCGCGGTAACGCTGGATGGCGTCGCATTGAAGCCGGCTCTCGCACTTGGTGGATGGCTGGCGTTCAAGCCTTTGATGGCGGGTTCGGCGCTGGTGATGGGCGATCTCGTACTTACTGAGAAAGAGGTCCCGACGGTAATGCGTGAGCTGCAGTCGGGAGGAATCGAGGAAACTGCGCTTCACAACCACTTGCTCCGTGAGACACCGCATGTGATGTACATGCATGTGATGGGGCGGGGCAATGCAACGGCGATTGCAGCGACGGTACGCCGAGCGCTCTCACAGACCAACACACCGATGGCAAGCACGACGGTGATGCCCGGTCAGCCGACGACGATTCCTGCCCCGGCGCCGAATCCGACGACCTCCGATCTGGATACCGCGAGGATAGCGCAAACACTCGGCGCGTCAGGACGGTTGAATGGGGTCGTGTATCAGGTGAGCGTGCCGCGGAGGGAACGGATCACGCTGATGGGCGAGGAGGTGCCGCCGTCGCTGGGTGTCGCTACTGCTATCAATTTCCAACCCACCGGGGCCGGGAAGGCAGCGATCACCGGCGATTTCGTGTTGCGAGAGGCAGAA
Organism: Gemmatimonadaceae bacterium; assembly: GCA_036377095.1. Taxonomy (GTDB): domain Bacteria; phylum Gemmatimonadota; class Gemmatimonadetes; order Gemmatimonadales; family Gemmatimonadaceae; genus UBA4720. The sequence goes on from DASUZC010000006.1 coordinate 12,409, forward strand.
GTCGGCCAAGTGATGAGGGCGTTGCGGGCGGGCGGCATCGAGATCACCGCGCTTCACAGTCACATGATCGACGAGCAGCCGCGTTTGTTGTTCATGCACTTTTGGGCGAACGATGACGCTGTTCGACTGGCGGGTGTGCTGCGGGGCGCGCTCGATCTGATCGCAAAATAAGGATCCACCGGTCCGCTGATCAAACCAACCAAAGGTAGACACGTATGCAACCTGCCTACCTTTGGTTAGTAGTCCGTTAAGCTGAGCCATGGTCAGCTCAAAGGATCAGGTGCAGGTAATGACTCCCTGCGCCGTGACGTTGCTGTCGCAGGTCTTCGCAGACTGCGAGTGCGTGGCCGTGGCGCTCCATGACGGAGGCGGGCCAGCAACTGCAGTCACGACAATCGTCACGTTCTGCGAAGGGCTAAAGCCCTGTACAGGAGCCGCCATCGTGGCGGTTCCCGAGAAGTACGCGCCGTTATTGTCAGCTGCGTACTGCTCTTCATAAGTCGCAAGGTTCCGCAGATCCGACTTCATCGCGGCGACGTAGGCCTTGTCTTTCGTGCTGGCGAACTTCGGAATCGCGATCGCGGCAAGAATGCCGATGATGACGACTACGATCAGGAGCTCAATGAGCGTAAAGCCCCGTTTGTTGGTAGTCATAAGGTGCTCCAGGAAAAGGGTTCGGCACGTTGATCGTACCAATGGATAGACTTGTCGCCGATGAACTTTGAAACGCGATTTCACGAGCAATTTTCCCAAATCTTCCCGTAAAAAAACGTTGCAACAATTCTTTCTACGCGGGCTCGTCGCAGCGGCACGAAATCGCAGTCAGCGTGGTGTAAGGTGGCTTCCCTCTCAAGAGCTTCGCGCACTCCTGGCACGCGAACCTCGCCTTTCACCGATCAAAAAGCGTCGACCGCCGCAAGGTAGGTGTAGCGGCGTGTAAGCAAGGAGTCATCCCTGTGCAGGCGACAACAAACGCCTTCAGCAGGCGCAGTCATGGGCGGACAACGCACAGGAGGGGACAATGACCGCACGACATTCATTAGCGAAGCCGCTGTTTTACGCGGGAGTTCTGGCGACACTGGCGGCTTGTGGCAGTGACCTTACGGGAACCAACAAGCATACAGTTCAGATTTCGTTCACCACCAATGCCTCGAGCGCAGGGGCGACAGCGATTCGCATGTCGCCCGACATTACAGTCGGCCCAGCCGGCGAGCTCGTGATCAGCAAAGTCCAGGTTGTGCTCGACAAGATCGAGCTGAATGAAAATGAACAGACTGATTGCGTCGCCGAGATCGAGGACAGTGGCGACGATCACGGTGAAGCTGGTGAAGAGTGCGAGGATGTGGCGCGTGATCCGGTGCTGATAGACATTCCGGTCGACGCCGCGGCTCACACTGTACTCTCGGTGCCGTTGACGCCGGGCACTTACAGAAGTCTCGAGGCGAAGCTGGAGCCGTCCCGCAACGCCACATTCGATGCCGCCAATCCGAGCCTTGTTGGCAAGAGTGTGCGTGTCGAAGGCAGCTTCAAGGGGACGCCGTTCGTCTTTACTTCAGCGCTGCGATCGAGCCTGGAGATGGAATTCGATCCGCCGCTCGTGATCGATGCGACGACGACCAACGCGACGGTCAGCATCGATGTCGCGAAGTGGTTCCTCGATAGTAACGGTGCCGCAATCGATCCAAGCGGCGCGACCGCGGGCAGCGATGCATTGTCGAGGATCGAGGATAACATTCGTCGCTCGTTCCACGCGTTCGAGGACGACGATCACTCAGGCGAGGACGATCACTCGGAGCATCACGGTTAACTGATTCTGGATGTGAAACGCCCCGTCGGTTTGTTCCGGCGGGGCGTCTTCGTCTATCGTTTTGCTACTGCGACTCTCGCCCTTCGTCTCGAGTTCACGTTGGTCCAGTCAAAGAGATTTATGGCGTAGTTCGAGTTGATCCGCGCGTACCATTTCGCGGCTTCATCCGGATGGCCAAGCGCGGCGTGAGCTTCGGCGATGCGATTCTGCACCAGCAGATCGGTCGTATCGGCGGCCATCAATACTTTGAGCGCATCGGCAGGCTTGCCCTGCTGAATCAGCATGTTGCCTTCGAGCGCGGCGACACGCGACTTCGGCGCCGTCGAATCTGCCTTCAGCTTGGCGAGCTCGTCCTGCGCCGGCGGCCAATGCTTCAAGAGACTGTGCGTCATCCCGCCGAAATAATGGACGTTCCACGGCACCGGTCCGCCAAGTCCGGTGGCCGTTGCCAATGCCTGATGCGCCGCCGCGGCGTTGCCGGCTGCAGCCTGAGTCGCTGCGATCTGTGAGTAAAGATTGGCGGCCTGCGAAAGATCACCAGCTGCCTTTGCTTCGGTTGCCGCAGCTTCCAGCGCTTTCAGGATAGTCGGCGCTGAAGCGCCTTCCATCGCGTAAGTCCCCGCGATCTCGCGCAGGTAATTGATCTTCTGCTGTTGAGACCAGGCGTTGGCGATTGCCTGATTGAGATAAGACCTTGCCTGATCGTAGTGTCCTTGCGCAGCCTCGATTTCCGCGAGTCCCGCGTAAGCCTCTGGAAACCTGGGAGTGAGCGCAGCGGCCTGCTTGTAGTGTGTGGCGGCGGAGAGGAAGTCTCCGTTCCACTGCAGTAACTCGGCGTATGTATCGTGCGGATTGGGAGCGCTTGGGTTTAGCTCGACTTGCCGCTTCGCTGCGGCGAGCGCCGCTTCCTTGTTTCCGGCGAACCACTCGTTGTAGGCGAGCGCGTTGTAGACGAGCGGATAGTCTGCCATTTTGGTGGCGAGGCCGCGATAGTACTGAAGATCTCCACCGAAAAGTCCACCGGGCGCCGAGAAAACAACGAAGCGATCGTTGGGCATCAGCTGTGCGGCAGCGCCGAACAATGCTTTCGCTGCGTCGGCATGGCCGAGAATCGCTTCGCGATATGCCAACGCCAGCAACAGCTCGTTGGTAGTTCCGTGCGCTGCCGCATCAGCGACGCCGTGATTCGCCTCGGATGCGGCCTGATCCGGCAGCAGCGGACCGGTGCCGGCATACAGTACGCGGGCCAACCCGAAAGTCGGATCCGCATCGACTGCCAGCTTGAAGTGCGAGTTCGCGCTCTCGAGCGAGAGGTTCTGAACGTCAGTCATCCCGGCGCGGAAGTGACTGGCCGCCTGGGCATTTGCGCTCAGCTTGAAGTTGGGATCTGATTGCGGTTGGAGTCGCTGCGGCGAAAGAGAGAGGATTACACCGATCGCAACAAGACTGGTGAGACGCGCACGCATAATTCCTCCGAGTGGGTGGGATGGAGGAGGCCGAATCGTATCGGTCTGGGAGGACTAAATACCCATGAGCGCGAATAAATCGCAAGACTTTGAGCTTCTTGAATAGTTGACTGGTCGTGAAATCAGTTGATGATCGTGAAGCCGCCGCTCGTTCCACCAAAGCGCGGGTTTACAACATTGTTGAAGATCGAGCCAAAGCTGTAGCTCAAGCCGAAGTTCGTGAAGTATGTGTAGGAAGTCGCCAGCTGACGCAGGCGAAGCAGGCGATCGGCGTCGCTCAGATCTCCCTTCGGCAGATAAAGCTGGTCGCGCACCAGGGATAGCTGCCCGAAAAAGAATAGGGAAAGTCCTTTGACCAGCCGCAGGTCGAGGCTGTTGAAAAAGACCAAGTGGCGTTTGCTGAGATCGTGCACGTAGACTGCGCCTTCCAGCGAGCTACTGATCGAACCCCATGGCTGCTTAAGATCGAGAGCTGTGATCACTGTCTGATCGACTCGCGTCTCACTGATCCGATTGAAGATGGTCGTGTCCTGATACGCGAAATAATCGACGCCGGTCGCGTATTGAACCGTCAGCTGCCGCCGCGTCGATTGCGAGTATGGAAACACGTCGAACTCGATTGCGGGCGCAAATCTCATCGCCCGCTGTTGATTGAGGAATGTCGAGGACGTCCACGATGCCCGTTGGCCGAATGACCAGTGCGGCCCAAGACTTTTCACGAGCAGGTCGCTCAGCCCGTAACTGTGCGAGTAGCTCTTGAAAGTGCTGCCGTCAGTGAGATCGAACCGATTCTGGCCGTAGTTAACGTAAAAAGTCAGGTTGGTCTTCCACTTTTCTGTGACGCGATTGGCGCTTTGCGAGCCATTGAGTGATACGAAGTTGTTCGCTTTCTCTCCGCTGGCGTATCCGTTGGCGCTTGTTCTGAAAACCCAATAGTTCCACGGATCGTGTTGAGCAGTTGGCGCTTTGGACTTGCTCGGTTCGTTATAGGAGACGTCGAATCCCGCAAGATCGCCGATGTGCGATTCGTAGCGTAGCAAACCGATTTTCAGGATCCGCGCCAGGCCATTCCTCAGGTCGTCGGGAGTGGTCGCAGGCGACGCGACATACGTCAGCGTGTCGCCAAGGGCAGCCATTTCCCGTTGGCCGATGAACGTCAGGGTGTACTCGGTACCACCTCCACCTGTCTCCTGCCCTGTCACAAGGATGTGGACCTGGGCGTCTTGTCTCTCGCGAACGTAATCGACGAACGTGATCTCGGTGCGGAGAAAATCAAAATCGCAGACGTTGCAGTCGAGATAAACTCGCAGGCGAGTCGGAGCCGACTGATTACCGCTGGTGTCGCGCTGGGCCAATGCCGGCGCTGCGATGAAAGCGAGGAGGAGCATCAGCATTCGCATCGCGGTGATCTCCCTGCCAGGGTGGGTCTATCCGGGATGTCCTTGACGCAAGTGACGTGCAATAGCACGCGCTGATTCGAGTGGGCTTTGATTGGTGGTGTCGACCACCAGCTCCGGCGTTGGCATCTTTGGTTTGTCGAAGGTGCCCGCCTCGTCGAGTTTTCTGAATTTGTAGACGTCGCGCAGTTTGCCGAATCGCTCGCGTGGCTCCGATTGAATTCGCTTCTCCAGCTCCCCGTTGCTGCACTGCAGCTCGATGAAGTGAATTGTGCCGCCGCCGGCGGTGACGCGCTTCTGCAGTGACGGAATGAAGTTGTCGCTCACCGTTGCTTCCGGTGCAAACGTCATGATGACGCCGCCCATCTTGGACCTGAGCGCCGACTCGACGCAGGTGTGCCACAAGACCTCGCGCAGCGAGACGAACGCTGGAGTGCCGAACGGAAAAAGCGACGTCGTCAGATCGACGACCGCATGGTTGTGCAGCAGGCTGTAACCGGTCTCGGCGGTGAGATGCTCGCCGACCGTGAGCTTGCCGACGCCCGGGCGGCCGTAGAGGAAGATGATCTGCGTCACGGCCCCATAATCCGCAAAGCCTGGCGCTGATGTAAGGGGACGGGAATGTTCGATAGCGCACGGTTGCTGCGCATTGGCGACCGCCGCATATTCGACTCCCTCCATGACTGTATCACGGCGGGCCGCACTCCTTACAGCCGTTTTCGTCGTCTCGGTGAACGACGGCGCCAGTGCGCAAGCGAACCTTGCCGATTATCAGCGTCGATTCGCGGTAATTGCGCTGGCGGGTGGTCCCAGCGACAGCACGCGGCTGCACCAGCTGTTCGATCTGGATTGGGAATACAACAACGTCGTATTCCCTGAGTACGCGACGTACACCGGCTATCCAGGACAGAACGATCGCTGGACCGATCTCTCGGTACCCGCGCTGAACGCGCGGAGAGCAATGGTCGCCACCGAGCTCAATGTCGTCCGCGCCATCAATCGCTCACGCCTGAATCCGGCCGATCAGCTAAGCTACGACATCTTCAAGCGCGGTCTCGAGGAAGCAATCGAGGGCCAGCGCTTCCCCGGTGATTTGCTGCAGATCGATCAGCGGAACGGTCCACAGTACTCCGCGTCAACGATCGGATCCGCACCAACTGCAACGGTCAAAGATTACGAGAGTATTCTCGCGCGACTGCGCCAGCTGCCTGCCGTAGTCGATCAGACGATCGCGCTGCTCGACAGCGGTTTAAAGCGGGGAATTACTCCGCCGCGTATCACGCTGCGTGACGTGCCGGCGCAGGTTCAGAATCTCATACCCGACGAGGCGCTGTCGAGCGCACTGCTGGCGCCGTTCACCGACTTCCCGGTCGGGATCCCACAGTCGGAACGGTCTCGTCTGAGTGTAGAAGCGCAACGAGTGTATAACGAGCTCGATCGTCCCGCGTTCCAGCGACTGCATCGGTATCTGGTGACGACGTACATCCCGCGGACGCGCGAGACGATCGGCATGAGCGCGCTGCCGAACGGCGCAGCCTGGTACGCGTACAACGTCAAGGTACAGACGACGACCACGCGCACGCCGCAGGAGATTCACAATCTCGGGTTGTCGGAAGTGAAACGGATTCGTGGACAGATGGACAGTCTGATTGCGGCGACCGCTTTCAACGGGACCTTCGCCGCTTTCACCAACATGCTGCGCACTGATGCAAAATTCTTTTATACGGACTCTGCTGCTCTGGTGCACGGGTATCGTGACGTCGTCAAGCGTATCGATCCGGAGCTGCCGAAGTTGTTCGGCAGATTACCGCGTCTGACTTATGGCGTCTCGACCATCCCGTTGTACGCGGCGCCGTCACAGACGACGGCGTATTACCAGCCTGGATCAGTTGCCGCCGGCCGGGCGGGACAATTCTTCGTCAACACTTACAAGCTCGACACGCGCCCGATCTGGGAGATGGAAGTGCTGAGCGCGCACGAGTCGGTGCCCGGCCATCACCTGCAGATTGCGCTCGCTCAGGAGCTGGAGGGGATTCCGAACTTTCGACGCTACGGTGGTTACACCGCATTCGTCGAGGGTTGGGGATTGTACTCGGAGAGTCTCGGTCCGGAGCTCGGGCTATACAAGGATCCATACTCCAAGTTCGGCCAGCTCACCTACGAGATGTGGCGCGCGATTCGCCTCGTCATCGACACCGGCATTCACTCACTCGGCTGGACGCGCCAGCAGGCGATCGACTACTTCAAGGCGAACAACGCCAAGACGGAGCAGGACATCGTGCAGGAAGTCGATCGCTACATCGTGATGCCGGCGCAGGCTCTGGCGTACAAGAGTGGCGAGCTGGAGATCAAAGCACTGAGACAGTACGCACAGCAGAAGTTGGGATCTCGGTTCGATGTACGCGCGTTTCACGATCAGGTATTGAGTCAAGGAGCACTGCCGCTCGACATACTGGATACGCGAGTGAGAGCGTGGGTTGATTCAGTGAACGCCGTTCCACAACCGGCGACTAAGTAAATGCCTTCTGCCGATCTGAGAGCCGTGTTTCTCCTGGCGACGCTCAAGCACAAGCGGTCCGGCCAGGAATTCTCACACACCGAGACACTGTCGGAGTTCGTCGCCGAGAGCCTCCGCGAGAACGGTGTGCGGAGCGAGATCATTCGGCTGGCGGATTACGAGATTCCCGCCGGAACCAAGAGCAACATGGGGAAGGGAGATGAGTGGCCGGGAATTCTGAAAAAGATCCTGGCGGCCGATATCATCGTCTTCGCAACACCGATATGGTGGGGAAATCAGTCGTCGTTGATGCAGCGCACTATTGAACGGCTCGACGAGGTACACAATGAGCTGCTCGATACGGGTAAGTCACGGCTGAACAACAAAGTCGGTGGGATCGTGATTACCGGCGAGGAGGATGGTGAGCAGCATATCACCGGCAACATCTCGAATTTCCTGCTCAACATCGGCGTCACGCTTCCCCCACACTGCGGGGTCTCGTACCAGGGCGATTACACGCGCGCTACCAAGAAATCGCTCGGCAGAAAGTTTCGCGAAGACGAGGACGTTGCGGGCGCGGTGGAGAAGATGGCGCGCAACCTCGCCTTCTTCGCGCGGTTGCTGCGGGAAAACACAATTCCACAATAGGGGCGACTGACCCGATTACGCAGGGCTGGTGCGGACGTGTTCGCGGCGGAAGCCGAGCCCGACAAGTCGCGCGGGAATTCGCCGGAGCAGGGGAACCGCACCCAATAGACGAATTATCCATGGCGGGCTCAGGCGCTGACCCTGTCGGCCGAGTACGCGGCGGATGATTCCGTTCTGAATCGCCAGCTGCGCGGTTTGAACAATACGCGTGGGCAGCTCGCGACGCTTCTGGATTTCGTCGAGCACAGCGTTGGTCGCTTTCCCCGTATTGCGCAACGCGGGCACGAGAAAGTTTGCGGCGGCGACTGCATCCTGAATTGCCAGGTTGATACCGACGCCGGCGACGGGCGACATCGCGTGCGCGGCGTCGCCGATGCACAACAGTCCATCGCGATACCACTTCTGCAACCGATCGACTTGCACGGTGAGAAGCTTGACGTCCTCCCACGTTTTCAATGCATTGACGCGAGTGCCGAAGAATGGCGCGAGGCGGACGATGTCATCGCGCAGGGCCGGCAGACCGCGCTGCCGAATTTCCTCGTAAGTCCCTTTGCCCACGACCAGGCCTGCCTGCCAATAATCACCGCGGTCGATGAGAACGAAAACCTGTCCGTAATCGATTCGGCCGAGCAGCTGATTCGGATCCGTCGGTTCCCGCGGGATGCGCATCCAGAGAACATCCATCGGCGCGCCGAAGTCGGTTGATTTGAGTCCGGCCGCCTGGCGCACCGTCGACGTCCTGCCATCGGCACCCACGACCAAATCGGCCAACCTATCCTGATCACCAGTTGGCGTCTTCGCATGCACACCGATGACTCGATCGCCATCGAAGCATAATCCGGTCACCTCGGTGTTCGTCTCCAGCGAGAACTGCGGATAAATCCGGGCGCGCTCCGCGATGAAGTTCAGGAAATCCCATTGCGGCATGAACGCAATGAACTTCGCTCGCACCGGCAAGTGAGTGAAATCGGCAAGCGTGAGTGTTGTGTCGCCAATCTGTCCGCTGAGCTGCCGTACTTCCTGATGCGGCAGCTTCAGGAAATCGTCGAGTATGCCGAGCTCGGCGAGTATCTCGAGCGTGGAAGGATGAACGGTATCGCCGCGGAAGTCGCGAAAGAAATCCGCGTGTTTCTCGAGCACGCGCACGGTGATGCCCGAGCGGGCGAGGAGAAGGCCGAGCATCATGCCCGCCGGCCCGCCGCCTACAATGCAGACGCGTGGGTCTGGCATGCCCAAAAGTACTGCCTGCGACGGGACAGTGTGTTTCGTTGTCTTTGACTGTCTAGGCGGACGATTTATGAAGATCCGGTCTCAACGCCACCGCCTCCCTGAGATAAACGTGATTCTCCAACCGCCGCGGCGCCTTCAGCTCCACTTCCATCAACACCCGCACCACGCGCGGCATCGCTTCAGCGACGGGTATCTCGCTCGCGCAGAGGAGCGGGATGTCGACCCAGCCCATCTCGCGTGCTGCCAGTGCTGGAAAAGCCGAAGTGAGATCGGGAGTCACCGTGAACCAGACGCTGATTATCTCGTCCAGCTCCAGCCAATTGCGCTCGACGATCACTTCCAGCAATTCGCGCGTCGCGTCGTAGATGTGGCGGGGATCGTCTTTCTCGACAGAAGTTGCACCACGAATTGCGTGCGTGCGCCGCCACAGGCGTGAGCGGTGGGAGACAGCGGCAACGAAGCGCGTATAGTTGTCCCGACTGTCCTGGATTCCTTCCTCGAGCACAGCCAGTCCGTAGCGCTCGGCGGCGGCACGACTGGCAATCGCGCCCTGGGTAATGTCACCGCGCTCGGCGATCTCGCGTGCCGCTCCAGCAGTGTCGAAGGACTTGGTCGACTTGATCCACGAATGCTGTTCGAAGAAGCGATTACACTGGGCAAGCGCAACGGGGTGACTAGCGGCGCTCCGCAATCCTTCGAGTGTCGCACCGCGGGGTGCCATCAGGCAGTGACGAACGGGTACTGACACTTCCGTGACGGTGCGCAATTGTGGATGCGCGGCCAGCGCCTGCCAACCGGCATCGACTCTTCCAACGATGGAATTCTCCACCGGGATCACGCAGGCGTCGGCATCGCCGTGCTCGACCGCGCGAACAGTCGCAACAAAAGTCGGATACGGAATTGCCTCGACGGGATGCCGCCAGATCTGCGCGATCGCCGATTCGCCATATGCGCCGCGGTCCCCCTGGAACGCCACCCGTAGTGGCGGCACTGGTGTCCGCGGTCGATCGGCTCCGTTCGACCTAGCTTTGCTCGCACTGACACTTTTTGACTTCAACATCGTATCCCATGTAAAGGTGGAGAGTGAGCCGCGGGGCAGGGCTGGAAAACAAAAGGCCCCCGCGTTGCGGAGGCCAGGTCTCAAGCGAGTGTGATACTAGTCTACCGCGCGCGAGCTGGCCTCCGGATTCTGGTAAATCCGTAGTAATAGGTCGCGGCGAAGTAGAGTCGAGTCACGAGGCCAACTATACGGATGGCTGCGTGTTTGGTCAAGGCAGACGTTGATCTCACGCTTCCCCCTTCCCGCTTCCCGCTTCAGAAAAGGCTTTACCCTGCAAACTACCAGTCACATCTTGCAGCCATGATCCCCAGCCTGGTCCTCTGGGCCCGTTTTGCCGTTGCCGCCGCCACCATTGTCTATAGCGGGCGCGACAATCAGGTCAACGTCAAACTGCCCCGCATCGAAGCCGAAGTCGCTGTCGACGGCGCGCTGAGCGAGCCGGTGTGGCAGCAGGCGGCCGTGCTGACCGGGTTCTCCCAATTCTCGCCACACGACGGAATTCCGGCGGCGGATTCAACTCAGGTCCTGGTCTGGTATTCGCCGACCGCGGTGTACTTCGGTGTCCGCGCTTTCGAATCGCACGGCGGGGTGCACGCAACGCTCGCCGACCGCGACAAAATCACCGCCGACGACAATGTCCAGATCCTGCTCGGCACTTTTCACGACCATCGCCAGGCGTACGTCTTCGCGGTGAATCCACTCGGCGTCCAAATGGACGGCACGATCGTCGAGCAAGGTCAGCAGCTAACGGGTACCTGGACGCCGACGCTCTCTGGTCGAGTGCCACCTGATCTGAGTCAGGACTTCGTGTTCAGCTCCAAGGGTAGACTCACCAGTTACGGATACGAAGTCGAGATCAAGATTCCGCTCAAGAGTCTCAAGTATCAGTCGGGCGACGAACAGAGCTGGGACATCAACGTCGTCCGCCAGGTCCAGCACTCGGGACACGAAGATTCGTGGGTACCGGCGAAGCGAGCCAACACATCATTTCTGTCGCAATCGGGATCGCTCGATGGTTTAACCGGTTTGCGCCGTGGTCTGGTGCTCGACGTGAATCCGTCGGTCACGCAAAAGGTCACCGGCGCACCCGGCCCCGGTGGTTGGGACTACAATCGCGGCTCGCCGCAGCTCGGTGGCAGGGTCCAATGGGGCATCACCAACACGCTGACGCTTAACGCGGCGGTGAATCCAGATTTCGCAGAAGTCGAGTCGGATGCAGGCCAGTTCGTGATCGATCCGCGCCAGGCGCTGTTCTTCCCGGAGAAACGTCCCTTCTTCCTGGAAGGACTCGACGCGTTCACCACGCCGCACAATCTCATCTACACCCGCCGCATCGTCCAACCTGATGCGGCGCTCAAGCTCACCGGAAAAGTTGGCGCCACGGGGCTCGGCATTTTGTCCGCGGCCGATGATCGAAGTCTGTCACCGTCGGGACGAGATCGTGCCTTCTACAACATTTTGCGGGCGCAACGCGATCTCGGCGGCAAATCGCGTATGGGCATCGCTTATACGGACCGTGTTGTCGGCAACGATTACAATCGCGTTGCCGACTTCGACACTCGGCTGGCTTTCGGCGATGTGTACAGCCTGCTGTTGCAGGGTGCAGGGAGCTTCGATCGTGCGAGCGGGGTGAAGCGCACGGCACCGTTGTGGGATGCGACGTTGTCGCGCAACGGCAAAGAGTTCGGCTTCCGTTACTTGTTCAACGGAATTGGAGATGACTTCCGCGCACGAAGTGGGTTTATCTCACGGCCCGGCGTCGTCCACGCGAACATCGATCATCGATTCACACGGTTCGGTAAACCAGGATCGTTTCTGGAAACGCTGACGGGCGATTTCGCCGTCGACGACCAGTGGCAGTACGACAACTTTTTTGATCACGGGGACGCGCAGGACAAGAAGCTTCATCTAAGCAGCAGCGTGGGATTGCGCGGCGGGTGGAACATTGGCGCCGGTTTTTACGTTGAGACTTTCGGCTTCGACCGTCAACTGTACTCGTCGTATCGGATTCTCACGCCTGCTGGTGATACCGTGCCGTTCACCGGCCGGCCCCGCATCACCAATCACGATTACGTGTTCACGCTGTCGACGCCGCAGTGGAAGAGATTCAACGCCGACCTGCTTTACGTCGGCGGTCAGGATGAGAATTTCTTCGAGTGGGCGCAGGCTGATATCGATCTGATCCAGCTGGCAATGGCGTTCCGCCCGAGCGAACGCGCGCGGATCGAAGGGACGTTCGACTACCAGGATTACTGGCGCCGCAGCGATCACAGTCTCGTCGGGCGGAACATGATTCCGCGCGTAAAGTTCGAGTATCAGATCACGCGCGCCATCTTCATGCGACTCGTCGGCGAGTATGATCTGAGCGAGCACGACGATCTTCGCGACGAGACGCGGACCAACTATCCGCTTATCATTGACGGCGAGCTGGCCTCCGCGACCCGCTCGCGCTCGCTGCACGGCGATTATCTGTTCTCGTATCAGCCAACACCCGGCACCGTCTTCTTCCTGGGTTACGGTAGTCGCGCCGATGGTGAGCCGGATCCGCTGCAGCGATTCAACTGGCAGCCGTTGCGCCGGTCGGCGGATTATTTCTTCGCCAAGGCCAGCTACCTGTTCCGGTTGTAGTCGTTGCTACGACTGACGCTGAATACGCTCGCGTACAGCTATCGGCCTTAAGCGTGACGATACCTTACCCGAAAATCCCGCCGGACATTATCTCGTTCGGTCCGTTTCATCTGCGCTGGTACGGAGTGATGTACCTGATCGGGTACGTCATCGGGTATCGACTGGTTGTGGCGCGCATCAATCGTGGAATCAGCGCACTGACACGAAAGCAGCTCGATGATCTGCTGCCGTATCTGGTGATCGGGATGTTGGTGGGCGCGCGACTGCTTTACGTCTTCGCGTATGAATTTCCCATTTATCGGGCACATCCCTGGAGCGTGTTTGAGATCTGGACCGGAGGCCTCTCCTTCCACGGCGCGCTCATCGGCATGGCAGTCGGAACCGTACTGTTCTGCCGTCGGCACAAGCTCCCGTTTCTGGCGGTGAGTGACACCATCGCTGTCTCGGGGACGCAGGGTCTCTTCTTCGGCCGGCTTGGCAACTTCATCAACGGCGAGCTTTACGGACGTCCGAGCAACGTTCCGTGGGCGATGGTATTTCCCGACGATAAGCTCCAGGTACCGCGTCATCCGTCGCAACTATATGAAGCGTTAGCCGAGGGAGTTCTGCTTGCGATCGTGTTGTGGATGCTGGATCGCGTCGCGCACAAGCAGGGATGGTATTGGAATGGTCTATTGACTGGAGCATTCCTGGTTGGCTATGCAGTGTTGCGATTCCTAATCGAGTTCACACGTCAGCCGGACCCTCAGCTGGGATTGATCGTCCTCGGCCGGTTCACGATGGGACAGCTGCTGTCGACGCTGATGCTGGTCGCCGGAGTGGTCTTTTTGGTCGTGTCCAGGCGCTCGCAGAAGCCCGCTTAACACACATGTTTGGTGCCTCTCTCAGGCCGTGGATCGGGGGGTGCTGGGACTGCTGTTCGCAGGGCCAATGCGGCTCCGCAACTCGCGCTCGCCAAACACGTTACCTGATGAGCCTTTTGGACGTCGCTCAGGTATGCAGCATCGTTTAGCCACCATTTTTGTGACTCTAGCCGTGACCGGATGTGTCGCACGGACCGGCGTCGCGCCTAGCTTCGGTCCTGGTAACCAGCAGGTGCTGGGACTCGTGCACATCGTCGCCGCGATTCCGGTGTTCGACGCCGAATCGGCCACGCGTGATGCAACCTCGGCGCCGATGTTCGCACTGACAGGCACCGTTGTCGATTTAGAGTCCGGTCAACCGCTCGGCTCGACAGAGATCATCGTTCGTCGTGCGAATGATGGCAAAATCGTTTCGACGCTGACCGACGGACGAGGCGGATTCATAGTGCCTCGCATACCGCCCGGGCTATACGGGCTCATCGTGCGGCGCGTCGGCTACGAGCCGATGGCAGACTTACGCGACGCCAGGGCGGGAGCGATCGATACCTTGCGGCTCAAAATGTTGCAGACGGAAAACCGGGTTCAGGGTGCCCGCGGCGGTCGTAGCGCCGCTTTCAGGTACTGATTGATCGCGTCAGCGGCGTCACGGCCCTCTCGAATCGCCCACACGATCAGAGACTGACCCCGTCGGGCATCACCGGCGGCAAAGACACCCTCCACGCTCGTGCGGTGCGCGAAATCAGTTTTGATATTTCCGCGCTGATCGAATTCCACGCCGAAGTCGAGCAGTAACCGATTCTTCACCGGGCCGGTGAAGCCCATCGCCAGCAACACGAGATCCGCATCGATCTCTGCTTCCGAACCTGGCACGCGCGCGAAATCGAGACGGCCATCCGCGAGAGTTCTTGTTTCAACGCGCCCCGTGTGAAGGTGCCGGACTCGACCGTTCTCTCCGGAGAATGCGGTCGTAGCAATGCTCCACTCGCGCACGCATCCCTCTTCGTGCGCGTGCGAGGATCGCAGCATCATCGGCCACAGCGGCCACGGCGTACTCGTCGCCCGCTCGAGCGGAGGTTGCGGCAATAGCTCGAATTGGGTGACACTCTTCGCGCCCTGTCGAATGCAGGTACCCGCGCAATCCGAACCGGTATCGCCACCACCGATGATGATTACGTTCTTGCCGGCCGCACTAAAATCGCGCGAGAAGTCGAGCACGCCACTGAGTCTTCGATTCTGGGCGGCCAGGAAATCCATCGCAAAGTGAATTCCGGCGAGGTCGCGACCAGGCACCGGTAGATCGCGCGGCGATTCAGCGCCGGTAGCCACGCAGACCGCATCGAACTTCGCGCGCAGCTGTTCGACAGTGATGTCGTCGCCTACGTTCACCCCGGTCTCAAAAACAACTCCTTCCGCTTCGAGCTGAGACAGACGCAGATCGAGCACGGACTTCTCGAGCTTGAACTCCGGGATTCCAAAGCGGAGCAGTCCGCCGGCGCGCTCGTTTTTCTCGAACACCACTACGCCGTGTCCGGCCCGACGCAGCTGTTGCGCAGCGGCGAGACCAGCAGGGCCTGAACCGATTACGGCGACCTTGAATCCCGTCGCACGACTCGGCGCCCGTGGCGTGACCCAGCCTTCCGAGAAGCCGCGGTCCGCAATCGATTGCTCGATATGGCGAATTGCGACCGGCTCGCTGACAACGCCGAGTACGCAGGCGGATTCGCACGGTGCCGGGCAGAGACGGCCCGTCAGCTCCGGAAAATTATTTGTCGCGTGCAGTGAATCGAACGCCGCACGCCAATCGCCGCGCTGCACATACCCATTCCACTCGGGGATGATGTTACGCACCGGACAGCCGGTGTCGCCCTGACAGAAGGGAACGCCGCAATCCATGCAGCGCGCAGCCTGAGTCTGAACTTTCGACTCCGCCGGCTGCTCGTAGAACTCGCCCCAATGACGCACGCGTTCGTGCACCGGCTGGCGCGACGGCGTCGCGCGCCGCAGCGTGATGAATGCTTTCGGATCAGCCATGTCGGTCGATCCTCGCATCAACTATTGCCAGACCGCCACGTCCACCTGCCGCGCGAGAGGCCACCGCTTCATCGCGCTGGCGCTCCAGCGCCTGACGGTATTCACGCGGCACTACAGCGTAGAAATGACGTATGGCCTTGTCCCACTGATTGAGCTCGCGTTTGGCGCGGGCACTGCCTGTGTAGCGCGCGTGCTGCTCGATGAGATGGCGCAGCGTGTCCCGCTCACCGAAATCGGCGACGGGAATCAGATCCACCATCCCCAGGTTGCACTGCTGCTTGAGCAGATCGAACTCGTCCAGGACGAACGCGACTCCTCCACTCATTCCCGCCGCGAAGTTGCGACCGGTGCGGCCGAGCACGACGACGGTGCCGCCAGTCATGTACTCGCAACCGTGATCGCCGACTCCTTCGACGACGGCAGTCGCACCGCTGTTACGCACCGCGAAGCGCTCGCCGGCAACGCCAGCGAAGTAAGCTTCACCAGACGTTGCGCCGTACAGCACCGTGTTGCCGATCAGAACCGTCTGATCGGGGATGAACTGCGCGGCGCGCGGATGACGCACGATCAGTCGGCCGCCCGACAGTCCCTTGCCGACGTAGTCGTTGGCTTCGCCTTCCAGCTCCAGCGAGAGTCCGCGCGCGGCAAATGCGCCGAAGCTCTGACCCGCCGAGCCGGTGAAGCGGAAGGATATCGTGTTGTCGGGGAGTCCTTCGTCGCCATACCGTTTCGCGATCTCGCCCGACAGTGTAGCGCCGACGGCGCGATCGGCATTGGTGATCGGCAGCGAC
>DASUZC010000007.1:0-10538 GCA_036377095.1 Gemmatimonadaceae bacterium
TCCACCCGATCCGAACGAAGTCGATGACCTCATCTCACGGATCGTCACCGGTGCTGAAACGCTTGCCGAGCTGATCGAGCGCATTCCGGACGAAGTGCCGGCGATCCTCAAGATGAATATCTCCGATCCCGGTCGGTTCGCGGATCTGGCTGCAACAAACCTGAACTTCAAGGTCTCCGACAAGGACGAAATACTTCAGCGACTGAACATCGGGCAGCGCCTGAAGTTCCTGCTCGGCCGAGTCGAGCGCGAGGTCGGGCGGGCGCGCGTAGCGGAAGACGTGAAGCGGCAAACCGAGATCAAGATCGAGCAGCACCAGCGCGAGTTTTATCTGCGACAGCAGCTGCGAGCGATTCAGTCAGAGCTGGGCGAGGGCGATCCCGGCGAAAAAGAGGCGATCGAGACCCTCAAAAAGCTCGAGGAAGCAAACCTTCCCGAGAAAGCAGCACAGGAAGGTCGTCGCGAGATCGAGCGTATGCGCAATCTCTCGCCGGCGTCGAGCGAGTATCAGGTCATTCGCACGTATCTGGACTGGATGCTGGCGCTGCCGTGGAACAAGAAGTCGGCGACCGACGACGTCATCGAGCTCAAGAAAGTCGAAGATTCACTCGACAGCCGACATTACGGGTTGAAGGAAGCCAAAGAGCGCATCATCGAGTATCTCGCGGTGAGAAAACTGCGCGGCGGCGATCCGCACGGACCCATCCTCTGCTTCGTCGGACCGCCTGGAACCGGTAAGACATCGCTCGGCGAAGCGATCGCCAGCTCCATCTCGCGCGCGTTCTATCGCATTTCCGTTGGTGGCGTGCGGGACGAGGCAGAAATTCGTGGGCACCGCCGCACGTACGTCGGCGCGATGCCGGGCCTGATCCTGCAGTCACTGCGTCGTGTTCAGGTGCGCGATGCCGTTCTCATGATCGACGAAATCGATAAAATGACGAGCGGAGGCCCTTCAGGCGATCCGACCGCTGCGATGCTCGAGGTTCTCGATCCATCGCAGAACTCGAACTTCGTCGATCACTATCTGAACCTTCCCTTCGACCTCTCCAGCATTCTCTTCATCTGCACTGCCAACAATCTGTACGACATTCCGGCGCCGCTGCGCGACCGCATGGAAGTCATTCGCGTTCTTGGCTACACGGTCGAAGAAAAAGTGGAAATCGCGTGGCGCTACATGCTGCCTCGCTTGATCGAGGAGCACGGTATAACCGATAAGGACATCCAGTTCACCGACGAGGTACTCGGCTTCATCTCGAATCGCTATTCGCGCGAGGCCGGCCTGCGCAATTTCGAGCGCAACATCGCGTCGCTAATGCGCAAGCGCGCACGCAAGAAAGCGGAAGGTGAAGAGGGCGCGTGGGTGGTCGACAATCATATGGTGATCGACATCCTCGGCAATCCGACCTATACGCTCGAGGACGCGGAGCAGGAGCCGGAGATCGGCGCCGTCACCGGCATGGCGTGGACAGCGACGGGTGGCGATCTGATGGTGATCGAAGCCCTGCGAATGCCCGGGTCAGGACGTCTGACGGTGACAGGGCAGCTCGGGGATGTGATGCGTGAGTCTGTGGATGCTGCCTACTCCTACGTCCGCTCCCGCGCCCACACACTC
Organism: Gemmatimonadaceae bacterium; assembly: GCA_036377095.1. Taxonomy (GTDB): domain Bacteria; phylum Gemmatimonadota; class Gemmatimonadetes; order Gemmatimonadales; family Gemmatimonadaceae; genus UBA4720. The sequence goes on from DASUZC010000007.1 coordinate 1,613, forward strand.
GGCGTCGAAGATGTCGAGTTCAAGGAAGTCGACCTGCATGTTCACTTCCCTGCCGGCGCGATTCCGAAAGACGGACCAAGTGCGGGCGCGGCCGTCACACTCGCTATTGCCAGCGTGTTGAGTCGGCGTCCGGTGCGCCGCGACATCGCACTAACCGGTGAGATGACGCTGCGCGGGAAGGTTCTGGAAATCGGCGGCGTCAAGGAGAAGGTGATGGCTGCGTACCGCGCCGGACTGCGTCAGGTGATTCTGCCGAAAGCAAACGAGAAGGATTTGCGCGGCATTCCGGACGAAGTGGTGAAGAGCATGTCGTTCACCTTCGTGTCGACGATGGACGAGATCATCCATCTCGCGCTATTGCCCAAACCGCCGGGCACGCTGGCCGACGCGATGGAGCCCCACGGTGACGTGCCCGCGAAGAATGCGGTTCAGGATTCGCCCACCGCGTCGATCAATCGCACGGAACCGGCAGTCACTACGAAAGTAGGGTGAACCTCGAGAATACCTGGGTTCAATTCGGCATCCATGTGTTCGTCGGCACGATGGCCGGAGGGCTCTCCGACACCGTAGCAGTCTGGATGCTCTTCAACCCCAAGAAAAAGCGGTGGGTTTTTCAGGGGGCCATCCCAAAAAACCAGGCACGTCTTGCAAAGAGCCTCGGCCGCACGGTCGGCGAGCGCTTGCTGACGCCCGGAGACTTGCAGAAAGAGCTGGCCCGCCCCGAGCTGCTCGCCGCATTCCAGTCGCGCCTCGAGGATGTCATTACGATGATCCTCACGTCACGCGAGCCGCTCATCGACAAAGTGCCGCCGGCGGTTGTCTCCGCGCTCGAAGGTGCGATGACCTCCTACCTGCCCGTGGCAATGACGAAGCTCGGCGCATTCCTCGGCCAGCCGACGACGCGCATCAAGCTGCGCACTGCGCTGCACGCGATGTTCAATCGCTTCGTCGAAGACATGCGGTTCCACGAGAGGCTCTTCGCGAAGCTGATGATGACGGAATCGAAATTCGAGGCGGTGCTCGACGCTATCGAGACGGACGGCGTCGAGCAGGTGGTAGGATTGCTCGAGGAGCCCGAAATCAGAGACGAGATCTCCAAGGCGATCCACGACGCAATTCTTACTTATCTACAGAAGCCGATCTCGGACATCCTCGGCGACGTCGAAGCGAAAAAGGATCCGGACGCGCCGAAGCGGCTCGCCGCGCAGGCGGCACCCGTCATCTGGGAGTGGCTCCACGATCAATTGCCGGAGCTGATCAAGAAGCTTGACGTCCAGGCGATGGTCGAGCGCAAAGTGATGGCGTTCAGTGTCGATCGCGTCGAGGAGATTCTGCGCAACGTGATTCAGAACGAGCTGAATCTGATCATCACCACCGGTTACGTACTCGGCGGTCTGATCGGCGTCTGCACTTTCGGCTTACAGAAGCTGCTGGGGCTCTAGCAGCTGTAAGAGGTCCTGGCCTCTAACCCGGTCAGGCGGCGGAGGATCTTCACGGCGACAACAGTCGCTCGGGCGGAGCCGCTAACTACACTCGCTCGCTCTGCTCGCTCGTGCGTCTCCTTGGTCGCTCCCTTAAGTCGCCTTAGAAGATCCTCCACCGCCTTCCCTCGAGAGTCCACAGCCAGTTACACCTTGGCGCCGCCTCCGGGCGGACTCCGAGCCCCTGCCGCGAGAGCGAGCCGAGCGAAGCTCGGCGCGCCCGTGCAAAAGAGTCGCGCGCGACGCGCGGAGTAGGGTGGATGTGCGCCACTGGATCCGTACAGGGAGGCGAGGGGTGATCTCTGAAAAACATCGCGCAGACCCGCCTATCCCAGATCGCCACCGACAATGACTTCGCTGAGGGAGCGGGTCGAGCAGTTTTTCAGAGATCACCCCTCGCCGACCCAAACCGCGATGCAGTCGCAGCGCACGGCTACTGAGTGAGCGTAACCTGGGCCGGATTAACGATGTTCGGATTCGCACCCGCGGGAACATCGACGTAAATGACGGCCGGCCGACCCTGAATCTCCTGAGTCGAAAGCTGTAACGTGCGGCCCCCGGCCGAAAACCTCTTTACTGACTCCGTCGAACCGGCGGCAGTTTTGGTTGAGTAGCGCTTTTCAACCGCGTCTGTAGCGAGGTGAAAGTATTCCCCCGCCTCGATCGGCGAGTCCCACACCGTTACCCAGACGATGCCCTGACCCTGAGGCGTGTTGATGATGGCATAACGATCGCCATCCCACCCACTCGCTCCACGCACTGCTTCGTTCTGATCGTGGAGATGCTGAAACAAGAATAGACGCGTCTCGAACTCTCCCAGATCGTTCTCGTAGACTTTGGTCGCGTTGCTGAGATTGCCGAGCTGGATTCTTGTCGGGATGTCCTTGGTAACGAAGAACGCTGCCGGATGAATTATCTGCTCTGTCGAAACCGGCATGTCGTTGTATATGACTGATCCGGGCTTGCGCTCTTTGTAATTCCGATAGAACTCTGCTCCGCTCAGGTACGGGAAGATCAACGATTCCTGAATCACGTTGGGCGCCGCGGCAAAAATCGGCATCTGGCCCTTGTTGTCTCGGATCATCTCGCGGATGCGATCCCAACCGCCCGGCAGATTGATGGCGATGTTCGATCCGCCCAGCATGATCGAGATCTGCTCGTATACCGCCTGCCCCTCGAAAACTGATTGCGCCGCCGACAGCCGATCGTTGTCGTCGCGAATCTTCTGAACGGAGTCCAGGCCGATGTACTGGTCCTGCAGCGCGTGCACGAGCTCGTGGGTGATCGTCATGCCCGCCATGTCCTTGGGCGCCCCATCCACCACGTACAGAACCTTGCTGTGCGGATCGTAATATCCGACGATCTGTTCCTCGAGCAGCCCCGTCAGAAACGGCTGCAACTTGAGCGTATCCGGGATCATCCCGAGGAGCTTGTAAGCAGCCTCCTGACCGGCGATGTCGTGTGTCGCGAGAGAGTCAGTGAGTTGGCGTACGACGAAATCGCGCACCTGCTCCTTCGAGCGGGTCTCCACTTTTGGCGGCGTCTTGAACTTGAGTCCGACGGCGCGCTCGATCATCGGGATCGCCTGCTTGACCTCTGTTGCGTAAGGACCTTCGTAGGCACCCGGTTTCTGGCTTTCGCAGGCGGGAACGAAGGCAAGCAGCAGAACTGCGATGAGAGATCCGCCCCGCTTCACATCGACGATCATTTGTGGCTGAAAGAGAGTGTTATCGATCAGAGTCCGGAGATACGAAGATACCATTCAATCAGCGCATCTCCATGCAACAGCGCGATAAGGGCGGCGGGCGCAAGAAAGACGCCGAATGGAAGCTCGCGTCGACGCCACGCGGTGCCGCCTTCGAGTGCAAGCTCTGTCTGCCCCTTGTCGTCGGCGAGGCCCCGCGCTGAGAGGGGATACACGATGCCGAGCAACACGATTGGAGCGAGAACGGCTGCGATGAAGATGGTCAGTAGCGCGCGCACCGGACCGACCGCGGCGCCAACCACGGCCATTAGCGTGACATCGCCGAAACCCATTGCCGGTCGCTTGAGCCACACTTCACCAAGCCAGCCGACGATCGAGATCGCGCCCGCTCCCACGCACATACCGAGAATGCCGTCCCATGGGCGGGCGAACGGCTCCGCCTCTCCGACGAAGAGAGCGAGCAAACCGGTCACGATGACAAAAAACAATCCGAACACTGTGAAGCCGTCCGGAATGAGAAAGTGTTTTGCATCCGTAATGGCGATGCCAAGAAGGACAGTCGCGAACACAGCGATGCGAAACGCCGTCACCGTCAGCCCGAAATGGAAATACGTGACCAGCCACATCAGCCCGACCAACAGTTCGACGATCGGGTACTGAATCGATATTCGCTCGCGGCAATTGCTGCACTTTCCGCGAAGAATCAGCCAGCTGACAATCGGGATGTTCTCGGTTGCTTTGATCTGATGCCCGCATTTCGGGCATCTGGATCGGGGGCTGACGACGCTCAGTCCTTCCGGCCATCGCCCAATGCAGACATTGAGAAATGAACCAATGGCGGCCCCCGCGACAAAAACAAACAGACCAACAAGAAATTCCATTGGGTTAACGAAGCTCGTAAAGAAGAATTCCAGCTGCGACGGCGACGTTGAGTGATTCAACGTTCCCGGAAAGGGGGAGCGAAACGGTTCGCTGCGCTCTCGCCCTCAGAGAGGACGATATTCCCGCCCCTTCGTTGCCGAACACTATCGCGAGCCTCGCTGGGGCGGTCTGACGGTCGAGGGGCGCTCCGCTGGCGTCGGTCGCCCAGAGTTCCACCGAGTGCCGCGCCAGAAACCCGAGCGCGTCCTCGATACTGGCATGTAGCGCCGGATGGTGGAATTGAGCACCCATTGAGCTGCGAATCACTTTTGGATTCCAGAGATCAACGCTTCCCGGTAGCGCGATGGTCGCCGTTGCACCCAGCGCCGCAGCCGTACGCAGGATCGTGCCGACGTTTCCCGGATCCTGAACGCCATCGAGGAGCAGGAAGCGGCACACGGCCGGCACATCCAGTGTATCAAGGCTGCGTCGCGGGACTTCACCTATCGCAAGAACCCCCTGCGGCGAGTCGGTCTCGGCAGCAGAGCGAAAGTCCTTTTCGCTCACTTCGGTCACCTCCACCTTCGATTCGCTGAGTTGACGTCGAAGCGCTTGGCCACGCGGTGCGTCCTCGAGTTGCGGAGCGACCAACGCGCCGCGAACGGTGAGATCGGATCGCAGCAGCTCTTCGACCGAGCGGACACCTTCCGCGACGAACATTGAATGCTTTTCGCGGGCTTTCCGTCGACTAAGATCGCGCGCGAGCGTGAGTAATTTCACGTCCCGCTATTCCGTGTGGCTGGAATAGGATTTGCCCCTTGTGTCACTGAAAAACTCATCGCTGGAGTACCAATGAAACGAACCCTCATAGGTATTGCGGTTACCTGGTCCCTTCTTGGCTGTGGCATCTCGCAGCAGCAGGAAGTTCAGATGGGACAGGAATATGTGCAGCAGATCAACGCGCAACTACCGATCGTGCAGGATCCCGAGCTTAACCGCTACATCAACGTGCTGGGCGATTCGATCGCCAGGCTAACGAGCCGTCGGGATCTCGACTGGCGATTCTTCATCGTCGACGCCAAGGAAGTCAACGCGTTCGCAGTGCCAGGCGGGTTCGTTTACGTCAACCGCGGCCTTATCGAGCGCGCAGATCAAATGGACGAACTGGCCGGTGTCTTGGGCCACGAGATTGGCCACGTCGTGCGTCGTCACACAGTCAAGCAGATGGAGAAGGCGCAAGGCGCAAATATCGGAGTGACTCTGGCCTGCGTTCTAACCAGCATTTGCAACAGCCAGGTCGCCGGGGCCGCGATCAACATCGCCGGCGGCGCTGTGTTCGCGCGATTCAGCCGACAGGACGAGGCGGAAGCGGACGCTGAAGGATTCAAGAATGTGGTCCGCGCCGGAATCAGTCCCGCCGGCATGGTGACGATGTTCCAGAAGCTGCTGGACGAAAGAAAGAGTCGTCCTGCCGGGGTTGAGGCGTGGTTCCTTACCCACCCGCTCGAGGAAGACAGAATCAACGCCGTCCAGGCCCAGATCAATGGGATACCGCCTGCGCAGCTGGCGCAGCTCGGCACCGACACGCGCAATTTCCACTCGTTCAAGGCGCGGCTTCAGTCATTGCCGCCATCTCCGCCGCCGCGACAACTGCAGTAGCGCAAAACCGATAACTCATTTCGATGCGCCGTGGGCCTCCACGGCGCATCTTTTTATGCATGCGCATCGCGCTTACCATCGCGGGCTCTGATTCGGGCGGCGGCGCCGGGATTCAGGCCGACCTCAAGACATTTCAGCGATTCGGCGTGTTCGGGACTTCGGCGATCACCGCCGTCACCGCCCAGAACACTCGAGGCGTGAAAGAATGGGAGCCGATTTCCCCCGACCTCGTGCGCGCGCAGATCGACGCCGTTGTCGAGGACCTTCCTCCGGCAGCGTTCAAAACAGGAATGATTGCCAACGGAGGAGTCGCGATCAGTGTCGCCACTGCGATTCGCGATTACTCGCTTCGCAACTACGTGCTCGATCCCGTCATGGTGGCTACATCCGGCGACAAGCTGTTCGAAAACGACGCCATCGAAGTGATTCGCACCCAGCTGCTCCCGCTTGCTTCACTCGTTACGCCCAATCTTCACGAAGCGGAAATCCTCGTCGGCGAAAAGCTGGAAGATGAAGACGCCATTGCGCGTGCGGCCGAGAAAATCGTCGACGAGATGGGCGCAGCAGCTGTGCTGATCAAAGGCGGACACTTCCCTTCGGGAGATCGCGTCGTCGATATGCTGTTCGACGGCGACATTCGCGCGTTCCGCGCCCAGCGACTGCAGACCACAAACACTCACGGCACTGGCTGTACTCTGTCCGCGGCAATCACCGCGCTGCTCGCCAACGGCGAGTCACTGCACGCGGCGGTGCGCCGATCGATCGAATACGTGCAGAAGGCGATTGCGACCGCGCCGGGTCTGGGATCCGGCAACGGTCCGCTAAATCATCTCGCCGAAGAAAGCTGAGGAGCGGCAGTCTTCTCGAGAAACTCGGTCACCAGTGCCTCGAAGGCGCCGCGCACCCTATTGGTCGTCTCCAGCACTTCGGCGTGGCTTAGCGCGGCACCAGTTACACCGGCCGCAGCGTTGGTGATGCAGCTGACGCCGGCGACGCGCATTCCCAATCCTCTGGCGACGATCACTTCAGGTACCGTCGACATGCCCACAGCGTCGGCGCCGAGCATGCGCAGCATCTTCACCTCGGCGGGTGTTTCAAATGAGGGACCTAGCACGCCGGCGTAAACTCCCTCACGGAGCGTGATGCCGAGCTCCTCGGCGCTATTGCGGAGAATTCGGCGGAAACCCGGATCGTAGGCGTCTGTCATGTCGGTGAATCGGGCGTCGGTCTCCTCCACTTCGCCGATAAGGGGGTTGGTTCCCATCAGATTGATGTGATCGCTGATCATCATCAGCTCGCCGACCGCGAACTTTGGCGAGATCCCTCCTGCCGCGTTGGATACAAACATCTCGCGGGCTCCCAGCGCGTGAAACACGCGCACCGGGAAAGCTGCCAGCGCCGCCGGATGACCTTCGTACACGTGGAAGCGCCCGCTGAGCGCGACCACGTCTCGTCCACCGAGCGAGCCGAGCAGCAACGTACCTTCATGGCCGATCACGGTTGCTTCGGGGAATCCCGGAATGTCGCCGAATGGAATTCGCACCGCGTCGACCATCTTGTTGGAAAGACCGCCCAGTCCCGAGCCGAGGATGATAGCGATGCTCGGCGAACGCGTGTCGGCCCGGGCACGAATTGCGTTGGCGGCTTTCTTCGCCGCTTGCGCTGAGTATTCCATTAGGCTGCCCCTCCTCCACCATCGTCAGGTGGCCCAAGCAAGTCGTCGATCCTGTCCGAGACTTCCTCGATTAAAACCAGTCGATCTTCCCAGGGAAGAAATGCGCTCTCGAAGCCGTTGAGCGCAATACCCGCCAGCTCCTCGACGGTGAAACCAAGATGCTCAGCTGCGTAAACATATTCGTCGGTCAGCGTAGTGGCGCTCATCAGCCTGTTGTCGGTGTTGAGCGTCACGTTAAGGCCACGGTCGAAGTACTCGCGGAGTGGGTGGGTCGCATAAGAATCCGCGACGCGCGTCTGCACGTTGCTCGTGAGGCAAACCTCGAGCGCGATCCGCCGGTCGTTCACGTACTGCGTGAGCTCCGGATCCTCGATCAGACGCGTGCCGTGACCGATCCGATTCGCGCCGCACACATGCACTGCCTCGCGGATTGATTCCGCCCCATCCCCTTCTCCGGCGTGAACGGTCACCGCCATGTCGTGCGCTCGCGCGTAGCGAAAAGCCTCGGCGTGGAGCGAAGCGGGATTTCCCTTTTCACCGCCGGCGAGGTCGAACGCCACTACACCCTCATTCCTGAACTCGACGGCGAGCTTTGCCAGGTCGAGGGAGCTTTCCGGTGGAAGCTGCCGCAGGCCCGCGACGATGAATCTTGCAATGATTCCGAAATCGTTCTCGGCGCGACGCAGGCCGCGCAGCGGCGCCTCGATCGCCTCCACCAGGGTCAGGCCCTTCACAACGTTCAGGATCGGCGCGTTACGAACCTCGATGTAGCGGACGCCATCCTCGTAGGCGTCCTCGACGAGCTCGTATGCGGCCCGCTCCAGGGCCTCCTCGGTTTGCAGAATCGAGATCGTCACGTCGAAGCGACGCAAATAATCCTCGAGAGTCTGCGCGTCGTCCACCCTCATGAAATCAGTCAGCTCTTCGGACGTCTGCCTGGGCAGCGTCACCCGCTGGTCTCGCGCCAGCTCGAGCATTGTCGATGGTCGAAGCGATCCATCCAAATGGCAATGCAGTTCGGCCTTCGGCAGCTGCCGAAGTTTGTTCGAGAATATCGAGAGCGGCATCAGAGTGGATTGTCATCGGCATCGTCGGCGACTTGACGAGCGCGAACGATGCGGAAGATGGCGCCATTGTGCACGGGCGCATCAGCGGTGGTCGGAATGCCGCGACTGTCTGTGATCAAACGCTCGCCGCTGCGAATCGCCGCGGCCTGTTCGGCGTCCAACGTCTCGACAGCTTCGAGCGCGGTTGCCTTCGCTGCAACGTCAACGGGTTTGGCGTTGATGTAAACTCGGACCGTGTCGGTCATTGGGTGGTGATCGGTGCGATTCGGACTTCCGTTGGCGCCGTAGTCGGAGACGGCAATGACCGTAGATAATCGATCAGCGCGTCGAGATCGACAATGTTGAGGGATTTCATTGCGGTAGCTCGCTTGCCGGCGTCGTAGCCTTCCCCGCCCGTCGCCAGAAAATCATTGACTATAACGCTGTATGTCTTCGTGTCCATCAGTGGAGAGCCGTCAGCCATTGTGACGGAGACGAT
>DASUZC010000008.1:0-11962 GCA_036377095.1 Gemmatimonadaceae bacterium
CCGTGCGCAGTATTGGCGCAAGTCCGCCCAGTCCGCAACCAATGCATCGAAAGGTTTCACTTGTGATCGCCGTGCTGGTCTGGGTCGCGTTCACAGCGGTGCCGGTGGCGGTATTCGCGGGGTGGGTGAGATGACTGTGCATCTGGACGCTCGCATTCCCACCGGTCCGCTCGCTGACAAGTGGAACCGGCATCGCTTCGAAATGAAGCTGGTGAATCCGGCCAACAAGCGAAAAAACACCATCATCGTTGTCGGCTCCGGTCTCGCCGGCGCCGCGGGCGCCGCTTCCATGAGCGAGCTAGGCTACAACGTGAAGTGCTTCTGCTTCCAGGATTCTCCGCGCCGCGCTCACAGCATCGCCGCACAAGGCGGAATCAATGCCGCCAAGAACTACCAGAACGACGGCGACAGTATCCATCGACTCTTCTACGACACGATCAAGGGCGGAGACTTCCGCTCCCGTGAAGCGAACGTGTATCGCCTCGCCGAGCTGAGCGTGAACATCATCGATCAGTGCGTGGCTCAGGGAGTCCCGTTCGCGCGCGAGTACGGCGGACTACTCGCCAATCGATCATTCGGCGGCGCTCAGGTATCCAGAACTTTCTACGCCCGCGGTCAAACCGGTCAGCAGCTGTTACTCGGCGCCTATCAGGCGCTCGAGCGACAAATCAAACGTGGTGGTGTGACAATGTACCCGCGCACCGAGATGCTCGATCTGGTGGTGATCAACGGAAAGTCGCGCGGAATCGTTACACGCGATCTGGTCACCGGAAAGATCGAGTCCCACACGGCAGATGCAGTGGTGCTCGCTACCGGTGGGTACGGAAACGTGTTCTTCCTGTCGACGAATGCTCAGGGATCAAACGCGACCGCAATCTGGCGGGCGTACAAGCGGGGCGCTGCGTTCGCGAATCCGTGTTTCACCCAGATTCACCCGACGTGCATTCCAGTCAGCGGGGAATATCAATCGAAGCTGACACTGATGAGTGAGTCACTGCGCAACGACGGAAGAGTGTGGGTCCCCAAAGTCGCCGGGGACAAACGCGACCCAAGGCAGATTCCGGAGAATGAGCGCGACTATTTTCTCGAACGTAAGTATCCAAGCTTCGGGAATCTGGCACCGCGTGACATCGCGTCTCGCGCCGCCAAGGAAGTGTGCGATGACGGGCGCGGAGTCGGCGAGACGGGTTTGGGTGTCTACCTCGATTTCGCCGACGCCATCAAACGTCTTGGTCGCGCGGTAATTCGTGAGCGCTACGGCAACCTGTTCGACATCTATCAGCGCATCACTGACGAAAATCCCTACGAAGTACCGATGCGCATCTATCCCGCCGTGCACTACACCATGGGCGGCCTGTGGGTCGACTACAATCTGATGAGCACGATCGACGGGCTGCACGTGACGGGTGAAGCGAATTTCTCGGATCACGGCGCAAACCGCCTTGGCGCCAGCGCTTTGATGCAGGGGCTGGCTGACGGCTATTTCATCATTCCCAACACAATTGGTGATTATCTGGCGTCCAACAAACTCGAGAAGGTTGACGCGCATCACCCCGAGTTCAAATCCGCCGAAGCACAGGTCGCCGAGCGCACGAGGAGACTGCTTTCGATCGATGGCAAGCGAACCGTAATGTCGTTCCATCGCGAGCTCGGCAAGACGATGTGGGATTTTTGTGGCATGTCACGCAACGAAACGGGGCTCGAGACCGCACTGGCCAAGGTTAGGCAGCTGAAAGAACAGTTCTGGAGGGAGGTCAACGTTCCCGGCAGCGACGTGGAGCTCAATCAGGCACTGGAGAAGGCAGGACGCGTGGCGGATTTCTTCGAGCTCGCCGAGCTGATGTGCATTGACGCTCTGCATCGTAAAGAATCCTGCGGGGGTCACTTCAGGGAAGAGAGCCAGACCGCCGACGGCGAAGCGTTGCGCGACGATGACAACTTTGCCTACGTCGCGGCGTGGGAATACGCGGGCGACGGCGCAGCACCTATCCTAAACAAGGAGCCGCTGGCGTTCGAGAACGTGAAGCTCTCCCAGCGGAGTTACAAGTGATGCGATTCAAACTTCACGTCTGGCGTCAGGCGGGTCCGGACCAGCCGGGCAAGATGGTGCAATATGAGGCCAATGACATCAGTGGCGACATGTCGTTTCTCGAGATGCTCGATGTCGTCAATGAACGGCTGACAGACCGCGGCGAGATCCCGATTGCCTTCGATCACGATTGCCGCGAGGGGATCTGCGGCATGTGCAGCCTGATGATCAACGGCGTCGCGCATGGCCCGATGAAAGGAACCGCGACATGTCAGCTGCACATGCGCAGCTTCAAGGATGGCGCGACGATCTACATCGAGCCGTGGCGGGCACGCGCCTTCCCGGTGATCAAGGATCTGGCCGTGGATCGTTCGGCGCTCGATCGCATCATTCAGGCGGGCGGCTTCATCACCGCGCCGACCGGCGGCGCGCAGGATGCAAACGCGATTCTGGTTCCCAAAGAGAGTGTCGACACGGCGATGGATGCGGCGGCATGCATTGGCTGCGGCGCCTGCGTTGCGGCGTGTCCGAACTCGTCCGCTTCACTTTTCACCGCGGCGAAGATCACACATCTCGGGCTCCTGCCGCAGGGCCAGCCGGAGCGTTATCGTCGCGCGCTGAGCATGGCCCAGCAGATGGACCTGGAAGGCTTCGGCAGCTGCACGCTACACGGTGAGTGTCAGGAAGCTTGTCCGAAGGAAATAAGTATTGATACGATCACGCGTATGAATCGCGACTTCATCCGCGCGGGAATCCTGGGGACTCGACCCTAGGCCTCAACCCGCGCCGCGAGGAATCTCGCCTTCTTCGGAGCCGCGGCGTTCCAGCTCGCGATGCAGGCGCGTTTTCTCGCTCTTCTTTTCAGCTTCGTCGTGCTGTTGCCGGTCGCCGAAAAGGCGTGGGATGGCGTTGTGCTTTGCCGGGTGTTTTCGCGGCTCGCTTGCAGTTGGCTCAGTGTCGGGCGGCGCTGTTGCGCCATTACTGTGCGAGTGAAGCTGCTCGATGAATTTGTTGTGGGTTTTCGATCCGTGCTGACCCTCAGCGTGGTCCTGGGGTCCTTTCTGTATGCCTTCTCGATTCTGCATCAGCTGTCTTTCCTCCCGAGTCGGGTTCGTTCTCATACGATGGGCAAGGCGGAGGCCACGTCATAGGCGCGGCAGCGTCACGCCTTTCTGACCCTGATATTTCCCCTTCTTGTCTTTGTACGACACTTCGGGTTCCTCCTCGCCCTTGAAGAACAGAACCTGAGCAATGCCTTCGTTGGCATAGATTTTCGCGGGCAGCGGCGTCGTATTCGAGATCTCGAGCGTCACGAATCCTTCCCACTCCGGCTCGAATGGTGTGACGTTGGTGATGATTCCGCAGCGCGCGTAAGTGGACTTGCCGACCGTTATCGTGACGACGTTGCGCGGAATGCGAAAGTACTCAACCGATCGCGCGAGGGCGAAAGAATTGGGCGGAACTATACAAACGTCGCCCTCGAACTCAACAAATGATTTCGGATCAAAGTTCTTGGGATCGACGATCGAGTTCAGAACGTTGGTGAAAATTCTGAACTCGGGGGCGACGCGCATGTCGTAGCCGTACGAGCTGACTCCGTAGGAGATGACGCCTGATCTGACCTGACTGCTTTCGAAGGGCTCGATCATCCCGTGCTCTCTGGCCATACGGGTGATCCAGCGATCCGACTGAATTGACATTTGCGGGAAGAGGGAAGAGGGACGGTGAATGTACGATTTTCGCCCTCAGGTTTCTACGGAGCGGAGCCGTTGAATTAGAAGATTGCCGTCGGTAGATTCCCGAAATTGCACTAGTGAAATTTTTCACGAAGTCTGAGACGCCGTGTTTCGCGCCTATTTCCCGGTCCTGATGTTGCTCGGTTTCGTGGCGATCAACGCGTTGGCGATCGTTGCGATCTCGGCACTTACAATTCGTGCGCGACCGACGCCCGTGAAGCAGCAGGCGTACGAGTCAGGCGTGCCGACACTCGGAGACGCGAGAGAGCGTTTCTCGGTGCGTTTCTACCTCGTCGCCATCCTCTTCATCATCTTCGACATCGAGACGGTCTTCATGATTCCCTGGGCCGTCTACTACAAGCAGCTCTCCTGCTTCGTGCCACTGGTGAACGGAGCGTGCCCGGTGGGGAACATCTCCTTCTTCGGGTTGGGTGAGATGCTGGTATTCATGGTGATCCTTCTGGTTGGATTCGTTTACGTCTGGAAGAAAGGAGCGCTACAATGGGATTGAGTGCTCCAGCTGAGCATCGCACCGTTGCCTACGCCCCCGAGTCCCAGGAAGGCTGGGTTGCCACGCGCCTCGATTTTCTCGTCAACTGGGCGCGCGCAAATTCCTTGTGGCCGATGCCGTTCGGCACCGCTTGCTGTGCGATCGAGTTCATGGCCACCGCCGCCAGCGATTTTGATCTCGCCCGATTTGGAATGGAGCGGATGAGCTTCTCGCCGCGCCAGGCGGATGTTCTCATCTGCGCGGGAAGGGTTCCGTTCAAGCTTGCGCCGATTATCCGCCGGATCTGGCAGCAGATGCCGCAACCCAAGTGGTGCATTTCGATGGGCGCCTGCGCATCGAGCGGAGGCATGTTCGACAACTATGCAGTCGTCCAGGGAATCGACACGATCATTCCCGTCGACGTGTATGTCCCCGGCTGTCCGCCGCGGCCGGAAGCGCTGATCTACGGCATCCGCATGCTGCAGGAGAAAGTGAAGAATGAGCGCGCCGCCGACAAAGGAACGCGCGACGAGATGGAGCCGGATCCTGCGAGCCAGCTCTACATTCCGCCGTCGGTGATCGACGAGCTGGGAGAGCCGTTTGGAAACTCAGTGAATCAGACAAGGTCCGGACTGTGAGTCGATTCGACGTCGTCAGAACCGGATCCGCTGTCACAGGTCCGCCGCCGACAACACCGCAAACGGCGAGTCATCGCAGCGGTGAGCCCAATCCATCAGCAGCCGCGCTCGCGGAAAAGTTCGGCGCGGCAATCGTTCGTCGTGAAGTGATCTGGGGCGAAACGATCGTCTACGTCGCCCCGAATTCGGTCCACGAGGTCATCCGCTGGCTTCACGATGATCCGACGCAGCGTTACGACTTCCTGAGCGACGTGACGGCTGTGGAATACCGCGACTCCGAAGTGCCGATCGAAGTCGTGTGGCATCTGCGGTCGCTGCCATTCCGCAGGTTCCTGCGAATCAAGGCCATGCTTCCGAAGGGGCAGCCGCTCGAGATCGACAGCGTCTACGACATCTATCGCGCTGCCGATTGGCTCGAGCGCGAGTGTTACGACATGTTCGGCATTCGATTCAAGGGTCATCCCGACCTGCGTCGCATTCTGATGTGGGAGCAGTACAAGGAAGGATTTCCACTGCGCAAGGATTTCCCGCTGCGCGGTCGATTCAGCCGGTCCGAGCAGCTTCGTCAGGCGTTGGCGCAGAATCCGGAAGCCCGTTACTCGATGGAGGAGCTTACCATCGCCGACGCGTTCGCCGAGCTGCCCCAGGAGATGCGCGAGCGCCTGAGCAAGGGCGAGAGGACCGGCGAGTAATGTCGCGACGGACTGTCGAAGTCGAGCTCTCGACGACCGGCCTCGATGCCCAGGGTCGCCCCCAGCGCGTTCCGATTCTAACGGATGATGGCGGCGGAGGACTCGCACTGCAGGCTCCGCCCGCGCTGGAGCCCGAGCTCGAAGGTGAGCACATGCTCATCAACATCGGTCCTCAGCACCCCGCGACGCACGGTGTTCTGCGTCTCGTCCTCGAGCTGGATGGCGAAACGGTCGTCCGCTGCATCCCGCACATTGGCTATCTGCACTGCGGTTTCGAGAAGATCGGTGAGTACCGCCAGTACAATCAGATCATCCCCTGGACTGATCGCGAAGATTACCTGAACTCGATCGGCAACAACGTCGCCTTCGCGCTCGGCGCGGAGCGGCTGTTCGGAATCGAGATAACAGAGCGGTGCAAAGTGCTGCGCGTGATCGCGTCCGAGTTGTCGCGCATCATGTCCCACCTTGTCTGGCTCGGTACGTTCTGCATCGATATCGGCGCCTTTACTCCGTTTCTGTGGGCATTCCAGCGCCGCGAGGAGATCTACCGTCTGCTGGAGAAGTGGATCGGCGCGCGGCTCACGACCTCCGCAACTCGCGTCGGCGGAATGGCCGCCGACATTCCGAGTGGCTGGATGGACGGTCTGCGTCAGTTCGTGCGCACCTTCCCGCACACGCTCGAAGAGATCGATCGCGTACTGACCAAGAATGCGATCTGGGTGGGACGCACAGTCGGTCTGGGCGTGATGTCACCTGAAGAAGCAGTCAATTGGGGGTTGTCGGGTCCGATGCTGCGTGCGTCGGGCGTCGACTACGATGTGCGGAAGGATTTTCCATATCTCGATTACGAGACTTACGACTTCGAGGTCCCGGTCGGCACCAATGGCGACGTCTACGATCGCTACCTGGTGAGATTTGAGGAGCTCCGCCAGTCGACACGCATTCTGGCCCAGGCTGCGGATCGTTTGCCCGATGGTCCGGTGAACATCGACGATCCCCGCATCATTCTGCCCCCGAAGTCGAAGGCGACGAATGAAATGGAGTCGATGATCCACCACTTCAAGGTGGTGATGGAAGGGCCGCGTCCGCCGATCGGGGAATCGTATTTCGTCGTCGAAAGCCCCAAGGGCGAGAAGGGCTACTATATGGTATCGGACGGCACGGCGAAGCCGGTGCGGTGGAGAATACGTCCGCCTTCATTCGTCAACCTCGCCGCCATCCCGAAAATGGTGGAAGGCCACCTGCTGTCCGACGTCATCGCAATCAACGCCAGCATCGACATCGTGATGGGAGAAATCGACCGTTGACGCCCGAGCTCGTTGGTGGACTGGAGTCCCCCGATTACGCGTCGCACGATCACGACGCGCACGAGCCGTACGCTCCGGTGTTCACGGGCGATGTTCGTCGTGAGCTCGACGAGTTGCTCGGCCGGTACCCGAACAAGATGGCAGCGCTGCTGCCGGCGTTGTGGATCGTCCAGCGCGAGCGCGGTTGGGTTCCCGAAGAGGGAATGGTCGAAGTCGCGGAGCTGCTGGAGCTGACGCCTGCTTACGTGAAAGGTGTGGTGACTTTTTACACCATGTATCACCAGCATCCGGTCGGCAAATACTTCATTCAGGTATGCACGACATCGCCGTGCGGAATCTGCGGTGCGGAAGATGTTGTCAAAGCGTTCCTGCGCCACACCAACGCCGGCGAGCTCGGTGTAACGTCTCCTGATGGAAAGTTCACCGTCATCGAAGTCGAGTGCCTCGGCGCATGCGGGTTTGCGACGCCCGTCATGGTCAACGAGGAATTCGTCGAATCGATGACACCAGACAAAGTACCTGACCTTCTGGCGCGACTGACCTAGAATGGGTTTTCCGCATCAACCTCACCCGCGTGAGACCACGGTGTTGTCGAAGTATTTCGGCGACGCCGATGCGCGTACTCTCGACGGCTGGAAAAAACGGGGCGGCTACAAGGCGCTCGAGAAGGCGCTCGGCATGGCGCCGGCCGACATCGTCAACGTCGTCAAGGAATCGGGACTGCGCGGTCGTGGTGGTGCCGGGTTCCCGACCGGGCTCAAGTGGTCGTTCATGAAACCCGGCGACGGCAAGCCGCACTACCTGTGCTGCAACGCCGACGAATCGGAGCCTGGAACGTTCAAGGATCGCGAGTTGATGCGCTGGACGCCGCATGCGCTCGTCGAAGGCTGCGCCATCGGGGCATACGCGATCGGCGCCGAGACTGCCTACATCTACATCCGCGGCGAATTCACCGAACCGCTCTACTGGATGGAAAAGGCGGTCAAGGAAGCCTACGCCGCCGGCATCATCGGCAAGAATGCGATGGGCAGTGGCAAGCGCATCGACGTGCACGTGCACAAGGGCGCTGGTGCCTACATCTGCGGCGAAGAAACGGCGCTGATGAATTCGCTGGAAGGACGGCGCGGCAATCCGCGCATCAAGCCGCCGTTCCCGGCGGTGTCCGGCGTGTTCGGTATGCCGACCACGATCAACAATGTCGAGACATTGATTGCCGCCGCGCCCATTCTGCTCAACGGCGCCGATTGGTACAAGAAGATGTGCCTGTCAAATCCGAAGAGCACCGGCACCAAGCTTTTTTCGGTGTGTGGCAACGTCGTGCGACCCGGCACCTACGAAGTCGTGATGGGATTCCCGTTCCGCGAGTTCCTTTACGATCTCTGCGGCGGTCCCCTACATGGCCGGAAGTTCAAGGCGGTAATTCCGGGCGGTGCCTCGGTTCCCATCCAGACAATGGACGAAGCCGAAGCGACGCTCATGGACTACGAGGGGTTCGTCGAGAAGGGATCGATGCTCGGCTCGGGCGGCGTGATCGTCATCGACGATGCGCAGCCGATGGTCACCGTGATTGCGCGCATTGCGCGTTTCTTCGCCCACGAAAGCTGCGCGCAGTGCACTCAGTGTCGTGAAGGCACGGCGTGGACGACGAAGATTCTCGAGCGCATTCGTGACGGCGAGGGCACGATGGAAGACCTCGATACGCTGATGGACATTGCCGAGCAGATGACCGGCAAGACCATCTGCGTGCTCAGCGATTCATGCGCGGTGCCGGTGGTTTCCGGCATCAACAAATTCCGCAATGAATTCGAGGCATTGATTCAAGGCAGGCGGTTCCACCCCGTCAACGCGGCGGTGGCGTAATGGCCGAGCAGAAAATGGTGAACCTGACGATCGAGGGCAGGCAGGTGAGTGTGCCCGATGGTACCACCATCCTTGAAGCCGCCAAGACTGCTGGAATTCTGATTCCACACTATTGCTACCATCCCGGATTGCCTGTCGCCGGCGTTTGCCGGATGTGCCTCGTCGAAGTAGAGAAAGCGCCCAAGCTTGCACCGGCGTGCGCATCAACGGTCGTTGAAGGCCAGGTCGTACACGTCCATACCGATAAGGCACTCGACGCTCGCAAAGGCGTGCTCGAGATGCTGCTCATCAACCATCCGCTCGATTGCCCGATCTGCGATCAGTCGGGTGAGTGTGAGTTGCAGGACTACACGTACCAGGAAGGTCGTGCCGATTCGCGCTACCGGGAGCCGAAACGCTTCAATCCAGCCGAGGACTTCGGCGGCGATGTCATCTACGTGCCGAACCGCTGTATCCTTTGCACCCGCTGCGTCCGCTTCATGGACGATATCGCACACGATCCCGTGCTCAATGTCAGCGAACGCGGTGATCGTGCATTGATCGGGAAGTTCGAAGGCCGCGACATGACCCATCCGTGGGCCGCCAACGTCGTCGACCTCTGTCCCGTCGGAGCGCTGCTTTCCAAGGATTTCCTGAACAAGGCCCGCGCATGGGAGCTCGATCGCGCGGCGTCCATCTGCCCGAACTGCACGCAAGGCTGCAACGTGATGATGGAGACGCGCGAGAATCAGATCGTGCGCATGCGTCCGCGGCCAAACGAGGAAGTGAACGCGTTCTTCATGTGCGACTGGGGCCGGTTGAACTACCGCTGGATGAACGAGAAAGACCGCGTCGAACAACCGATGGTCCGAAACGGCAGCGGACTCGCCGCCGCGACCTGGGAGCAGGCGATATCCGCGGCCGCGCGAGTGCTGTCGGGCAAGAAGGTTTTCGTTGCCGCGTCGGCGATGCTGTCGAACGAGTCGCTGTTCCTGCTCACCCAACTGATGCAGGGCGGAAGTGGGGCGTTCCGCGTCCAGGAAGGCGAAGAGGCCCCGCTCGCGGGAGTGAAAGATCTCGCGCTGCGGCGTGAGAGAGCCGCCAACGTCTACGGCGCCGAGACCCTTGGCTTCAAGAAGACGAAAGATCTGCTTGGCGGACTCGGCCAGGGCGATGCGCTGGTCGTAGCCGGCGAGGATCTGGCGGATATTGATGCGTCGGCTCTGTCTCGCGCCGGCACAGTCGTGGTGATCAGCTCCGTACTTCCGGAGTCCGCTCGCAGCGCGGCCGTTGTGCTGCCGATCGCGAACTTCTCGGAAGAGGAGGGCACAGTTACCAACCTTCGCGGTCGCGTCCAAAGGTTCACCCAGGCGCGTCAGGCCCCTGGTGAGACGAGACCCAGCTGGCTCGTGCTGGGAGACCTGCTTGGCGCGCTCGGCAAGCAGTCCAATTTCTTCCTGCCGTCCGAGGTGTTTGCGAAACTGGCGAGCACACACAAATCGTTCGCGGGACTCTCGTACGACTCGATCGGCTTCAAAGGGCTGCCCGTCGTCGATGCTCCATCGAACGGTCAGAACGCGCCAGTGGCGGTTGGTGCGAGATGATAGCCTCGCCGGTGTTTGCGATGCTTCAGGTTCCGATCGATCCGAACAACACGCCGGTGAGCGGCATGCCTTTCTTCCTGTTCACGGTTCTCAAGATGCTCATCATCTTCACCGTTTACATGGTTGGCGTGGCGATGCTCACTCTGGCCGAGCGCAAGATTTCGGCGTGGATTCAGGATCGTCACGGCCCGAACCGAGTCGGCAAAGGATGGCTGCAGCCGGCGGCGGATGGTCTGAAGAACTTCATGAAAGAGGAGACGATGCCGGCCGGGGTGAACAAGATCCTGTTCGTGCTGGCCCCCATGCTCTCCTTTATCCCTGCGCTGATTGCCTGGTGCGTGATTCCGTTCGGCGCCCCGGTCGCGACGAGGTGGGGAAGGGTGGACCTCGTCGTCGCCGATTTGCCGATCGGCTTTCTCTTCATACTCGCCATCACATCGCTCGGCGTTTACGGAATCGTGCTGGCCGGCTGGTCTTCGAACAACAAATACGCGCTGCTTGGCGGCCTGCGCTCCAGCGCGCAGATGATCTCCTATGAGATTTCGATGGGCATGTCGACGATTCCTGTGCTGCTTCTCGCCGGGAATGTCGGTCTGAACAGCATCATCAATCAGCAGGCGTGGGGCGGATGGAACGTGGTCAATCTCACCATCGCGTTCTTCATCTTCATGGTCGCCGCGTTTGCCGAGACCAACCGCCTGCCGTTCGATTTGCCGGAAGCGGAGTCGGAGCTCATCGCCGGTTATCACACCGAGTACAGCGCGATGAAATTCTCGCTGTTCTTCATCGCCGAATATGCGAGCATGGTAACGGCGAGCGCGCTGATGGCGACGCTCTTCTTCGGCGGCTGGGATGTTCCGTTCACCGGTCGGGACAATATCGGGCCCTACAGCGGCTGGCTGTCGCTGCTCTCGGTGGTGATTTTCCTCGCCAAGATACTTTTCTTCCTGTTCCTCTTCATGTGGGTCCGCTGGACGTTGCCGCGCTTCCGCTATGACCAGCTAATGTCGCTCGGTTGGAAGTTCATGCTTCCGCTCGCGCTCGTTTACATCGTATTGATTGCGGCGATTCTTCTCGGACTCAGCGCGGCGGGCATTGGGCAGGGTTTAATGCAGGCCGCGATCCTGGGAAGCTTCAACATCGCCTTCATCATCGTCCTGTTCGCGATTCTGGATCGCGGGCGGATCATCAGTCCGGCGTATGGACGCATGACACCACGGGAGCTTCAGCGTCTTCGCGCAATCGACCGGCGTCGCGAGATGCTCGCCGCGGTAGGAGGAAGCAGGTAATGCCCATCAGCGTCAAAGTCGTCGAGCGACCAGTCGAAGACGTCAGCTACATTCGCGCCGCCCTCAAGGGAATGGCGCTGACGGTCAAACACCTCTTCGACGTCAACGGTCGCGTGACGACACAGTACCCGGAAGAGAAGTCGCCGATCTCACCGCGCTGGCGCGGCACTCATCGCATGCTCACCACCGAGACCGGAAAAGCACGGTGCGTGGCTTGTGGCCTCTGTCCGACGGTGTGTCCCGCCAATTGCATCAAGCTGGTTCCCGGTGAGGACGAAGAAGGGAACCGTTATCCGCTCGTGTTCGAGATCGACGAATTCCGCTGCATCTTCTGCGGA
>DASUZC010000009.1:0-10464 GCA_036377095.1 Gemmatimonadaceae bacterium
GCCGTTCACATTGGTGACTTGACGCGCGTTGCCTCCGGAGACGTCGGCGATCCACAGCTGACCGTTAGCACCATACGCGACGCGCTTGCCGTCAGGCGACCAGCGCGCCTCAGCCGCTTTGGTGTTGGCATTAGGGAATTGGCGCGCCACACCGCCGGAGACCGGCGCGAGCACCGTCACTGTAGTACGACGATTCGCGCCGACATCCGTCGTGCGCAGCGAATAGAGAACCCACTTGCCGTCGGGAGATATTTGTGGATCGCCGACGTTCCGCACCGCGGCGAAATCCTCGAATGTCATTGGCCGCGCCTGGCGCCCCTGCGCGGAGAGGTCGGCTGCAGGAAGGCTGACCGAGGCAAGTACGGCCACGGTCATAACGCGAGTCAAGCTCATATCACCCCTTGGGAATCGGAATGTCGTTCCAGCGCGCCTGATCGAACGTGCCGGCTGGAAACTCCTCATTGATGCGGACATCGGCGTATTGCTCGCGCCACACCGGCTTGCCATTGCGAATGACGAGGAATTCGGTGGGTATATCGAACCCCTCGATTTCCTTGTAACTCTGAACACGCGTGTCGCTGACGATGGTACGATCACCGGCTTTCGAGCTTTGGATGAAGCGAACGAGGCGAAGATTGTCCTTGTCCACCCAGAACTGATTGCTTGTCGTGTCTCCTGCTTTCGCGCCGACGACGTAGACCGGCTGTCCCTGCCAATCGTCGCTGCGAATGATTTCTGTATCGACGTGAAGTGAATCGAGGTCGCGCGTGATCGCGGCGATCGGCGCAACGTAGACGTCAGTCGTTAGCAGCAACAGCGGGTTTATGTTCGGCCGGAAATCAACGCGAATTCCGTTGTCGAATGTCGCGATGCGGTTGTCTACCAGAACCAGTCCGCTTTTCTGGGTGGCCGGCAGGAAAGCAATGCGCAACTTGCCAGGCACCTCGATGTGCTCGTACCACTGTGACTTCCGTTCCTGTCCCGTCGGAGTGTACGACGTGTTGTTCTGCAGGAAGCTGATCGTGCGCAGATACTTGCCGTCGTAGCGGTCGTGCATTGCCTTGATCAACCCGCTCCCGCTGGTCACACGTGCCGTGGAAGCCCTCCTGGTGGTGGTGGGCTTGTTGGCCGGCGCCGGTGTTGCCTCGCTCGACGGTTGCGACCGAAAGTACGAGCAACCGGAGATGACGAGTGTCGCGAGTAGAATTCGTGCGCGCATTGCTTAGTCCCCGAGAGTGTTCCTGTACAGAAGGCCGTTGAACAGCAGCTTGAACGTTCCGTGCGGCTGCGAGCGGAAATATGGGTCGGGACCGTAAAGCACCAACACTCCCTTCCCGACTGGCGCCTGCAGCACCTCTGTTACACCGCTCAGATATCTTTGGCCCCACGCCCAGCCGCTGCGCAGCGGTGTCGGGTTATCGATCCACACAATCCGCTTCACGCCCCGCGATTCAGCGGCTGGAAGAAGCCGGAACGCCTCAGCGTTGTCGAAATAGAAATCGCTGACCGGCCGCATTCCGTGCGCGAGCGCGGACGTCGTGTCGACCCGCATGCTGAGGATGGAGCCCGGTACGTAGAACCGCGTTCGTGGCAGGGTTCGTCCCGCGCTGTCGACGAGCGCGTTTGCGATCGGCAGCTGCAGCTGACTCCCCAATTCCGTTGCCGATCCAATCGCCAGCACCGTCCCACCCGCGTTCAAGAACTCGAGCAGCTGAGGGATTGTTCTGGCGACCGTCGGATTGCCGAGACGATCGCGATACTCCTCGGGAACGTCGTCCTGATTGATGCGCGGTGGCTGCCGGGCCCCCGGCCGGGCGAAGTTGACGCCGTCAGGGAGAATCAGCACATCGAACTTGCCAATGAGATTCCCCGCGTCGAGCTGCGCCGGATACACAACCTCATACGGAAACTCGAATTGCTCGAGGACGAAGCGCGCCCAGCCCGATGTGATCAAGCCGCCGTACTGGTCGTATAGCCCGATGCGTGGCGCGCGCACCGGCTTGAGTATCGTCGAAGACAAATCGGTATCGATTGGATCGAACTGCAACCCCTTCTCATTCGCGAGACGGGAAACGACGGCCAGGGTTCCGGGCCTGGCACGAATGAAAAACGTGCCCCTGTCGTAGATCTTGCCGTTGATGTTGAGCGGCGAGCGGAGAGAGAAAACTTCTTCGCCGTGGGCGAGCAGACGATTTACCGCTGCAAACGCGTCGTTTGCAGTGTGACTGAGGACGTAGCCATCCGCGGCGGGGCCGGTCGAGTGCCGCAACGGTCTGGCAAATCCAACGACTGGAGCAAACGGCCCGCTGACAGGCTCGAGGACGCGGTCGAACTGAACTCCCATTTGATAGGCGAGCGTCCAGCCGGCGTTGTCGTAGGGCGGGATCGGCGGTCCGCCCGGATAACTGAAATCGTTCGGGTGATCCTGAGGCTCGAACATGTCCAGGATGTGCGGCCGGAATGCCTGCGCCGTTTTCACGACGAACGACCCCGCGGGATAGTTCCTGGCGCCCACGGTGAAGGGCGCCGTCGCTCGCTGGATCTGGATTCCCGTCTTGATCAAGGCGTTCACGAACTTCATCGCCGTTGGAAAATCGGGTTGATCGGCAGAAATGATGTAAGCGCGCGCATCGCGGTCAGCCGGGTTGCGGAGAATGTTGTTATAAGCCGCCATCTCCGCCGGCGTCGCTGTCATCGGGCGGGGTGCTCCGCCGCCGCTGCCAGCATCTCCGCCTTGAGGACGCACGCTGTCCTGTGGGACTGCGGCCTGAAGCGCGGCAATCTTCTTCGGCGTCACAGTCCACGTGTCAGTGCTGCCCCGCTGAATCGAGTTGCGACCCATCTGATAGATGTTGTACAGCAGCGTTTCACGATAACGCGACGCGACGTCGAGCACAGCGCGGTTTGCGGTGATCTCGTACGCAATTGATTGCGCGAAGTGCCACTTCTGGGGCGGAATCGGCATCGGCATATCGCCCTTCGGCAACAGCTTCTCCGGCACCAACGGAATCTCGATCGGTGTCGGATTGCCAATCGCCTCGGTGAGCAGCCCGATCATGTTGTGGAAGTAGACTGTCGTGCGCATGCCGCCGTTCCACCACGTTGAGTATCCAGAGCCGCTACGCATCGTTGCGCCTGGCTTGCCCTCGGCGACGAAGCGTGAGTGCATCGCTGCGCCAACGAGATCGAGCTCCATTGGAACGAGCGGATCGAAATTGTAGTTGAACGGATCTCGAAACGGCGGCGCAAATATCACCGTCCCGATCGGACCCGTCTGGTGATGGTTGTACATGATCTGCGGATACCAGGCGCGGAACAGGATGCTGTCCATCGCCTGCGTCTCCGGCTGCGACGCCATGTAGGCATCGCGATTGTTGTCGTGGCCGACGTACTTGTGATATAGGCGCGGCAAGCGCGAGGTCGTCCGCTTGAGCGTGTCAGGCTCTCTCATGTACCAGTTCGAAACCAGCTCCTGGCCGTCGGGGTTCGCCGGCACCAGCAGAATGATGTCGTCACGTAGAAAGCGCAGCGTCTCGGGATCCGACCGACTCACGAGGTCGTAAGTCATCTGAATGAGCTGCTGCGCGCCCAACACCTCGGTCGCGTGGAGTCCGCCGTCGATCCACACGACGGTTTTCCCTTCAACGGCCAGCGCGCGCGCCTGCGCATCCGTGAGACCCTCGGCGAGGGCAAGCCGGCGCGAAATGTCCTGGTACCGCGCCAGTTTTCTATGATTCTCCGGCGACGTGATGATCGCCATCCACATCGGTCTGCCTTCCGCTGTCGTTCCGATTCGCACCAAATGCATCCGGTCGGACTCACGGTCGAGCTTGCGCCAGTAGTCCAGCATCTGGCTGTAGTTAGCGAGGAAATAATCGTCGCCAATGTTGTGGCCGAACTGAGCGAGGGGAGTTGTGATGCGGCGCTGCGCGGCCGCCGGTGTTGAGGCAGCAAACAGCAGCGCGAGGAAGAAAACCGGGAGTTTCAGACTTCTCATTCGACGGTGGGCGGTGGAAGTCTCAAAGTTAGGTGAGCTCTGCGGAATTTAAGTGCCAGCGGCGGTACTGCGCGGCGAAGGCGCGGTAATGATAACCCCGCTCAGTACGATTGCGCCGCCAATGAGCGTGGAAACGCTGGGAATCTGGTGGATTGAAGGAATGAGCGCACCCAGGAGCGTGGCGCCAACCGGTTCACCAAGAACCGTGAGGTTGACGACGTAGGCCGGCAGGAATTTGAGGGCCCAATTCATTCCGGTATGACCAAGAAGCATCGGGCCAACGGCAAGACCGGCGAATATCGCAATCTCCCTCGGCGGCTGGGGAGCAAGCGTGACGCCACGGAAGACTGCGATCAAGACGAGGGTGAGAAGAGCGGCGCCATACACGATCGAGACGTACGCCCAGATGCCAAGCACTCGCCGCAGTCTCCGGCCAATCGTGTAGTAAATAGCTGCAGTGAGAGCCGCCGAGACCGCAAGCAGGTTTCCCATCATCGGCGCGGTGGCGCCGGCGCCGCCGGTGAGGTCGGGAGCGGCTATCACGATCGCGCCGAGAATTGCGATCCCGATGCCGAGCAGCTGTCTGGGCGTTGGACGTTCCTTGAGGGCAATTGCCGAGATCGCCGCCACGATTGCAGGCTGCAGATTCACCAGCGTGACCGAGGCCGCAATCGTCGTCAGGTGAATCGACGCATTCCACGCCCAGAAGTGGAGCGCCAGCGCCACTCCGGCGGCGATGGCGATCAGGAATTCACGCCGACTTAGTCTTTGCCAGTCTCGCCACTCCCGTGAGGCGAGCAGGAATCCGGCGACAATCACCAGTGAGAAACCGAGGCGCCAAACGGCAATAGCGAGCGCGCTCGCGTTCGAGAGGCGAACGAGCGGCCCCGCAAACGAGATCCCCAGCATTGCCAGGGCCAGGACCCAGTACGGCTTTACGCTCATAGGCCAAAAAAAAAAGAGCCGGTGCATTAAGCACCGGCTCTTTTGTGGCAGAACCTTAGTCTGCCTTCTGCGTTTTCACCAGTCGCATCTCAGCAGCCGCGCGACCAGCGTGTCTCAGAACCTTGTCGTCGTACAGATGGCAGTTCGGCGTGTTCTTGCCGCGGACGCATCCGTTGTAGCGGAGCAGTGCGACGCGCGTGTTCGGCGAGCTACGCATCGCTTCCTTGAGGATCTGCACGCCGTGGCAGATGTTGGTCTCGATGTCGAAGAGGTCGGACGAGCCGCATCCCCACTTACCGCCGTGCAACGGCATGACCTGCATTAGACCGCGAGCACCGACAGAGCTGCGGGCGTGCGGGTCGAGGGTGTTGTCCTCGGTAAGAAGAACGCCGACCAGCAGCGCCGGGTCGAGGTGCTCCTTCTCCGCCTGCTCGACGATCGCGTCGGCAATGCGGAAAGCGAGGCCACGGTCGTTGGTGTACTGATTCAGTACCTCACCGATACGGAACGCCTCTTCGGTCGGCTGCGAAGCGTCAACGACAGCCGCGGGCAGTCTCAGCAGGCGACCCGGGTTAGCGTACAGCGGGTGCTGCTGGGATATCGTCCACACCGCTCCGCCAGCAAGCAGGCCGACCAGGGCAATACCATGGGCAGCCGCGCGCATCGCCGACTTCATCGGCGAATCGAGCTTGCTAGGTGGTGCAGTCAAAGGCTTCAAAGACTTCTTCTTCACAGGTTCTCCTCGAATTAGCGTGTCGAGCAGACCTAAATGAGGGGGACCAAAACCCTTCCCTTCTCATCGCGGTAAGCCCGGCCCAACCGATCCGCAAAACCGTGCAACACTTCCATATCCCGCTCACGTACGCGGTACTGCGCTGCTGTCGTGGGGAGCCTGTAAGTAGCGATGCTCTCCTTCGCCGGCAGTTTCTTCACCTGCATTCTACCCTTCACCAGCTCCGCTCCTCTGGGCTTGGCGAAGTCCCACATCCTTCTACCGATCTGCGAATTCGTCAGCGGACATTCGGGATAACGCGCCCGGATGTACCGGATGAAGTATTCGTTGTCGATCAACCTCTCGTGATCAGCATCTGCCGGGACATCGGCAACGTTGATCGCTGCCCTCTGCCCAGCCGGCGTCTGCCAGCGCTTCAGATCCTCTGCCTCTAACGAGACCTGGATCTTTGCACCCAACACCGCCGCAATCTGACGCAAAAGCTCGAGCGAGACGTTGTACTCTTCGTCATGCTCGATATTGCGTATGGTCGACGGCGACACGGGTCTAGGAAGCCTGGCCGCAACGTCCTCACGACGGAGACCTCTGAGCTTTCTAATTCGCTCGAGTTCCCGTCCTATCCATTCGGACATACACCCAATCTATTTTAGTAATGCCACTGCTGAGATACGTATAACGGTACCTCTATTGACGCATTCGGTCAAGGAAAGTTTTCCGAAGGGGACCCGAATCGATGCCCAAAAAGACATATTTGTGACGTCTGAGCTGCAAAGAACACTACCAGCTAGCGGGTAGTTTTTTTTTGCAGTTGTAGTTAGTCGGAGAGGTTGAAAGTCAGCATCGCTGTCGCAGCCTGCTCCGCGAACCGCAGCACCTTTCCCGAGTAGGTGTGGCAGTTAGGCGTGTTCGTTCCCCGCACGCATCCATTGTATCGAAGCAAAGCCTTCTCGACCGACGGCGACCGCTTGATCAAGTCCGCCAGAATGCTGACGCCGTGACAGATATTGTTATCGATTGAGAACAGGTCTGCGGACGGGCAGCCCTTCCACTTTCCGGCGTGAAAAGGCATCACCTGCATCAACCCGCGAGCGCCGACGAAGCTCTTTGCCCGCGGATCGAGCTTGGCGTCCTCCGTGAGCACGACGCCCACCAGGAGCGCGGGGTCGATTTTCTTCTTCCCGCCTTCAACGACGATCGCTTGCGCGATACGCCGCGCAAGCACGGTGTCGTTCGTGTACTTGCGAAGCGAGTAAGCCACCTTCTGAACCTCTACTTTCGCCGCCGAATCCGTCGGCGGTGCAGCGACAGTATCGGTGCCGGGCATCGCTGCAGTTACCACCGCCGCTGGCAGATGCAGTAATTCACCCGGCTTGACGAACTTGGGATGCGATTGGCGGATTGTCCAAATGGTGCCGGCGGCGAGTAATATCGCCGCAGCAGTGCCCTGAAGCGCAGCCTTGAGGATTCTTTTCCAGCGAGGTTCCGGCTTGGGAGGCCGGCGGACCGGCACGTTCGTGAAGACATCTCCCGTCCCCGGTTGGCGCTGGTCAATCTCGAGGTCGGCCATGCCAGCTTCGGTTGCACCTCACATGCCAAACCCGGTATGGAGATTGCCCTCCCGCGAGTGCGCCGGCGACTATACTGGTAACGAATGAAAGAATCCGAACCACTCTACCGATTTACTCTCTTCGTCAAAAGAGCGGTGATCGGTCTCGGAGTCGTGTTTCTCGCGCTCCTCGGATTCGGATATTTCTTCTTCATGCGACACGTCGACGCCCCAAAGGCATGGGCGGCGGCGAATCGTGAGCTGCAGGGTGGCATGCTCCACTTTGGAGAGAAGGTGGAGCGAAGAGCCCAGGTCTACATGCGCCGGCCGAGCGATTACTATCGCGGCGCCAACGGAATGCTCTTCGCTACCAACGATCGCCTCATTTTCATCGGTGTCGCGCCGGGCAGCAAACTCGAGACTCAGGATGCGCCGGCCGTAATCGTGACCCAGGAATTCCCCAACGACACACTGCTGCACATGAGCCCGGCCCGCCTCTACCTCCTTACAGCGCACGGGGTGCGCGTCTCACATCCAGGCGTCGTACCGGGAAAGTTCGCGGCGTACGGCGGTCAGGAGGGAGCGCTCGATTCGCTGGTCAATTACGTCAATACCGTCCACGAGACCCAGCGGCGCGAGGCTGCTGAAGAGCGTCGGCTGAGACAGGCAGTTGCTGCTTTGATCAAGGAACCGATTTACTATACAGTGAAGCGTGGGGATGCGTTATTCAGCATCGCGCGCAGGTTCGAAACGACGCCCGAGCAAATTCAGAAGTGGAATCAGCTAGAAGGCGATCGCGTGAAGATCGGGCAACGACTGCTCGTGAAGAAGCCGTAGCTAAAGGAAACCGCGCGAGCGTCGACCGCGTATGTATTGTCGCTGTCCCACTACGCTGCGGGCTGCACCAACAGGAGTCTCCAATGGACGATCTCAAGCAGGCGCTCGACAAGCTGCGGGAAGAGCTCACCAACGCGGGCAAACGGCTCGCCGAGCTCGCGGAGAAGGCCGAGTCAGAGCTGCCGGCCGCGGGCAAACGTATCAACGAAGAATACCTGCGACTGCAGGCGTTGCTCGACGCCGCCGTCGACAAGCTGCGTAACAGATAGCTTAACGCAGATCGACGAGGTGTGGCCGCGCTTCGTGCCCCGCGCGGTACGCCGACAATATCTGGATGTCGCCGACGGTTGGTGGCGCGATTGAGTAAACGATTCCCAATCGCCAACTCTCGTGGGCGAGATGATAGCGCCGGTAGATGATGTAAGGCGCATCCTGAATCGCCTTTTTGATCGCGTCGTCCTCGAGCTCCGCTAGCGGCTTGTCGGGTACGCAGATCTCCGGCGGGGGTTCGTCACCAAACTCGAGACGCCTCACTTCGGCACGCGGCGTAATCAGCCAGCATTCCATGATTCGAGTCGGTGAGGGGTTGATCAGAGGCGACGCAAAGGAGAGCAAATCTGGACTCAAAGTCGTCAAACACAACCCCAATTTTTCCTTGTTTTTTTACGGGCAGCTGATATCCCAGATCGACGGTCCGGTGGTCGTAATGGAGCAGGTTTTCGTCGTCTTGTCGTGCGTCGCCTGCGCGTGCCAGCTAGGCGGCGGACCTGCGTCTGCTGTGGCAGCGATCGTCACGCCCATGGTGGGCACAAACCCCTGCGCTGACCCGTTGCCGGAGAAATAAGTGCCCTGACTATCCATGTGATAGTTCTGCTCATAGAGGGCGAAATTTCTCAGGTCAGCTTTCATCGAAGCGAGGTAGGCCGCTTCCTTGGTGTCCATATACTTGGCGATTGCGATTCCCGAAAGGATCGCAAGCACCACCAGAACGACGAGGACCTCTATTAGCGTGAAGCCCTTTCTGGTCATCGCGTTTATTTAGCGGCCTTCTGCTCCATTCTGCCTTTGAACAGATGCGCATACTGGCCGTAACCCTCGGCCTCGAGTCGATCCGCGGGAATGAAGCGCATCGACGCCGAGTTCATGCAGTAGCGCAGACCTGTGGGTCGCGGACCATCGTCGAACACGTGACCCAAATGCGAGTCTGCGTGTGCCGAGCGTACTTCCGTCCGTGCGTAGCCGAGTATGCGGTCCGTCTTCGTCAGAATGTTGGCCGGCTCGAGTGGCCGGGTGAAGCTTGGCCAACCCGTGCCCGAGTCGTACTTGTCGATTGAGCTGAACAGAGGCTCGCCGGAAACGACGTCGACGTAGATGCCTGGCTCGTGATTGTCCCAATAGGTGTTGCGAAACGGACTCTCGGTCGCTTCGTGCTGCGTTACTTCATACTGAAGTGGAGTGAGCTTCTTTTTCAGCTCTGAGTCAGTGGGTTTCACAAAAGCTTTCCTCGCAGTAGGTACGGCGGATGGGGCTGAGGTAGTTGTGCGAGTCTGTGCGGCGACGGGTGTTGCGCAAAGTAGGGCCGAGGAAATCACCGCTCCCCGTAAAGCGAGAACGGCTTTCGTGCGGCCTATACTATTGTAGTGCATTCTGTCTCCAATGATTGCGTAATAAAACTACGTAAGTTGATACGCCTTCGCGCCCGCGATGGGTCCAAGGGTTGAGTTGAACGCCTACTGCGCTGGTCGGGGCGCCCCAACGACTGGGCGAGCTCCGGCGTTGCACGGTGCAACCGGTCTTGCAAAATGCGACGGTTTTCCGGGTCAGGGGGAACCACGCCCTCGGGTTAAGTAGTTGAATGGCTTTGGCTTCGGAGTTGGGATATAGTGCGGTTCAACACATGCCATAGCTAGCGTTGCCGGATTCGAACCGTCGCGTCTTTTAGGCGCTGAAGGCCTCTTTGGCCGGCGGCGAAAATCCCAACGCTTCAGGAGATAGAATGAGCAATAGAAAAGGTTTTACCCTCATTGAGCTTCTGATCGTGGTCGTCATCATCGGCATTCTCGCCGCGATCGCGATTCCGAAGTTTGCCAACACGAAGGACAAGGCTTACGTCGCTGCGATGAAGTCTGACCTTCGTAACGTTGCAACGTATGAAGAGCAGTACGCCGCTGACAACCAGGGTGCGTACTTCTCGGGAACCGCGACGATGGCGGCTCCTCTGCAGGGCTTCACGCCTTCGCAGAACGTCACGATTGTCGTGACTGCAGTTGCTGGCCCGCCTCCGTCATGGAGCGCGACCGCGACGCACTCGCAGTCGGCGAAGACCTGCGACATGACCAACGGTGTAATTACCTGCACCTGATCATAGTCACCAGGAAAGGGAAAACGGAGCGTCGGA
This sequence comes from Gemmatimonadaceae bacterium, assembly GCA_036377095.1. Lineage (GTDB taxonomy): Bacteria > Gemmatimonadota > Gemmatimonadetes > Gemmatimonadales > Gemmatimonadaceae > UBA4720. The sequence continues at coordinate 10,457 of DASUZC010000009.1, forward strand.
AACGACGC
>DASUZC010000010.1:0-10788 GCA_036377095.1 Gemmatimonadaceae bacterium
CGGGATCAAGGAAGGCAAATGGGTGCAGACGACTCTTACCGTTGTTAAGACGGGAGCGCTCGCAGCTCTGATTCTGCTCGGCGTTACGGTTGGTCGCCATTCTGAAGCGATCGCCGCCAATTTCTCGGGCGGCAATTTCAATCCCGTCTCGTTCAGCTCTGTATTCGTGATCGCGTTTGGTTCCGCGCTCGTCGGCTCACTTTTCTCGAGCGACGCGTGGAACAACGTCACCTTCGCCGCTGCGGAAGTTCATTCGCCGCAGCGGAATCTTCCTCGCGCCCTGATTTACGGAACGGGGCTCGTCAGCATCCTCTACATCCTGGCGAACGTCGCCTATCTCAACGTGCTGCCGATGCACGGCTCGGCAAACGGGGCGACGGTGATGGAGCGCGGAATTCAGTACGCGACTCAGGATCGCGTTGCCAGCGCGATGATGGAGACGATTTTCGGCGCGGCCGGAGCTTCAATTATGGCGGCCGCCATCCTCATTTCGACCTTCGGTTGCAACAACGGGCTGATCCTGTCGGGGGCGCGCGTCTACTACGCGATGGCGCGTGACAAGGTCTTTTTCCGGCGGACGGGAAATCTCAATCGGCACAACGTGCCCGCGGCGGCGTTGATCGCGCAGTCGATCTGGACGAGCTTCCTCTGTCTGACCGGGACGTACGGTCAGCTACTTAACTACGTCATTTTCGCAGCACTCATTTTCTATGTGCTGACGACGGTTGGTCTGTTCCGTCTGCGTCAGACCCGGCCGGATGCCGAGCGGCCGTATAGAGTTGTCGGCTACCCGGTTCTGCCGGCCCTATACATCATTCTCGCATCCGCAATCGCAATAATTCTCTTGATCGCGGACCAGACGCGAGCCCAGTCGCTCTCAGGGCTCGTGATAGTGCTGATCGGCGTGCCGGTCTATTTCGTCTGGCGTAAGGTGGAGTCCAGACCCGCGCGTTAAGCAGGGCCGGTCCAACACCGGCGTAATTCACCCTCGGAGACATTAAAGAATGAATCGGAAGTTCTTGCAGTTGATTCGTACGCTCACCTTCGGCCTCGCATTGCTCGCGCCCGCGACTGTCCTGGCGCAGGGCGTTTCGGCGAACCGTACCGACAGCGCGATCGCTGCAGCTGCAACGGGTACGGCGCAGCCGGTGGCCGTGCCCCAGCACCAGGCAGGCGGCGAGGCGAATCTCGTCATCCCCGATCTGTCGCAAGTCAGCTTCTTCGGAGGAATTCACGGCCGGTCGCTGCTAATGGGCGGGCTCGCCATCTGTGCGCTCGGTCTGCTTTTCGGGCTGGTGATGTACAGCCAGTTGAAGCGGATGGCGGTGCATCAATCGATGCGCGAGATCTCCGAGCTCATTTACGAGACCTGCAAAACCTACCTGATCACCCAGGGAAAATTCATTCTGATCCTCGAAGTCTTCATCGGCTTCGTGATCCTGCTGTACTTCGGGTTCCTGCTCAAGTTCGAGCCGATGAAGGTGGCGATCATTCTGCTCTTCAGCCTCGTCGGCATCGCCGGCAGCTACGGAGTGGCGTGGTTCGGAATCCGCATCAATACCTTCGCCAATTCGCGCACGGCGTTCGCCAGTCTGCGCGGCAAGCCGTTCCCCTGCTATTCGATTCCGCTCAAAGCGGGAATGAGCATTGGCATGCTCCTGATCAGCGTCGAGCTGGTGATCATGCTGTTCATTCTGCTCTTCATTCCCGGTGATTACGCCGGTCCGTGCTTCATCGGCTTCGCAATCGGTGAGTCGCTGGGCGCCGCTGCGTTGCGTATCGCCGGTGGAATCTTCACCAAGATCGCCGACATCGGCGCCGATCTAATGAAGATCGTCTTCAACGTGAAAGAGGACGATCCGAGAAACCCGGGTGTGATCGCCGATTGCACCGGTGACAACGCCGGTGACTCAGTCGGTCCGAGCGCCGATGGCTTCGAGACCTACGGCGTGACCGGTGTTGCTCTGATCTCGTTCATCGTCCTCGCGGTGCGTGAGCCGACGGTACAGGTCCAGCTCCTGGTGTGGATCTTCGTGATGCGCATCATGATGGTCGTCGCCAGCGGTCTTTCATACCTGGTCAACGAAGCGATTGCCAGAGCACGCTATGTCAACGCTGATGAGATGGACTACGAGACGCCGCTGACGTCGCTGGTGTGGCTCACGTCGCTCGTCTCAGTTGCTCTGACTTTCCTCGTTTCGTATCTGCTGCTGCCCGAGCTTGGCGACGGGTCCCTATGGTGGAAGCTGTCGACCGTCATCACCTGCGGCACGCTGGCGGGCGCAATCATCCCCGAGCTGGTGAAGGTGTTCACGTCCGTCAAATCGGCCCACGTGCAAGAGGTCGTGACGTCGTCGCGCGAAGGTGGAGCGTCGCTCAACATCCTCTCTGGATTCGTCGCCGGAAACTTCAGCGCCTATTGGCTGGGAATGTCGATCATGTCACTGATGGCGATCGGGTACCTGGTGAGCACGCAGGGCTTCGGGACGCTGATGATCGCCCCGGCGGTGTTCGCGTTCGGTCTGGTGGCGTTCGGCTTCCTGGGAATGGGTCCGGTTACGATTGCCGTCGATTCGTACGGGCCGGTGACAGACAACGCCCAATCGGTGTTCGAGCTGTCGCAGATCGAACAGATTCCCAACATTCACCAGGAGCTGCAAAGGGACTACGGCTTCGACCCGCAGTTCGAGCGCGCGAAGCATCTGCTGGAAGAGAACGACGGTGCGGGCAACACCTTCAAGGCGACCGCAAAGCCGGTACTGATCGGCACCGCCGTTGTCGGTGCAACCACGATGATCTTCTCCATCATCGTCGGTCTCACCCACGGATTGCAGCCGGAGTTCATCGCCAACCTATCGATTCTTCACCCACCGTTCCTGCTCGGTCTGATCACGGGTGGGGCGATGATTTACTGGTTCACGGGCGCCTCGACCCAAGCCGTCACCACCGGAGCATATCGGGCTGTTGAGTTCATCAAGGCGAACATCAATCTCGAAAGCTCCGCCAAGGCGTCGGTCGCCGACAGCAAGAAGGTCGTCGAGATCTGTACCAAGTACGCGCAGCAGGGAATGTTCAACATCTTCCTGGCTGTGTTCTTCGGCACGCTCGCCTTCGCGTTCGTCGAGCCGTACTACTTCATCGGCTACCTGATCTCGATCGCGCTGTTCGGGTTGTTCCAGGCGATCTTCATGGCCAACGCCGGCGGTGCCTGGGATAACGCCAAGAAAATCGTCGAGGTCGAGCTGAAGCAGAAAGGAACTCCGCTGCATGCGGCGACGGTGGTGGGCGACACCGTCGGTGATCCATTCAAGGACACCTCGTCGGTCGCGCTCAATCCGATCATCAAATTCACGACATTGTTCGGGCTGCTAGCGGTCGAGTTGGCCGTTTCGCTGACCCAGGACAAGGGCTCGACGCTCACTCGCGTCCTGGCGGGGGTGTTTTTCCTCATCTCCGTAACGTTCGTGCTACGCTCGTTCTACGGGATGCGCGTAAAGAGTGCGACTGCTTAGTCGGGTACGAGGTGCTTGCTCCGGCGCATCGATCGGTGCGTCGGGGCAAAGAGCCGGGCTGAGATGAGCCTGGGTCTCTTCGCGCGAAAACCAATCGCGCAGCTGCTTGCCGAGGGCGAGAATCCGCAAGGCCTGCGGCGAGTTCTCGGCGCCGGCGATCTGATCATGTTGGCGATTGGTGCAGTGATCGGCGCCGGAATTTTTGGCTCGATCGGCTCGGCCGCTGCCGGGCAGCTCGGCCCGAACGGCGAGGTCATTCGGGTCGGTGCGGGTCCCGCCCTGGTCATTTCCTTCCTGCTGCTCGGCGCGTGCTGCGCACTCGCGGGCCTCTGCTACGCCGAGCTGGCGTCGATGATTCCGCAGGCGGGGAGTGCGTACGCGTATTCATATGCCACGCTCGGAGAGCTGGTCGCCTGGATCATCGGCTGGGATCTGATTCTCGAGTACGCGGTCGGAAACGTGGCGGTGGCGATTTCGTGGGGGGACTACTTCAAGTCACTGGTCGGCGACTGGATATCGATACCGGTGTGGCTCACCACGGGCTACCGCACCGCGCTACTCAGCTCAAATCCGGCGGTGCATGGCCTCCTCGACACCGCGCCTCGCATCGCCGGCATACCAATTCTGGTCAACGTGCCGGCGTTCACGATCGTGGCGTTGATCACGTGGCTGCTGCTACTTGGCGTTCGCGAAAGCGCGCGCGCCAACAACATCATGGTTGCGGTGAAGCTCATTGTCCTGACTCTCTTCATCGTCATGGGAGCACAGCACATCAACACCGCCAACTATCATCCGTTCGCGCCGAACGGGTTTACGGGCATCCATCAGGGGGCCGCGATCGTATTCTTTGCCTACATCGGATTCGACGCGATCTCAACTGCGGCCGAAGAGACCAGGAATCCGCAGCGCAATCTGCCGATCGGCATCCTGGGCGGCCTCGCGATTTGCACGGTCATCTACATCATCATTGGCTACGTGTTGACCGGAATGGTGGACTATAAGCAGCTGGGCACGGCTGCCGATCCGCTTGCATTCGCATTGAATGCCACGGGCATGACCAACATTGCCAAGATCGTCGCGCTCGGCGCTGTGTTCTCGATGGCAGCCGTGCTGCTCGTATTTCAATACGGTCAGCCGCGAATCTTTTTCGCGATGGCGCGCGACGGCCTGCTGCCGGTTTGGGCGAGCAAGGTTCACGGAAAGTATCGGACGCCGTACATCACCACACTACTGACGGGCGCGTTCGTCGCCTTGTGGTCCCTGATCGGTGACGCGGGTGAGACTTACGATCTGACCAACATCGGAACGCTCTTCGCCTTCGCTCTCGTCTGCATCGGAGTCATCGTTCTCCGGCACATGGAACCCGAGCGTCCTCGACCGTTTCGTGTACCGTTTGTGCACCTCGTGGGAATTGCCGGCGCTGCGCTTTGCATTTTCGTGATGCGGGGGCTGCCGCACCTGGCGTGGGTTCGCTTCGGATGGTGGCTGGCAATCGGGATCGTTCTCTACGCCCTTTATGGCTTCTCGCATTCGACGTTAAGACGCGGTACCGCGCCTGTGCCCGTCGAGCCCCCACCGCCGATCACCAAGTGACCGGCGCAGTTCGGGCTGGCAGATGGGAATGATTTTCCGCCGCTTACGCCAGATCTCTCTCACGTCGTGGATCATCATCGCGATGGTAATCGGCGTGATTATCGGCTGGGCCTTCCCGACGTTTGCGGTTACCCTCAAGCCGCTGTCGACGGTCTTTCTGCGCATGATCAAGTCGATCATCGTGCCGATAATCTTCGGTACGCTGGTCGTAGGCATTGCCGGGCACGGCGACGACATGAAGCGCGTCGGCAGGCTCGCGCTGAAGTCGATCATCTATTTCGAGATCGTCACCACTATCGCACTGTTCATTGGGCTTGGCGCGGCGCACCTCGTCAAGCCTGGAGTCGGGGTCACGATTCACGCCTCCGCCGATCAAGGCAATCAGCTCGCGCAGGCGACGCCGACAGGGATGGGGTTCCTCGAGCACGTCGTCCCGCAGAGTTTCTTTGAAGCGGCGAGCAAGAATGAAGTGCTGCAGATCGTATTCTTTTCGATTCTGTTCGCGGTAGCCCTCTCGCAGGTCAAAGGCCGTCCCAAGGAGATTGTGCTCGCTGGCTGCGAAGGCCTGGCCGAGGTGATGTTCAAGTTCACAGCAATCGTTATGCGTTACGCACCGATCGGTATCGGCGCGGCGATCGCCGTTACAGTCGGCCACAGCGGTCTCGGCGTACTGATAAACCTCGGCAAGTTGATTCTCACTTTGTACGGTGCGCTGATTGTGCTGGTTCTCGTTGTGTTCCTGCCGATTGCGATCCTGTTCCGTGTCCCGATCAGGAGATTCATGGTCGCTGTACGCGAGCCGGCGTTAATCGCCTTCTCGACTACGTCATCGGAAGCGGCGCTGCCGCGCGCGATGCAGGCGATGGAATCGATCGGAGTTCCGCGGCGAATCGTGGCGTTCGTGATGCCGACAGGGTACTCGTTCAATCTGGACGGCTCGACCCTCTACCTCTCGGTCGCATCGCTGTTCGTGGCGCAGGCTGCCGGCGTCAATCTGACGTGGGGTCAGCAGCTCGCGATGATGCTGACGCTAATGCTCACCAGCAAAGGCGTCGCTGCGGTTCCACGCGCGTCGCTCGTCATTCTGGCGGGAACGCTTCACACCTTTGGACTCCCGCTCGAGGGAATCGCGATCATCCTCGGCGTCGACGAGCTGATGGACATGGCGCGCACCAGTGTGAATCTGGTGGGTAACTCCCTGGCAACAGTCGTAATGGCTAGGTGGGAAGGTGAATACGTCGAGCCGCAGCCCGAAGCGCTCCGCGCGCAGGAACCACTTCTTCCGCTCGAAGCTGTGCCCCCGGTACAGCCGACTTCAGGCGCTGCTCGAGCCGCTTCCTGAGCGGCGACTTACTCTCCATCAACCCGCCACTCAACGCGACCGCAACAGCGGCGCGTTCATCTGTGAAAAGTTGACGGGCCAGCGCGCGGACGTGTAGAACCAATTCTTCTGCAGCCAGAGTCAGCAACGCGTTGGCTCGCGGATCGCCGCCGGCAGCGGTGCTGAACACAGCGGGAACCAGCGAAGCGAAGGCGCGCGCATCGGCTGCTGCCGCCCACGGGATCAGATCCTGGACGTCTTCGCATTGAGTGGCGGCGAGGATCGGAAACAGCAATGCAGTCGGAGGCTCACGTCCATCGCTCGACGCGGCGACGATGCTAAGTGCGCGGCGACCGATCCACCCCCCGCTGCCTTCATCGCCGAAAGTTGGACCCCAGCCGCCGCACCGCACGATCTCGCCAGCCGGGCTGCGGCCGTATGCAATCGAGCCGGTGCCGACGACCAGCAGAATCCCCGCACGATCGTCGAGAGCATCGTACATCGCGATCAGTCCATCCGAGTCAATGACGACTTCTTCGGCGAGCTCCATCGAATCGAGTGCGGCCTGCAGCGCGCGACGCTCGTCCTCGCGACCGGTTCCGGCGACACCGCAATAAAGGACGCGGGGAATCACAGCGCCCGGCTGGGCGATTTCAGCCAGGGCCTGAGTGACGAGGCTTCCAATCACACCGGCGGACTTTTCGGCCTGGCCGGGAACGACGGCGGACTTCGGGCCGGAGATGTCCACGAGGATCTCCCCTTCGGCGGTGCCCACCATCACTCTCGTTTTCGAACCGCCACCATCGACCCCCATTACAATCTCGCTCATGCCGCGCGGTCTCTTACCATTTGCGCTGTTGGCTGCCCGTGAGTAAACGACGACAGTATTCCAATTCCTACGGTGAAGCTCGTACCGATCAGAACGTACCAGGGAAATGAAATGTGCGACACAGGAGTCAGCGTGGCCGTGAGTGAAGGGAATGCGTTCATCATCGGCTTCGCAAAAACAACGAAACTCATGGCGACGATACCCACTGCCATGCCCGTAATCGCATCACGCTGAATTGCGCGCGGCCACAGCATGCCGAGGAAGAATCCTCCCAACAAGGCCCCATAGGTGAACGATGCGATCGATAGCGCAATGACGACCACGGGCGTGCCCTGTTGGCGGTACAGCAGCGCCGCGACCAGCAGAACGACGCCCCAGAACAGTGTGAAGAGCTTGCTGATGCGCAGCGTGCGCGGATCGTCAAGGGAGCGGCCGCTGATCGGGAGGTAGATGTCGTGTGTCGTTGACGCCGCCAACGAATTCATTGCTCCCGAGTGCGCGCTCATAGTTGCAGCCAGCACCGCCGCCACAATCAGCCCACGTAGACCGGCAGGCATCGAATCGACGACGAACGTCGGGAAAATCGAGTCGGGCACGGCGAACGGTCGTGCCTGGTAGAACGCGTACAATCCGATTCCGATCATGAGGAACAGCGCAAACTGGAACCACACTGCGATACCACTCCCGATCAGGGCCTTTCGCGATTCCTTGAGGCTCGATGCGGCGAGCAACCGCTGCACAATCAGCTGGTCGGCGCCGTGCGAGGCCATCGACAGGAACGCGCCTCCGATCAGGCCGGCGAACAACGTGTAAGGTTTGTCGAAGCCCCAGTAGACGTCGATCATCTTGAGCTTTCCGGCGCCATTTGCCAGGGAAAGAATGGCGCTCCAGCCGCCCGGAACACCTTTGCCCAGTAAATAGACCGCCGAAAACCCGCCGAGGAGATAAACACTGGTCTGAAGAACGTCTGTCCAAACGACCGCGCGCATCCCACCATGGTAGGTGTAGATCAATGTCAGCGCGCCGAGGGTGAGAATTGCCACTGGCATCACAAATCGCTGCGGAACAGCCGGACCGATGATGAGCGCGATTGGAATGGCAGTCGCGAAGACGCGTACCGAATCGGCAAAAGCGCGTGTCACCATGAACACGATCGAGGCGAAGCGTCGAGTTCCAACGCCGAATCTTTTCTCGAGCAGGGCGTACGCGGTAACGAGATCGCCCTGGTAATAGCGCGGGAGCAGCGTGTAGGCGACGACGATGCGGCCGAGCAGATATCCGGCAGCGATCTGCAGAAAGCCGAGATTGGTAGTGTAGGCAAGACCGGGGATGCTGATGAAGGTCAGCGCGCTGGTCTCGGTGGCGACGACGGAGAAGAGAACCGCCCACCACGGAATCGCGTGACCGGCGACGAAGTAATCCTTGGTGTCCTTCTGATTTCGGCCCAGCCAGACGCCGAGGAGCGTCGTCGCGATGAGATACGTGACGAGCACAATAAAATCGAGGGCGGTGAAATGGGTCCTCATTTCACCGCCCTCGAATTGAAGTACTTACTGACGAAAGCTCTAGGCAGAGAATGAGCTTCCGCAGCCGCAGCCTCCAGTCGCATTGGGATTCTTGAAGGTGAATCCTGAGCCCTGCATTGAGGACACGTAGTCGATCGTGACGCCGTTCAGGTACTGCGCGGAGAACGGATCCACAAAGACCTTGAAGCCATCGTTGGGAAGCACGACGTCGTCCTCTGCTGCCTGGTCTTCGATGACGAGGCTGTATTTGAAGCCGCTGCAGCCACCGGGCTGAACGCTGACGCGCAAGCCACCCTGCTCGACGGTGACACCCTCGGCGTCCATAAACTTCTTGACCTCGACGCCCGCGCCGGGCGTGATGACGAGATCGATTTCTGGCTGTGACGAAACTGACATTTATCCTCCGGTACCACCGAAATTTAGGCTACTTCACTGAGAGCGGGTAGTGTTGTCGCACGCTCCTCCTCCCGGAACGATCGCGCAATCCACGCAAACGCTATCACCGCAATCGCCAACATCACCAAACCCGCGCCTATATCGCCCAGTATCAACTTGCCGATGCCGAACAACGTTGAATACACTGCGACGATACCGGCGATCCAGTTGGTCCACGCCAGCGCACCGCCGGGAATGGTCTCGCGCCCGTAACCGAGGCCTTGGGAAATGCGGGCCCAGCCCGGCCCTCCCGGCCGAACACGCCGGTAGAAGCTCTGTAGCGTTGCCTCCGGCTCGGGTGCGGTCGCGAAGGTCACCCCTACCCAGACGATCGTACTCAGGGCTACGGTAACGAGCATTACAACCGCATCAGCCCTCAGATCGCCGTCCGGGAAACGGGGCTTGATCAGCGTGATCGCCAATAGCGAAATCACGAATGAAGCCGTCATCGCGCTGATCTCGCTCCAGGCATTGATCCGCCACCAGTACCAGCGGAGAATCAGCACCAGTCCGGTGCCCGATCCAAGTGCGAGCAGGAATTTCCAGGCGCCTTCTATGGTCTGCAGCTGCATCGTCACCAATGCCGACAGAAGGAACAGCAGCACCGTTGCCAGGCGCGAGACCGTCACGTAGTGCTTCTCCGTAGCGGTCTTGTTGACGAACCGCTTGTAGAAATCGTTCACCAGGTACGACGCGCCCCAATTGAGCTGGGTGCCGACGGTCGACATGTAGGCCGCGGCGAACCCGGCCATCATGAAGCCGCGCCAGGGCGTCGGCAGCAGATCAACGAAAGCCTGCACGTACGCCGCCTCGTGATCGTGACTTGGTCCGATGCCGGCGGGGTAGAGAATAACGGTGGCGAGTCCGGTGATAATCCACGGCCACGGTCTTAAGGCGTAGTGCGCGACGTTGAAGAATAGAGTCGCGAGCACGCCGTCTTTCTCCGTCTTCGACGAGAAGATTCTTTGCGCGACGTAGCCACCGCCACCCGGTTCGGCGCCGGGATACCACGCCGCCCACCATTGAACGGACAGGAAAACGAAGAGTGCCAGCAGGGGCATCCACGGGTATGCTTCTATCCCACCGCTCTCAGTGACGCGAATCGGCAACACCGACAACGCGGCGTTTGCATCGCCGAAGTGGGTGCTGAGTCCTGACTTCAGGGCGTCCATGCCACCGACGGCGCGCACCGCGTAAACGGCGAGAATGATCACCGCCGTCATCTTGATCACGAACTGAACGAGGTCGGTCCAGAGGACGGCCCACATGCCGGCGCCGGCGGAATAGGCGACCGTGATGACGAAACAGATTCCGACAGCGAGCACCTCGCCGGAAATGTTCATTCCCAGGAACCTGACGTCGTGCAACCCGAGCGAGATGGTGAGGATCTTGATCATCGCCCGCGTCACCCAACCGAGGATGATGAGATTGATGGGGAGGGCGAGGTAGAGGGCGCGGAAGCCGCGCAGCGCGGCGGCCGGCTTACCGCTGTAGCGGATCTCCGCGAACTCGACGTCGGTCATGACGTTGGCGCGTCGCCAGAGGCGGGCGAAAAAGAACACGGTGAGCATT
>DASUZC010000011.1:0-19112 GCA_036377095.1 Gemmatimonadaceae bacterium
GCCAAGCACTGGTCCGGTGACGAGACCGCCGTTACCGAACTTCGAAGTGATGGCATCACCATATCCGGGGCTACCGAACAGTGCGGTGGAGCTGAGGGCAGTGATCGCACCATACACAGGTGGCTCCTTACCCGTTTCTCCGTAGGCAACGCGAAGCTTGCCGAACGACAGCAGCCCGGTGTTGTTGTCGCCATTGAGAAGCCGTGAGAAAATCCACGCTGCTGACGCCTTCGGGAAATTGTTGCGCCGCTTCGACTCGCCGAACGTCGAGAATCCGTCGTTGCGCAAGCCGAGGTTGATGATCAGCTGATCGTACAGATTCGTCTCGAACTGTCCGAAATAAGCCTCGACGTGGCGCAGCGAACGGAACTCCGTTCCCTGGACCGAAACCGTGTTGTTCAATGACAGCGGCGCCGGGGCGATGAGCTGCTCGCCGGCAGTGTAGATGTCGCGGAAGCGACGCGAGTTGAGGTTCTGACCGACCGAGAACGTCGTCTGAATGTTCGGGTTGAGATCGTACTTTGCCGTCGCGATCAGGTTGTGATCGATCTCGAGGTTGTTGAGATCGAGACGCACTACACGACCATTCGCATCGCCCGCCGAAGTCAGCGGAAGTGCCTCAATGCGCCAGTCATTGTAGTAATCGCCGCCGAGCGTGTACTGCACGCGCAGCCAGTCGGTCGGGTTGTAATCGAGGTTGACGTTCGCGATCGAGCGTCCAAGCTCCGAGCGGTTACCCGGGCTGTTCAGGACGAAGAACGGATTGTCGTAGTACGCGCGACCGATGAACGCATCAGAGCTCGATGGGTTCGGGAAGCGGTACGGACGCTGTAGTCCGCTCGCCGTCAGGTAGTCCTTGTTGTTGTAGTTGGGTGGCGTACGCAGCGAACCGAGGAAGAGACCGGAGACATTCGATCCCTTCTGCACGTAGTTACCGCGCGTATCGATGAAATTGAAGTTGCCACCGATGTTCAGCTTTGAGTTGACCTGGTGCGACGCCTTCAAACGAACGGTGCCGCGGTTGTACTTGTTGTTCGGGCCGACGATGTAGCCGTTCTGGGCGGTGAGACCCCCTGACGCGTAGAACGTCGTCCGATCGTTGCCCCCGGAAATGGCGAGATTGTTGTCGGCGGTGATGCCGGTATCGAAGATCTCGTCGAGGTGGTTGTACACAGGCGTACCCGCGGCGATTGCGGGTCCCCACGAACGACGGTCGAGCGCGCAGTCGAAACCGCCGCAAACCGGCGCCGTCGGGGTTCCGGTGGCGTTCAGCGCTGAACCCTGACCGAATTGCCGCTGCAGGATGTCTTTCGGATCGACCCTATCCCACGTCTCCGTGGAGCTGTAGGTAATGCGGGTCGGACCCTGGCGTCCACGCTTGGTTGTGATCAGGACGACGCCGTTAGCAGCGCGGGCGCCATAGATCGCCGCCGCTGCCGATCCCTTCAGGATGTCGATCGACTCGATATCGTTCGGGTTGATATCAGCCGCGCGATTCTGCGTGACCGTTCCACCCGTACCAGTGAAGTCGCTCGGACCCTGATCGGTCGAATTCGTCTGGTTGTCGATAGGCTGACCGTCGACGACGAATAGCGGCTGGTTGGTGCCGGTGAGCGACGCGTTGCCGCGAATCTTGATCGATGCAGAGGTGCCCGGCTCGCCCGACTGAGTGCGGACTTCGACGTTGGGCGCTTTACCGGCCAACGCGCTGACGACGTTCTGCGGCGCTGATGCTCTCTTCAGCATAGACGTATCGACCGAGTTGATCGTCGTCGTCAGACGCTCGCGGGTCGTACTGGTGCCCGCGCCGGTGATGACGACTTCGCCGAGGTGCAGCGGATTCGCCGTGAGCGTGAAGTTCTGCGTGATGTTCGCGCCCGATGTCAATGCGACTTGCACCGACGTCGGCGTGTAGCCGAGTATGCGCGCGGTCAACGTTGCCGTCTGACCGTTTGCTCTGCTCGCTGGTACTACGAAGCTGTACGACCCATCGTCCGCTGTAGTACTACCAAGGCTCATACCTGGTATGAACACGGATGCTCCGACGAGAGGCGCACCCGTTTCGCCGACAACTCGGCCCGACACTCTCGCACCATCCTGCGCGAAAGCAGTCGTTGCCGTCAGGGCGGCGAAGCCGATGACGGACAAAAAGAATTTCCTCATACCGCTGGCTTCTCCTGTTTTGTGCACCAGACCATGGTGCATGGTGTTGCCTTCTCACGAAGGCAGATGTCGCACATCCGGATGTGAGTTCGATTGGTCGCGCGCGATGCCGGTTCCTCCAGGCGGCGTGATTCGGCAGGACGGGAGGCCGAAGCGCAGTGAAGGTCCGGAAGTGCTTTTGCTACTGTCTCGAAAAGAAAACTAGTGTAACGCCAGAGTCAACAAAGGATTTGACACCGGAAACATTGTAAAAGTCAGGCGAGTGTCATGTATCGTACGGCGAATGAGTTTGTTGTCGCGGCTTCCCTCGGGCTACTACTATAGAGAAGGCCGCTTAAGAGAAGGCCGCTTAGACGAACCTTATCGCACCGGCGGCGACTGCGGGCAGGCGATCGCGTTCGCTCACCCCCTGAGCGAAGGCACCCAGCAAATGGCTGATGCTGTTCGCATAGTAGCTCACGAGTGGACGATTGGCCGGCAATACAGAGTAGCCGTTGCCGGACCGGACGAGGATTCTCCGCATGCTGAGCATCTTCCACGCGCGATCGAAAATCTCCTCAACGGTGCCGTCTCGATGAATGACCCGCGCGTTCAGCTCATGCAGTACATCGCGCATCTCGCGCATGCGTTCGATAAGCAGATCGTGAGGAATGAAGTCACCGTCGAAGCTCTGGATTGCCGCGCACGCCAGCGGCACCGGCGTCACCGGAATTATCTGCGCGATCGCGCCGAGCACCGAGTCGGCGAGTGATTGCACGCTCGCCAGGCGCCGCGATTTCTCGATGCTGAAGAAGTCCTCCGTTGCCTTGTGCTGGTCACGCAGCCACGGGCCAAGCGGGATCGGTTCCCCGATCACTACTGCCGCGCGTCCGTATCGTTTCCATCGGCGCGAAACGAGGCGCACCAGATTCCACCACACATAACGCGCAACTTCTCCCAGCTGTACCAGCAGCGGCGGACGTGCTCTTCCTTCTCGCGCATCCAGCTCGCGTAACAGCGATCGATCCTCGAGCACTCGGTCGTAGTTCACGGCAACAGGGACGACATAAAGTCTGTCGGTGAGCTGTCGATCACGTGCCACGCCGATGACGTAATCGAGCAGTCCGATCTTCGCGTTGCCCAGCTTCCCATCTCGACTCAGCCCACCCTCGAGGAAGATCCCCTGTGTCACTCCATTGCGCGTGATCAGCTGGACATATTGCTCCAGAACGGTGTGATACAGCTTCTCGCGATACTTACGACGGATGAAGTACGCGCCGAAGGACTTGAAGATGTACTCGAGGGGAAACGCACGGGCCCACTCCCCAACGGCGTAGGAGATCGCCACCTGACCCGACAAAACGTAGCCGACGAGGACGTAGTCGGCGTTCGACCGATGATTCATCAGATAAATCACGATCGAGTCCTTGGGCAGCTGTGACTCTCTCCCCGCGTACTCGGCTGAGATTTTGTAGAAGAAATCGAGCAGTGCGCGGCTGACCACGAGCCCGAGCTTGTAGTAGGTAAGGATGTTGAAGAACGGAACGATCTCGTCGATGTAGGCGTCGACGCGTTTCCAGGTCTGCTCCTCCGTGACAGCAGACTCGGTCGCGTGGGCCGCAACCGCCTCGGCGATCGCGGGATCAGCGAGCAGGGTGTCTCGTATAAAAGACTTTCTGGTGAGCTTGAACCGATCGATTCGCGCACCGGAGCGGCGGACGGCGCGCAGCGCAATTCTGGATGCCCGCGCGCGCACGATGAGAATGATTGCGGCCAACAGGATTGCGATGGCCGTAACGAGCCAAAGGATGCGGTTCATGGCCACCTAACATTCTGCCGAAGCATGCCGTGCGCAAATCCCGATTCTGGTCCCGCAAGTCAAAAGCGCGCCGCCGGAGTTGCTCCGGCGACGCGCTTCGAGGACGGGTGGTCCTTTAACAGTGTGTTGGCGGAACGACTACGTCAGCATGTGATACCGGCGTCACAGGGATTGCGATCAGCGAACCAGACTAGGCTTGGGTTCGCGACGGCGTTCTGCGGACTTCCCGGAACTCCGGCGGGAAAGAAATACACAGAGAACTTGGTGTACTGTGAGTTCACTCCCGCTGCAGCGAAGACGTCACCGGGCGGCGACGCCGGCGCGGCCGGTCCCTGCGCAGATGCGGCGACTGTCGTGGTGCCGGCTGGCGTTGCACGCACCGCGACCGTATCGGTTGCAGCGCCGGTGGCATTCGAGGGAATCACCGCGCGGGCGAAATACGCCGATGCAGTGAGTGGAGCGACATTTGTGAAAGTCGGCGCCCCCGTAATGGCGGTTGACGTACGAGGAACGACATAGGCGTCTATAGCGCCAGTGCTGGCGTTAACTGCGCGAATGGCAATCTGACCGGCGGGTGGCGGGGCAATGTCATCGCTGATCGCGACGAAATGCGCAGTGTTGGCTCGCGCGCTTCCGGTTAGCAGCAATGTCACACGAGTCCCCGGCGTAAAGGTAAGGGTCTCGTCGTCAATGATCTGCGAAGTCACCGCTGCATTGGTGCTCGTCGGAAAAACGCGAATGTGGCGCGGATGCGTTGCGTCGACCACCTGATACGCCGAGCCCGCGCGGAAGGCAAGCGGTTTGGCGTAGGCTGACCATTGAGTCTGGTCGATCATGGCAATATCGACGGACCCGGTATCGTTGAGCGCGTTGATATACCGCACGGTAGCATTCGGCGGTGGCGTGTCGACGGCTGTCGTGTCCTTGCCGCAACCAAACAGGACCGCGACACACAGGCCTGGGATTATGAACCGATTCAGACGCATTAGCAGAGCTCCTCGAAAAACGTATGGGAAAAGAGACTTCAACAATTTGATTTGCCTAATGTCCGCCGATGATGCCGATGGGAATTCCCCGGAACGACGTGCCTCCGCCACCACCTCCTCCACCTTCACCGGGAGGATTGCCTCCACCGCCAAGCCCGACCGACGTCGCCAGTGCTATGGCACCCGCAGCCGCAGCAGCGACGGTCAACCACGTTCTTGTCTTCGAAAACGTTCGCTGAGTGGTGTTTGCGACGTACTCCTTTGACACCGTCAGCGGCTCACCGCTCCATCTGTTAGCCGACCCGCGCAGATATGTTACCGACGTCACTCCAAGAACATACGCCGTGTCGGGCGGACTCTTTAAAACTCCTTCAACGTTCATTGCCGCTGGACCAACCAGCGTTCCGAGAGCGGCGCGTCCACGATCGTTGAGATCGAGGCGAAGCTCAGCTCCTGGTGACGGTGTTGTGACTACCGGCGGGTATACATAGCAGCCCGAGCTGACGCCCATCAGGAACGCCAACAGGCAACCACCTGCCGCTCTCACAAACCGTCGGAGCGGCAAGCGTGCCGATAAGGCACACTCGCGCCCCTTGCTGCGGCCCAGCAACTTCGCTTCTCCTAGAATCCGTACGTACTCGGACCCTGTCTCGAGTTCGAGGTCGTATAGAAGTTCACGTTATTGCGCGCAGACAACTCTTGCCACGGAACCGGCCACTCGGTGACCGTTCCCTGGGGAAGATCGCCCCACCCGCGATTATCGAAATAGAATTGGCCGTATCCCGTGAATGCGGTCTCGTTGCGCTTCTCCCACTTCAACGCTTCGAAAATGTTGCCGCAAACGAGAGTAGTCGTTGAAGTGTTCGCCGGCGGAACAGGCACACGCGGCACGCAGGCACTGCCGCCCGGTACCGTCGTCGTCAGATCAGCGATTCCTGTTACAGGCGGAAGCCCGGCGCGAACGCGCGTCTTGTCGATTAGCGGACCTGCTTCAACGATTCTGCCGAGACGTATTAATGCTTCCGCTCTGAGAAGATCGTTTTCGGCGACCGACATTTCGACTACTGGCCCAACGCCGGCATTGAAGCGAATGAACCAGAACCGCCAATTATCGTAGAGCCAGTTGCCGAACGGGTCACCGCCCGGGCTTTCCTCGCCGGCGAGACGGTTGCGGAAATACAGTATCGCGCAACGATCAGATGGAACACTTGCCGCACATCCACTCGGTGGACCTTGGCGGCTGGTTCCAGTCATCGCTTCCTGGGCTGTTTCGGTGTCCCCCGAAGGCCACCGGCGATCCGGAGTGCGCATCAGGAAACGGGTCTTGGTCGCCAGGGATTGCTTGACCCAGTCGGCGTAGGAGCCAAGCGGATCTCCGAGATGAGACGTATCGCCCATGCCAAGCAGCATCGGCGTCATCTGGCTCCAGGTGGTTCCGACCGCGAACTGATTGCGCCAGCCGGTGAACCAGGTGTTCGGATCAGTGTTGTTGACGAAGTCGGTGGTGATGCCCGCCGCTGCATCCGCCTCGACCCGGGCCCAGTCGACCGCGGCGCGCTCGGTCGGGGTTCTCGCCACGCCCGCGCGGAAGCGCGCCTTGTGCGAACGGATTATCTGGATCCACCTCGCCTGGTCGATGGACGGCCCAGAGGTCCAGCCTCCGGGAATCGCGGCCATTCCGGTCGCATATTTGAGCGCCGAGTCAAACTGCTGCAACGCTGCAGCCATGACATCCGCGGACTTGACCAGCGGCGGCACATCGGTCTGCCCGAGTTCCGTCGTAAAAATGGTCGCGGAATCATACATCAACGCATTCGACGCGCCGGCGTATGCGAGGTTGTAATATGCGAAGGACAGATCACGCGTGTCTGTTCCCGCCGTCCCCGTCGTCTGTCCGGCTGCAATGAACTCCTGCAGCTGTTTGATCAGATTCTCTGCGAGGCGACCGTTCCGCGTGAAGAAATCGAAATCGCGGAAGTTCTCTGTCTGCGAAGAATTTCCCAGAGAGTTCGCAATCGTACCGCGCGGTATCGTGCTGCGCGCGCCCATACCAAAGTTTGCGAGCGCTGAGTACGACTCCAGCGACATCACTGCCATCTGCACGCCGACGTTGCCGGTGGCGCCCTGGTTTCCGTTCCACTCCTGAAGCATCAATTTCGAAATGAACGTCTCGGCCTCCGCTGGCGTTCGCGGAGTCCCCGGTTGATCGGTGTTGAGAACATCGAGGGGATCCTTTCGACACGCGCTCAGGGTCGTCAACAACAAGAGCGCGCACAGCGGAGCCAGTCTCGTACCTAGTCTTGAAAGCATTAATACCTCACTCGGGCACTATTAAGGGGTGACGCGGAGTGACACCCGGTTGGGTGTCACTCCGCTCGAATCTGAAATCGCTTGCTAGAAAGAGGTCGAGAGCTGGACCGTGTACGTCCGCATCTTCGGATAGCGGTACCCGGCCACACCTGTGAGCGCGGCAGAGTTGAGCGGTCCAGTGGTGTTTCCGGATTCCGGATCGAAGCCGTGGAACTTGGTCCACGTCTTCAGGTTTCTGCCAACGAATCCGAGCTTCCAGTCACCGCGACCACCGATCTCCCCAATGTTGTAGGTGACCGATGCCTCACGGAGCTTCACGTAGCTGGCGTCTTCGGTGTTGAAGGTGTTCGGACCCAGAACGTCATAGAAGCCACCGACGCCTGCCGTACTGCCCGCTGTGGGTGACTGCGATGGTCCCTGACGCCAGTAGTAACCGATCGGCTTTGCCTTCTCGACAGAAGCGCCGAATTGATCGACGTCGCTAACCTGCAGGTCACCGAGCGACCAGGCACGCTGGACGTTGAACAGCTTCAGACCTTTTGCTGCATCCAGCAAACCGTAGAAGTTCAGGCGGCGCCAATCCACCGTCTGCGAAAGGCCCCAGTGATACTTCGGAAGTGCGTTCCCTACTGGAACGTTGGCGATTGCGCCAGTTGAATCACGAAGAGCGATTGGCATTCCCCAGTTCGTTCTGTTGCCCCAAGGACCTTGTCCGAGGTCGAGGCGCGAGCGCCAGAGATTGCGGGTAATGCCATCTCCGAGCGAATTGCCCTGCCCAACCCAGACGATGTAGCCCTGATCGTTCGGACGGAACGCAGAGTTGAGGTCGCCCCCGTTCATCGAGCACTGCGTTGAAAAACCCGTCGGCAACTGTGAGCAGTTTCTCACGAAGTCCACGCCGTACATTGTTCCGACGGTCTCACCCTCGCGGAACTTAAATACCGTGAACGTGTTGCCAGCCGTGATGTCGCCGGTGAACGGCGGCACATCCAGACGCGTGATCTTCGACTGGGTACGGTCGTAAATGAGACGCGTCGTCCAGTTGAAGGTGGCCCGCTGAATGATCGGCATTGTGAACGTCGCTTCAACGGTCTTGTTAGTCAGCTCACCCGCATTCAGCCAACGGCTCGAGAAACCAGAAGCCGACGGCACCTTCACGGGAAGAATCTGATCGTCGATGCGAGCTCTCGAGTACGAAAGATTCGCCACCAGTCTGTGGAAGAATTCCATGTCGCCGCCGACTTCGAGCTCGCGATTGACCTCGGGTTTTAGCTGGCGGTTACCGAGCTGCGATGGGTTGAGTGTTCCCACACCCGGATTCGTAGCGCTGGTGGACGTACCAATGGTGAACGTTTCGTACTGGGCATTGAACCGCGGACGCTGACCGGTGGAACCCTGCGAAGCGCGAAGCTTGAACAGGCTGAGCGCGTCAGGTGCCGGCCACCAGGGCTCACGTGACGCGATCCACGCGCCCGCGATGCGGCCGAACGTAGCCCAGCGGTTTCCCGCTCCGAACAGCGAGCTTCCGTCACGACGGATAAGCCCGTTCAGGATGTAGCGGTCTTTGAAATCGAAATCTCCACCGAAGAAGAAGCCCATGTCACGGATTTCCTGCTTCGAGGACGTTACGGCGTAGTTCTTCGTGGTCGCCGTGATCGTCGAGAGGCCGGGAACGACTACGTCCTCGGCGTACTCATCCTGGTTCGTCAGCGACTGCTCGCTGTAGACATACCGCGATGTAAACGTGGCGATCAGATCGCCGAACAAGGTCTTGCTTGCCGCTGCGCTGGCACTCGTGGTCAGCTGCTGATTGTCGGAAGCCGGAATGTAGACATACCCGACTGCGTTTGCCGGGTCGGGAAGCGTTGTGCGCCAGCCGCGATCACGCATCTCGAACGCGGATCCCGTTGAACGATCATATCCAATGTTCGCATCGAGATTCAGCCAATCCATCGGCGTGTAGCGGACGCTGCCGCCACCCACGAACCGCGTGCTCTTGTCGCTGCGCGGTTGGTACAGGGTAAGGTAGAGCGGATTGCGGTTCTGCTCACCCTGCGCCAGCGGGTTGTGGCGAACGACGATTCGGCCGAGAGCGTCGCGGGCCTCGAGGTCAGCCATCCAGGGAGCGCGTGTGATGTTGAAGAACGGACTTCCGGATCCGGCGCCTTCGAGATCGATATTGGCGGAATTGTCTCGCGCCTGGCTATAGAAGCTATTGATGTTTGCGCTAATCCGATCGCTGAAGCGCTGATCTACGTTTAGGCGAACGGAGTTCCTTAGAAACCCACCCGTAAATTGAACCGCGCCTTCCTGCACCAGATTCCCGTAGCTCGCATACACGCCGGTGTTGTTAACCCTGGCGCGCATATCAATGTTGGTGTTGGCGAACATGCCCGGGGTAATCATCGCGGCCACAGGATCGCGGAGCTTCGGCCAGGGCGTCGTCATGAACTGGCTGGTCAGCTGGTCATAACCAGGTGGAACCGCGAAATCAGCTTCACCTGCGAAGGGCTGAGGGCTACCCGAGAAATCCTGTCCATTGTTGTTGATACGGGCGACTTCACGGTCCCAGTCGATGTAACGAGCGCACGGTGATCCGCCAACGCTCTCTCGGGTGCAGAAAAACTGACCCGATGGATCGAGGAAGAGCGCGGTCTTTGTCGCCAGCGGGAATGCCTTCTCGACGTTACCGCCACCGACCTCGGTACGAACACCGAAGCGGACCCCCGCTGCGGCGTTCTTGCCGCTCTTCGTGGTGATGTTGATGACACCAGCTCCGGCGCGGGCGCCGTACAGCGAAGCAGCTGCAGCGCCTTTCAGAATCTCGATGTTCTCGATGTCAGCAGGGTTGATGTCAGGCAGTCCACCACTCGGCGCGGGCGCGAAAGTTCCCGCCTGGACCTGCTGGTTGAGCAGCGGAACTCCGTCTATGAGATAGAGCGGCTGCTGGCTGCGACCTGTCGCGTTGAGTGACACCGGACCGCGCAAAACGATCGCGGGCGCCGAACCTGGTCTCCCTGAAGCAGAAACGACGGTGGCGCCCGGAATCTTGCCTTGCAACTGCGTAATGGGATTAGTTCCCGTTACAGGCATCGATGCGCTGTCAAGTCGGTTGACGGTAAAGGGAAGCTTTACCTGCTGCGTGGCGACGGCTACGCCTGTGACGACGACTTCGCTCAGCTGAGTGACGTCGCGCGCAAGCGTGAAGGTGAGCGTCTGGCGTCCGGCCTGGAGCAACACCGTGCGCGAGTCCGGCTTGTAGCCGATTGCGCGGGTGCGGACGACGACAGTTTGACCGTTAACCCGTGCTTCGGGAACGGTGATTGTGAAATTGCCTGAAGCGTCTACAGGAACCGCGATGTTCAATTCATTGATCTGAACACTCGCTCCTGAAACAGCTTGGCCCTGCTCACCGGAGACGTGACCGGAGAGAACTGCCTGCGCGCGCGCCACAGTCGGACCAAAGACGGCAAGCGCCAACATCGTGCAGAGTGACCAGGTAGGACGGACTAGCCTCGTCATGCGGACCTCATTTGATTGCGTTTTTTTGAACGGGTTACCACGCTTGGACGCGCGGCTCAGGAACAGGCGGATGCGACCATCAGAAAGATGGCTGCTTCCGGCGCGGGACTTTGCCCTCCTCTAACGACGCGGGTGGAGATCGATAGAAAGCACTAAGGCTAGAAAATCAGTGAGGCGTTCCCCACACCTCACGACGATGGCGAATCCGCAACCAATAAGGGAGCACGCCAGCAGCCTCCCTCGCCGGAAGCTCTGGAATGCTCAAGCGCATGAATATGTGACAGTTACACAGCTTCGCAAGAGCAAGCTGGCCTGGTGCGAATTCCGGGCCCTGCTCTGGCGCCACTAACCGGGGATAATCACCCCCGCCTCGCTACAAATCTGAAGGGTTGCTGCACCAGTTGTCGCACGGGTGCACCCTTTCGTCTGGCCGGCGTGAACAGCGTGTGCAGGACGGCGTCCCTCACCGCTTCGCTGAAAAGTGGATTTGACGATGCGACAATCCCGAATGTCTCTTGCTCGACCTGACCCTTTTCGTCTACTACAAATTCCGCGATAACGCTTCCGTCTACACCTGCGGCGTACAATGACTGCGGGTAGCCCACGGGCAGGTTAGGCTGTACTGGCTCGGCGGGGGCGTCTACCTGGTCAGCGGTGAAGATCGCCAGCGCCTGGATAAGAGAATCCAGATCCACCGACGATCTGCGGAAGGAAGTGATCGGATCGGTGTCCGGCCCGCGTGACCAAAGCACGATCGTGCCGCAACTATTGTCTGCACGGCCAAGGATGAACCGCGCCGGCGCTGTCGTCGAGCCCAGATAAAGCTCGATACCGTGAATGGTCTGTGGAGCAAAGGCATCGAGGTCCACGTCTCCTGCCGGCATCGGCGTCCCGTCAATCCAGACCAGTGGCCAGCAAAGACGGCCACGCATTCTGATGCCTTGACTCCCCGCTCGTCCCTTGAAGGGTGTGACCCCCGGGACATGAAGAAGAAGCTGGGATAGCATGCGCGGATTCTCGCGATCGATCTGGTCGCGCGTGATGAAGTATCCGCCGTTGTGTTTTTCCAGGCGTTGGTAGTAGCCTGCCAGTCGACCAGTATACTCCACTCGATGTGAGCCGACGAGCACAGGAGTCAGCACCGTTGCAAGCGGGGAAAGTGTCACATGCAAGTTTTCGATGCGAGTGTTTGCAGTTATCGACACAGGCATCGCATACGGCGCGAATCCCATGCGACGCACGGATATAGTCGCGGCGCCGACCGGGACGTCGCCAAAGTGGAATGCGCCACTCTCGTCCGTCAGCGCGCGGGACGCGACACCCGTCATGCTTATCTCGGCGCCAAACACTGGAGCACCCGTGCTGTCCGTCACGACTCCCGACACGACGCCGGAATTCTGCGCCATTACGGGAATCGGAAGCAGCAGCTGCCCGCACGCCGCAATCAACCGCAGCGAATAAAACCGATTGCCGAGCCTCCGAGCACCCATTGACCCTCCGCCTGCCGCTACGAACATTAGGTAAGAACCCAAAGTGCGAAAGTGGCAAACTCGGGCAACTCGTGCGTCATACTATAGAAACACGACAACATTCAGAAACACGACAACATTCGGAGAGATGCTAATGGCAAGGGCTTATTTCGTAATTGCAGCTGCGTTCCTTTCCGCGTGTGCGAGCACACCGTCGGGGACGGCGAACACTCGCGTAACGACACGTGAGGCAGCGCCAGACTACATCACCAGCATCGAAGTATCCTCGACACCTGTCGCCAACGTCTACGACCTCATCAACCGCCTGCGCCCCCAGTGGCTACGTACGCAGACGGGATCGATCCGGGACAACACTCGCAGCCAGGTGATTGCCGTTTATCTCGACGAAGTCCGGCTTGGCGACATCCAGGCGCTGCGCACTGTGAGTACGAGCGGCGTCGAATCTTTGCGCTACTACGACGCTACGCGCGCGGCGATGGTACTGCGAAACCCGGGATCGGATCCTATCGCCGGTGCCATCGTGATCACAACCACAAATGCGCGATAGGGCGTTGCTCCCGATAGCAAGTTGCGATCGTAGGAGTGACGCGAAAACGAAAACGGGGTGTGGCGCCAGATCTCGCCACACCCCGTTCCCTTTCCAACCCTCCTACTTACACCCGTCGACTTTGTGCGTGTCGAGGTGCAGCACGCAGCTGTAATCGCCAAGCGAGATCGGAACGTCCGCACTGCCGTTGAACGTTACCACCAGGCGCTTGTGGACGGTTGTCGTCTCGAGTTGAGTGCCGCTCGAAACCACGGTGTAATCGACAACCCGGATCGCCACACCCGAGAGCGGATACGGATGCTCGGCGCGCTGATCGACAAAGGTGACTGCCTTCAAAGTGTCTACCGCGAGACCGCTGTACTTCCGGTTGACGAGCTCCTCTTTGTGTGAGCTCGTATCCGCGCTGACTCCGAATCCATTGTAGACGCGATTCGGGCCAAGAAATCCGCTCTCGACAACGTCGCGCTGCGAATGACTGACGCCGCTGATGTTGTCGCCCGATTCGCTTCCGTCCGACTTCAGAAGGAAGTGAATCGACTCGGTGACGCCCTTCACGAATCTCTCCATCGGCTTGCCCGACGCATCGAGAAACTGATATGACTTCACGAGTCGCTTGTTGTCGCCAACTCTGATGCAACTATAGATCAGAGCGGCCGCATCGAAACTGCATGACTCGGAGACTGCCGGAGCCGGTGGCGGTGGCGGCTCGCTTGCCGGTGCGCTCGAATCGGGATGCGCTGGCTCGCTTGCCGGCGGATTCGAATCAGGATGCTCGGGCTCACTTGCTGGCGGATTCGAATCAGGGTGCTCAGGCTCGCCCGCCGGCGGATTCGACGGCGCAGGCGCCGGCGCGTCCCCCTCAAATGAAGCCGACGATGGCGAGGACACGGCAAAGGATCCGACCGCTGCCACCTGATTCCGAATCAGGTCTTCGAGATTGCTGGCAATCGCATTTCCGGCCGCCGCTGCGATTTCGGATTTGACTGCGTTGCTGACGGGAGCATTCTGATTGGCCAGATTCGGCGAGCCCGGCGCCGCCGGATTGTCGCCGCTGCACCCCACTGCCAGGATAAAAATCCCGGCGTAAGTGATGAAGCTAAAGGAACGGTTTTCCATGTTGACCCCACGACCACGTGATTGACGGTTGAAAGGCGC
This sequence comes from Gemmatimonadaceae bacterium, assembly GCA_036377095.1. Lineage (GTDB taxonomy): Bacteria > Gemmatimonadota > Gemmatimonadetes > Gemmatimonadales > Gemmatimonadaceae > UBA4720. The sequence goes on from DASUZC010000011.1 coordinate 13,972, forward strand.
GGCGACGGCCACGCTGGTGGGGCGGTGAAAGGCAGGGCTGAGGCCAAAGCTCAGCCGTAGTTATAAGCCACTGAAACGGAACAACTTAGAACAAAGGCCCGGAGGCGGCTGACCGCCTCCGGGCCCTGAATTCTGCAAGACCTCTGGCATTACGCCATGAGATATCCCGCTATCTCGAACCAGTTCTCACAGTCGACGCCGGGTGCTGTGCCGGGGCGCCCGGCGCCTTTACCGCTGGTGCCTCGCGTCCGTTTTCGCGGGCGGTTTCGACGTCGCGAGTACTTTCACGATCGCGTGAGTCAGTCGACTGCAGCATGCCGCTATTCGAAACGAGCTGCGCGGCTAGCACTGTCTGAATAACACTGGTGATGTTGTTCGTCACCGAATCCGCCGCGCCACCACCGGCACCGTCGCCGGAAATCGTGACTAGCCTCGCCTTCGACAACGCATCGGCGATCACGGGTGCGATGTCGGGAATCATCTCGATCTGACGGTAGCGGAAGTAACTCTCACCACCTGCCTTGATCGCTTCATTCACTTTCTGAATGCTCTCGGCGTTTGCCTGCGCGACTGTGGTGATGCGAATTGCCTCGGCTCGCGCACGCGCTTCCGCTTCGATCCTGAGTTTTTCGGCATCCGCCTTTGCCTGTGCGATCTGCGTCGCCTCCAGCTCTGCGACTCTCTGAATTCCCAAGGCCGTCTGCTTCTTCGCCTCGGCCTCGGCTATAAGTGCGGCGTTGGCCGCCTTTGTTTGCTCCAGCTCACGCTGCTTATCCGAGATAACGCGCTCGGCCTCGAGCTGAGCGTCCTTGGCGCGACGCGCCTGCTGCGCGGTAACGATGTCGGCGTTCGCCTGCGCTTCCGCCGCCGACTGTCTGCGCCGCGACTCCGCTACTTCCGACTGCACGACCTTGATGTTGAGCGAGTTGAAAGTGAGACCGAGGTCGGTGAGCTCCCTCGAGCACGCCTTGCGGATGATCACCGCCAAAGGATCGTCGTCATCTTCGACCGCCTGTAGCGCGGCGGCTGCTGCTCCCCGTGTTATCGAGGTCGAGTCATCCACTGCCGCCTGCAGCGCGGTGCGAGAACCGCTCCCCGCCGTAAGCTCGGGACGCATTCCGCCCGAAGTTATCTGCGGCGCCGACTTCGCCGAAAAGAGCTGGTCGTGTGTCAGCAGGTTAATGGCGCGACGCGCCGAGCTGGAGAGCAGGTCGATCAGGATGTTCTCCTGATCGGCTCCGTCCTTCGAGAAAAACCTGTTGGCGGCCGTCTTGATCATTGTGTCCGTATCGCCGACGGATACGATCGCGCTGGCCAGAATCCGAACCTTGATCGGCTGCGGGGTGCCGTTGCGATCGAGATCTGCAGTCTGGTCGGTGATGTCGAGGTCGACGTTGATCGCTTTGCTCGACAGCGTCGTGCCGGTGGTGAGGAGCGGCACTTCTTTCGATTTGCCGGGACCCCGATAGATGATGGTGCTGCCCTGCAGCCAGCTCACCATCCTGATTGTGCCAGCGTCGACGTTGCGCAGGAACGAAGAGACGATCAGCGGAATGACGCCGAGCACTCCGACGAGAACGGCAGCGACGATAATCAGTGTTTCAGTCATCTAAAATCCTTGAAGAAGAACGGCCGTGAATAATCAGCTCTCGCTGAGGCCGATCCGAGAGACTGTGCAACGATTGCGAGTACTGTCTACATCTTCGATTCGAACTGAATCCCCGGCGCGCACGCGGATGCCAGCCTGTCGTTCGTCGGTGGTGAGCGTGCCGAGAATCTGCACAACCTCGCCGCCCAGTTCGAGAGAAACCAATCCATTACCGTTGACATCGAATCCTGTCACCGCTTTACCCTGGGACATGATTGCAGATTCGAGCGTCTGCGCCGGTTGGGACTCGAATCGGAATAGCGAGTTAAAGATTGGACGCACGACAACGGTCTCGAACAGGAGTCCGCCGACGATTGCAACCGGGAGCGCCAGTATCGGGCCGAGGAGTCTCTCGGCGACAAGTCCGGTTGCACCGAAGCCGACGAGCACGTTGAACCAGACGCGCGGCGACAGCCACGACCACGCCTGCGATTTCCAGCCTTCAGTGTGAGCGTGTCCGTCGGGATGAACGTGTCCGTGCCCGGCGTGCGTGACTGCTCCGCCATGGCCGGCAGTGGGTCCATGCGGGACCGCGTGTCCACCTGCGTGCGCTGTCGGGCCTGAATGGATGTGACCGCCGACGCCGTGGAACTCATGGCCGGCAGTGTCGTGCGCGTGGCCTCCACCATGACTGCTCGTGAATCCGAGGAGCGCCATCGCTGCCATGCCGGCGGCGCCGAGAACCACGCAGAATATGTAGAGGTCCATCTTTCAACTCGCGGAAGTCACGGGGACTGCGTCAGTAATTTCGCTGATGAAAAAATCTCCGTGACGAATAAACCGTACGGGGATTTTGTATTGGCTGTTTCTGCTGCGCAATCGAGCGGGCAATTGGGTGTCAAAATTGACACCCAACTGTCGGAAAGACACTGGCACGATTTCGCGCTGAGCCTCAGGATGTTGTTGGCGCCAGGTATTAGCTGTAGCTTGACGTTGTGCGACTCACATTGTCGGCCCTTTTTGTCGCGTTGGCTATTTTTGCCCCCGACCTCGCCTCTCAATCCGGGGGAACGCTTAGCGGGATAGTCACCGCCGCGAACAAAGTACCGGTGGTGCAGGCCCGGGTCAGGGTACTCGGAACAGACCTGACGACAACGACACGCATGAACGGAGCATTCGACGTTGCCAATGTGCCCGCGGGCACGCACGAGCTACAGGTGGTAATGGTCGGTTATACTCCGGCCGCGATGGCGATAGAAATCGTCGCCGGCGATACGTTGAAAGTGAGTCTTATCCTCGAACCGCTTCCACTCGAGACCGTAACGGTCACCGCAGATCCGAATTTTTTCGTGGGCATGGCTGGATTCGAGGAGAGGAAGGCGCGGGGCCTGGGGCGATACTTCACTCGCGAGGAGATCAAAGTGATGCAACCTCGCCAGCTCACCGACGTGTTGCGTCGCGTTCCAGGAATGCAAATCGAGACTGTCGTCGGAGGTCTTAGCGGAGGAAGCCCGACGGCACGAACTGGAAGAAACATCAGCGGCGCGAATTCGCCGTGTGTGATGGCGTATTACCTCAACGGAAGTCCGTTCCCTCTCGCGAGAGATATCTCGATAAACCACTTTGTCGCGGCAGAGGACGTCGCTGCGATGGAGGTTTACACTGGTTCCGCGCAGATACCGCCTGAGTTTAACTCGAGCCTGTACGGTTCTCGCTGTGGCGTCGTGGCGATCTGGACCCGCAGCAGTCTCGACGGCGGGACTTCTCACTAGAATTCACTTCGGTCCGGTACCCCCGCCCGGGGGACCGCCGCCGAACACACCTCCCGAACCCCAGAAGGCTCTCTCCAGCAGAACGAGCGCGGTGACCAGGCCTGCACTCAGAACACCGGTGCGTGTCCGTGAGAACTGTCGTTGCTGAATGTCGGCAACAAGTGATTTGGAGATGGATACCTGCTCTCCGCGCCAGTCCATCTCAATTCCGTTGCGTTTACGGCTCTCGGAAAGCGCCACCAAATAGGCATTGCCGGAATCGTCCAGCAACTTTCCGCCGAGAGCCTCAACCGACGGCCCTATTTCCGCTGCGAGATTGACGCTGCCGGCATCAGTGAGCGTGAGACGTACAGGTTGACCGACAGGTGAACTCGTCGTCCGTATCGGCTCGTACTCGTAACAGCCCGCCAACAGCGGGACGAGCAGTAGAATGTGCCGAAGTTCCATCGAATACTCTCCACGAAATATCTAGACCATTGCTGCGTCACTGCGAAGCTGAACGAAAACGGGAGTGCGCCACTTAGGACGTACTCCCGTTTCCTACTGTCTGCTGTCCAGCGTCAATGCATTAGCACGGGTTGGGATCGTTCGGATTGCGCACCGTGAACAGATTCTGTGCCGAGCTCGGAGGCGTGTTGGGATTGGTTTGTTCTTCCGTCTGCCCGTAATACAGCCGTCCCGGGATTGTCGTTCTCCCAAGCGCGGGAGTCAATGCTGGCAGGCAGGTGCGCTTCCAATCGTTCCATACCTCGATGTTCTGGAACAGAGCAATGTACTTCTCCTCCATAATTGTCTGCAGACTCGCCACGACGATGCCCTTTCCCCGCGCCGTGCGAACCGCATTCAGGTAGGGTTGCGCGGCGACTGGACCAACCAGCCTGAAGTTGGTCTCCGCCAGGATCAGCTGATTCTCTTCCCAGGTAAGGACCGGTTGACGGAAAGTGTCGGAGTTTCGCGTACCGTGCAGCGGTGAAATCGCGTCGCCGGGTGTCGTGCCGGTCGTCACATCGAAGCCGCCATACTGCCCGTTCTCGGCGAGTCCGAAATACTCCGGTAATCTCGGGTCGTTCTGTGCCTTCATCATCTCAACCAGACGCGCACCGGCTACGAGGTCAGGACCGAACGAGGTGTTCTGGAATTGCGGCCACATGTTGCGTTCCGATGTTGCGGTGGCGTGCGTGGTGCGAAGGTCGTTCGCCGGCGAGCTGATTCCCAACTGCGCAGCAGCGCGTGCAGCGGTGTACGCCGGAGCGCCAGCGACTTCCGCTGTGTGCATGTAAAATCTGGCCTTGAGTGTGTTGGCCGCCTGCACCCATTGGGCTTTGTTGCCGGCGTAGAACAGATCAACCGCACCCGGGCCCTGCCCCGCGCCCTGAAGGTTCGTGATCGCTTGATCCAGTAGAGTCTGGAGAGCCGCGTAGACAGCCAGCTGCCCGTCAAATGCCGGCGTTGGATTGCTGGCAACGGCTTCGCTATACGGAATGTTGCCCCAGATACTCGCGGTGGTGCCGATCAACAGAGCCTCGAGAACCTGCGCGACGCCCTGATAAACCTTGTCTCCGGCCGCTGCTGAAGCAGCTTGGACGGTCCGCAGGCTGAGTAATCCGCCTGCGGAATAGACCTCCTGGAACGGAAGATCAAAGGTCCCGGAGTTGACGCTGTACGAGTCCTGCTGTTCCACGAAACGGCCGTTAACGCCCGAACACTGCTGCATCCATTGGCAGACGATCATTGCCAGCGGTCCTTCCTGCTGGGCGAAGATGTCAGCCTGCGCGCCAACG
>DASUZC010000012.1:0-5680 GCA_036377095.1 Gemmatimonadaceae bacterium
CATCGCCAACGCGATGCGCGAGGATCACACGCTTCGCACCTTCCTCGAATCGCCGAAGCTGTCGGCCTCGCACAAGATCGAGATTCTGGAGAAGGCACTCGGGCGAAAGGTGCCGCGACTCTTCCTGCGCTATATCGACACAGTGATTCAGAAGCGCCGGCAGATGCTGATACCGGAGATCGCCACCGAGTACCAGATACTGCTCGACGAAGCCGAAAACCGGCTGCACGCCAACGTCACCGTCGCCCGCGCGCCGAGTGAGCCGGAACGTGACGCCCTCGCGCGCCAGTTGTCGCGGCTGTTCGGGAAGCGTGTCGTGCCCCACATCAGTGAGAACCCCGCGATTCTTGGCGGCCTGATTGTACGAGTCGGCGATACCGTCATGGACGGATCGGTGCGCAAACGTCTGTCAGTGCTCAAACAGCGCATGTTGGCAACCGTAACCCGTTAAGGCTGGCGTCAGCAACTGAAGGGGGCTGGGCGTAGTTATTGAAGGGCCGCGGTGTGGTGCGGCCCTTTGTTTTCAACCGATTCGGTACTCGGTAAATGCCCAGATTCCAGTCATTCCTGGGGCCTTCGCTGGTCTCAACCCTCTTCTTATTTGCCGCCGCTTCCGTCGCAGGCGGACAGATTCTTCAGCCCGGCCTGCAGCCCGGACTGACCAAGGCTCCTGATAGCGCGCGAAGAATCTCGCTGCAGGAGGCAATCTCGATGGCTCAGCAAAATTCCCCACAGGCCATCGCTGCAGAAGGAACGGAGCGCACAAGTAAGGCAGCGCGAACTTCGGCCATCGGCGCGATCCTGCCGAGTGCGACGCTCAGCGCAGGGCACGTCATCCAGTTTGGCGGCGGCCAGACGCGACTCAATCAGAACGGCGAGGAGGTCACGGTCGCATCGCAGCCAACGAACAACACGGGCCTTTCGCTCAACATGACTCTGTTCGATGGCGGCCAGCGACTTTACGCGCTGCGCACGGCGAAGTCGCAGATCGCCGCGGCCGCGGCGAACCGCGTTGCCGTGAAGTACAACGTCGCTCTTAGCGTCAAGCAACAGTACTTCGCGGTACTGGCGGCGATCGAGAGTGAGCAGGCGGCTCAGGAGCAAATGGCGCAGGCTGCAGAACAGTTCAGGACATCGGTGGCAAAGGTCAGAGCAGGGGTTGCAACACGATCCGACTCCTTGCGGGGCGTGATCCAGGTCGGCAACGCACAGCTGGCGTTGATCACGGCGCAGAGCAACAAGGAGGCTGCAGACGCGGCGCTCACGCGACTGGTCGGATCTCCGGTGCCCGTCACCGCCGATCCAGCCTCGGTACAGGAGAACATGGCGGCACTGCCCGACAGCGGCGCACTCGCCGAGCTGGCGAGGAACGGTCCGGCGGTTCTGGAGGCGCAGGCGAATCTCGATGCGGCCTCGGAATCACGGAAAGCGGCGCGCGGCACCTACCTGCCGTCACTGAGTGCGAGCTATTCGCGCAGTGGGAGCGGCACCGATCCGCGCTTTGGATTGGGCAATGATCCGTTCGTGTACAGCGGTCGCCTGGCGTTCTCGCTCTCGTACCCGGTGTTCAACAACTTCCAGCGCGAAGAGCAGGTCGTGCGCGCAAAGGTCGATGAAGTGAATGCGCAGGCGAATCTGCGCGACTCTCAGCTGGAATCAGTCCAGCTTTTGACACAAAACATCGGAGCACTTCGCAGCGCATCCCAACGTGTGGCAGTGCAAGCAGCATCAGTGGCAGCCGCGGAGGAAGACGTACGCGTGCAGCAGCAGCGGTACAATATCGGGTCGTCGACGCTGCTCGATCTGATCACATCACGGGCGGCGCTGGCCACCGCTGAACAAGCGCTGATTCAGGCGCGATACGATTACAGGATCGCGCGGGCGCAGCTGGAAGCGTTGATCGGGCGCGATCTGCAGTAATGAACGAACTGATCAAGACGAACTCATGAACGGAACGGGATTGGTTTCTTTGCGCGCTCAGGCACTTTCGATAGCGGCTATGCTGGCGCTGACCGCGTGCAAAAAGAGCACGGATCCGGCACTGGTCATCGAGACCGTACCCGCCGAACGCCGGAGTATCGTCCTCAGCGTTCAGGCAAACGGGACAGTCGAACCGGTCAACATTGTCGAAGTGAAGTCGAAAGCGTCGGGGACGATCGTGAGGATGCCTGTCGACATCGGATCCAACGTTCACACGGGCGATCTGCTCGTCCAGATCGATCCGCGAGACGTACAAAACCAGTACAACCAGGCGGCCGCCGATGTCTCCTCGGCAACGGTGCAGCGCTCCACTTCGCTGGCGCAGCGCAACCGGTCCGCCGAGCTGTTCAAGGAAAGGATCATCACCGCGCAGGAGATGGATCAGGCGACGCTCGATTTTGCCAACGCTGATGCCAATCTGATCAAGGCGCGAACCAACCTGTCGATCGCGAGAGTGCGCCTCGAGGACGCGACAGTACGCGCGCCGAGTAATGGCACCATCATCGAGAAGCCGGTGTCGGAAGGAATGGTGATCAGCTCGGCGACTTCGTCGGCGAGTGGCGGCACCACTATTCTGCGAATGGCGGATCTGTCGAAGGTGCGCATGCGCGCTTTCGTCAACGAGACCGATATCGGAAGTGTGCAGCCTGGTCAGACGGCGACAGTCGGGGTAGATGCCTTTCCGAATCGTAGATTCGTCGGACTCGTCGAGCAGGTAGAGCCCGAAGCGGTCGTCCAGTCGAGCGTGACGATGTTTCCGGTATTGGTGACGCTCAACAATTTCGATGGCGCATTGAAGCCGGGCATGAACGGTCAGGTGACGATGGACATCGCGCGCCACGACAACGTGCTGGCGGTGCCGAGTGATGCGATCAGGAACTCGCGCGACGCCTCGACGGTGGCGCCGGTGCTGGGCGTGCCGGCGGATTCGATCCGTGCGACGGTCGCGGCGGCGAGAGCAGCGCGCGGCGCACGCGGTGGAACTGCCTCGTCGACGCCTCAGGGCGGCGACACCACGGCTCGCAGATTCGGCAATCGCGCGGCTGGGGATACGAGCTCGTTTCGCGGCAGGTTTGGCGGCGCTGCGTCGAGCACCGCTTCCTCATCCACCCAGCGTGGTGCCGGCGGCGGCACAGGCGGATTCAACCGGCAGGGCGGAGGCGGCGGCACTGGCGGCGGAGGCGGCGCTAGCGGCGGATTCGGTGGTGGAACCGGCGGGGCGATGATCGTGTTCGTGAAGAAGGACGAGAAGTATTCGCCGCGCCTGGTGCGGGTCGGGATCAGCGATTTCGACTACACCGAAATCGTGAGCGGCGTACAGCAAGGTGAGTTCGTTGCCCTGCTCGGCCCGGCGGTGCTGCAGGCGCAACGCGAACAGCTGCAGTCGCGCGTACGCGCCGGTGCTGGTGGTGGACTGCAACAGCAGCAGACGCCGGCCGGCGGAGCCGGCGGTGCAGGGAGTCGTCCCGGCGGCGGCGGCAGGGGTGGCCCGTGATTGCGGGAAGCGGGAAGCGGGAAGCGGGAGGCGGGAAGCGGGAACCAAAGGCGCGCTGCTAGTTAGGCAATCTCTGACTTAGCCAGCCGCCGAGCGAGGAAACGAAAATGTTATTGGGCGAAACAATCGGTGTCGCACTTGGCGCGCTGCGCGCTAATAAGCTGCGCTCGTTTCTGACAATGCTGGGGGTCGTCATCGGAGTCGGCGCAGTCATCGCCGTCGTTGCGCTCGGCCGTGGCGCGCAACAATCGGTGAATGCACGAATCAGCGCGCTGGGCACAACGCTGCTGACGGTGCAACCCGGTCAGATCTTTGCGCCGGGCGGAGTTTCGTCGGGGAACGATCGAGCGCCAATGACTGTCGCCGATGCGAAAGCGCTCGACTCTGCAGGTTCCGCGATCTCCGAGATCGAGCCGGAGATGCAAAAGCAGCTGCAGGTGCAATACCTGAACACCAATACCAACACGACCGTTCTCGGTACCACGCCGAACTATCCCGATGTGCGCAAGTACCAGATCGCCTACGGCAAGATGTTCACCGAGGGCGACGATAGAGCGAGCAGACGCGTCGCGGTGCTGGGCGCCGCTATCCCCGACAACCTCGGTGTGCCGGCGCAGACTCTTGTCGGACAGAACGTGAGAATCGGCGGGTTCCTGTTTGAGGTACTCGGCGTGCTGGCGAGCAAAGGGAACACGGGCGGATTCGGGAACCCCGATGATCAGGTGCTGATTCCCATTACAACCGCCCAATTCCGCGTCTTCGGCAGTGATCGACTGCGGCAGATCGGCGTGCTAGCGGCGTCGGAGGCCGAGATACCGCAGGCGATGGCGCAAATTCAGCGCACACTGCGTCGCGAGCACCGGCTGCGGGTCGGCGTACCGGACGATTTCCAGATTCGCAATCAGGCCGACTTCCTCAACACTCTCGGTGAGACGACCCAGATCTTCACATTCCTGCTGTCGGGCATCGCCGCGGTGAGTCTGCTCGTCGGCGGCATCGGCATCATGAACATCATGCTCGTGTCGGTGACTGAACGCACGCGTGAGATAGGTGTGCGCAAGGCACTCGGCGCGACGCCGAAGAACATCCTGCTGCAGTTCCTGATCGAAGCGGTGGTGCTGTGTCTGCTCGGCGGCGTGGGCGGGATCGTGTTCGGCTGGCTCGGGGCGGTGGCGCTGGCCAAGTTCGGGAACTTCAACACCTCGATCGCGCCATCGTCGATTCTGATCGCGTTTTTCTTCTCGGGGTTTGTGGGGATACTGTTCGGCGTGTGGCCGGCCAGGAGAGCGGCGAACTTGGATCCTATACAGTCGCTTCGCTACGAATAGGCTAAGACAACTGCATGCTGGGCGCTGATCGCAGCTAGCTGACCGCTGACCGCTGCAAGAAGACGGGACAGATCTCACTGGGGTGAGAGCGACAGCACCGTTTTCCTATGCTTCCCCCGCGGTCTGTCTGGTTGGTTGCAGCGGTAAGCGGTCAGCGATAGACGCGGTCAGCGCCCAGCATGCCGTTGTCTTAGTGCAGAGGCGCCAAAAAACACTCTTTCCCGCCACCGCGCTCACTAATATTTTGGTCCTCCTCGCGTGGGTTCCCGTCCAACCGCACGCTCTCACAAACGAATGGAGGTCGAATGAGACTCCGCGTACTTGCGGTCTCTCTATTGTGTCTTGTCGCGGCTGACGCCGGGGCGCAGGCAAAGTCGCAGGCGGGCAAGAGTCCCGAATTGCGCATCGACTTTACCAGGGAGACGCTGCCCAACGGGCTCAACGTCATCTACCACGTCGATCACTCGACTCCGGTAGCAGCCGTGCTCCTATGGTATAACGTCGGATCGAAGATGGAGCAGGCCGGACGCACCGGATTCGCTCACCTGTTCGAGCACATGATGTTCCAGGGCTCGAAGAATGTCGCCAAGGGGCAGCATTTCGCGCTGCTCGAGGCCGCGGGTGGACGTGGCGGCGCCGACATCAACGGCACCACCAACTGGGATCGCACGAACTACTTCGAACAGGTGCCATCGAATCAGGTGGAGCTGGCGCTGTGGCTCGAGTCTGATCGCATGGGAACACTGCTCGACGCGATGGACCAGACCAAGCTCGATAACCAGCGCGAGGTCGTGAAGAACGAGCGGCGTCAATCGATGGACAATCAGCCTTACGGCACGTGGTTGGAGAAAATGGGCGAAGCTCTTTTCCCCGAGGG
>DASUZC010000013.1:0-10528 GCA_036377095.1 Gemmatimonadaceae bacterium
TGCGGCGACCTACGACCGACTCCGCGCGACTCTCGAGACGCACGATACTGAAGCGGCGCGACTCGAAGCGGAAATCGAGCTGAGGCGCCAGCAGGCGGCGGCTGCCAGCTCGACATCGAGTACGGGCGGGACTACGGGCGCCGCCAACGATTATCAGGGATCGCCGAGCTAGAAGCGACTGCAACAGAACGGGTTGTGAGTTGCGGGTTCCAGGTTACGAGATGTGGGTAGCTGTGAGCTAAACCCATAACCCGCAACCAGGAACCGACGACCCACAACCCGTTCTGTTGCAATTATTACTGCGGCGGTTGGTTATGAGTACCGGGCATATTCCGGTACCTCTCGATCAACAAATCCTGCCGCGTCTTCTCATTGTACTCGCGCCCGCGCACGAACACGTGCTCGGCGCGAGTGGTGAACTCGAACGGGTCGCCGCTCCATATCACCACGTTGCCTTCGCGACCGGCCTGTAGTGATCCGACGCGATCGGCGACGCCGAAAAACTCGGCGGGTGCAAGCGTGACGGCGCGCAGCGCATCGTCCCAACTCATTCCGTAAGCGACGGCGTTTCCGGCTTCCTGCTTGAGATTACGCACGTTGAACGCTTCTTCATCACCACCGCCGGCGTTGCCGATCAGCGCGACGCCAACTCCCGCTTTTCTCAACAGTCCCGCGTTCTCCTGGCGCTGCCCCAGCGCGGCGAATCCGGCGGGAATGTTGTTCATCGCGCCGGTGAGCACGGGAATGCGCGCAGCGGCGAGCTTGTCGGCCATCATCCACGCCTCTGCGCCACCGCCAATAATCAGTTTGACGTTGTAGTCACGCGCCAATCGCATCGCAGCGTCGATGTCCGACTCACGATCGACGGTGATCAACATCGGCAGCCGGCCTTCGATCACGGGAATCAACGCCTGCAGGTCGAGCCGGCTTGCTGAGAACGGACGCGTCTGTGCACGATCAAATGCATCGCGATGCGTCTGGAAGAATCTTGCGTCGTCCAGAACTTCGCGGAGCTTCACGATCAGCTCGCCACGCGAGGTGAGCCCTGCTTGCTGAGGATCGCCGACCTCGGCCACCATCGCTACAGGCGCGCGAATGATCATGTCACTGGTTGTCCCCGGAACGACGTCGAGCAGTGCCGCCTGCCCGGCGATCAATCCACCAGTGGGAATCACGACGAAACTCGTAATGCCTTCCTTACGGGCGGGCGCGAGCATCACCGAATTCGGATTCAGGCCTTCCCAGACGGTAAATGCGGAGGCGATGTTGTCCTTGCCTCGCGCAGCTGCATCCACAGTTGGCTGCACGGCAGCGACTTCCTGTACGCCGAGCTGAGTGGAGGAATTGACGAAACCAGGCGTGACGATTTTCCCCGTCGCGTCGATGCGCTGAGCGCCGGCAGGAATCGGTACGTTCGTTCCGACCGCGGAGATCTTTCCGTTGGTGATGACGACGGTGCCGTTCTCGATCGGCGGACCGCTCACCGGATAAACCTTGCCGCCGACAATCGCGACTGTTTGAGCGTTCGCTGTCGTCGCTGACGCGGCAATCGTCAGCGTCGCCATTACAATCCTGTATGAAATCATGGATTTAGTTCCGGTTGAACGGTACGAAGCCAAGCTCGAAATCCGTGCGCCATTGTTCTGATACATCGCTGCGATCAAAAAGCAGCGCACCGTCCACCCAGACTTTCTCGGGCTTCGAGTACACGCTGAACGGATCCCCGCTCCACAAAACGACATCGGCGTTCTTGCCGGCCTCCAGCGAGCCGATCTTGTCATCGAGGCCCAGCGCCCAGGCAGGGTTGATTGTCAGCCACTTGATTGCCTGGTCTTCGCTCACGGGTAGCCCAATCTCGGCGCCAGCTGCCATCGCCTTCGCCGCCTCCTGATTCAGACGCTGCGATCCGGACGGATCGTCGGAGTGAACGACGACGCGCGCTCCGGCATGATCGACGAGCGCCATGTTGGCTCTGACAGCATCCAACGCTTCCATCTTGAAGCTTCCCCAATCGGCCCAGATCGAGGCGCTGATGCCTTCCTTCGCCAGCAGGTCGGCGATCTTGTACGCTTCCACGCCGTGGTGGAACGACCGGATCTTGTAGCCGAATTCGTGGGCGATGTCGATCATCTGCGCCATTTCGTCGGAGCGATAGCAGTGATTGTGGACCAGGATGTTGCCCCGTAAAACCTCGGCGAGTGTCTCGAGTCCGAGATCACGCGTCGGCGGATCGCCCTTGTGGTCGGCGTTCCACTTGTCCCACTTGCGTCGGTAGTCGACGGCGCGAATCCAAGCGGCTCGGTAGCCGGCAACATTTCCCATGCGCGTGGACGGTCCACCTCGCTGTCCATAAACTCGTTTGGGGTTCTCACCGCAAGCCATCTTCAGACCGTACTTGGCGCCGGGAAACTTCATTCCCTGAACCGTGCGAGCGGGCACAACCTTGAGCACGACACTGCGTCCGCCGATCAGATTCGCTGAGCCTGGCAGCACCTGCAGCGTCGTTACACCGCCGGCAAGGTTTCGCGGAAACTGCGGGTCCTGTGGCCACACCGAATGCTCGGCCCACACCTGCGGGGTCGTTGGATTCGTTGCCTCGTTTCCGTCACTGAGCGCGTTGCCACCTGGCGCCGCGTAGACGCCGAGGTGCGAGTGATCGTCGATGATGCCCGGCGTTACGTACTTGCCGGCGCCATCAATCACCACCGCATCGGCAGGAGCGTTCACGGTTGCACCAACTGAAGCGACTTTCCCATTCTGCAGGAGAATGGCGCCGTTTCTGATTAGCGGCCCGGCCGCTGTGAGTATGTTGACGTTACGAATTACCGTCGTGCGCGACGGGAAGGGAACGTAAGTGCTGGGAAATGGATCCGCGTTGGGAGTCGATGTTGCGCCACGACCGACATCGCTCTGCGTCGAATCACGCGGTGTAGTGGCGGTCGTGGTTCGACTTGGCGCGGATGCACAGGCAGCGACTCCAGCAAGCAAGAGACAAAACAAGGCTCGCATTGTAGGACTGTTCCTCCGAAAGGGACAATTTGTCGCCATAAAGTAGCGCACTTACCAGGTGAATGGGCCAAGCTCGGCGATGCGATCAGTGCAGATTCCATCGACGCCGATTCGCCTGAGGGTTTCCCATTGATTGGCGTCGTTGGCTGTCCACACGATTACGCGACCGTTGATCGCGTGCACCCGTCTTACAAGCTCCTCGTCCACGAAGCCGACTTCCTGCCAGAGATCCTCTGCACCGGTCGTAGTGAGGGACACTGTGGGATCGAGGTGGCGGGAAACTTCCAGCACGCCAGTGCGAATCGCCGGAAAAATTGTTTTCACAGTTTTTACAATGCGATGATCGAATGAATGAATCGCGCACCGTGTTTCGGATTCCCGAACACAACGAACGACGAGCGGTTCGATATCCGGCGCTTTGATTTCCACGTAGATGAAAGCGGCGTCGCCAATCGCCGAAAACACGGCTGACAGCGTCGGAATCTCAATGTCACCTGCCAATCTGTAGTTCTTCAGTTCAGCAAATGGGATTTGGGCGATTCGGCGGCGTGCAGCTCCGCGAGCGCTGACTTCGTCGTCGTGATGGACCACCAGCGTACCGTCGCGGGTAGCGTGTACGTCGAGCTCGATGGCGTCGGCGCCAAGCTCGATCGCTCTCATAAAAGCAGGAATGGAGTTCTCGGGGAGCGTCTGGTGGGCTCCGCGATGCGAGATCTTCTCGGGGGTGTTTCGGCGCGCTGGCGTCAGGCTTCCCCCGGCGTAGTAGCTTTGGGCACGGTCTGCGCGAAGCTATGAATGTGATACTGCAAGGTCAATCGCCCTTAACAAGGGCACTCCCGGGGCGTCTACCGGATGAGGCTCCATGATTCCAGGCCCCGAAGAACGCCCTGAAGAGACGGATGTGGAGCTGATCGAGCGCTGGAAGCGCGGGGATTCCCGCGCGGCCACGCGCTTGGTGGGGCGGCATTCGCAGGCGTTGGCGCGCTTCGCCGCCAGCTCGGGTGAGCGCGAGGGGATCGAAGAGTTAGTGCAGGATACGTTCGTTCGCGCTTTCGCGTCACTGGATTCGTTTCGCGCCGAGAGCACATTGAGAACATGGCTTTTCACGATCGAGCGCAGATTGATGCTCGATCGGCGAAGGGCGGAGCGGAGGAGCAGGGAGACGGTTCCTGTCGAGGAGTCGGACTACGTCAGCGAGTACGGTGCGCTCGACTCGCTGATCGCCGAGGAAACGCAGGAGCGGGTGCGACGATCGTTGGCCTCGCTTTCTCCGACGCAGCGCGAAGTTTTCACGCTGCGGGTACAACAAGGATTGTCATACAAGGAGATCGCCGAAGTGGTTGGCAGCACCGAAGGAGCTGCGCGAGTTCATTACCACAACGCGATCCAGAAGGTAAAGGAGCTGTTGAGAAATGAATAACTGCACGAATAGCGAGATTCAGGACATTCTCCCCGACCTGGAGCACGGCAAACTGAGTTTGCATGCGCGCCAGACGGTAGAGGAGCATCTCGCCGGTTGCGAAAGCTGCCGCGAGGACCTGCGGATCATTCGCACAGTGAAGACCGCGGCAGTGTTCGCGCCATCGATCGATGTCGACAGTGTCGTGCGTCAGATTCCGCCATATCGGATGCCGGTCCCGGCGAAGGAAGCGCCTGCCCGTGGTCGCGTCGCGCAGTGGCTGGTTGCCGCTACCGTCGGTGTGCTAGTCATTGGCGGCGGGGCGCTGCTCAAGAATCGGCAGCAGAGTGAATCGGCTAATCGTTTTGGGGCTGTTCTACCTGATTCCCAGACAATGATTGCAGAGAGCGCTCCTCCATTGCCGGATATCCGATCCGTTCTCGGCCAGCCGGCTCATACTCCGGCGCTGTCCCTGGTGGCCGACGTGCAAGAGCTCTCCGATGGTAATCTTCAGCAGCTGATGAGCGAATTGGAGAATTTCGACGCGCTGCCGAATTCAGAGCCCGAGCCGGTGTTCGCAGTGGACACAGCCGAAGGTCGGTGAACATGATTAGTCGCGTGAGACTTTCTATCGGCTTGATCGCAGCGGCCATGTTCCTGAGTGCGGCTGATGCGACCGCGCAGCCGGCGGCTGCCGTCGCACCCGGACGCCCGGCGCTCGAGCAGCGCTTACGTCAGAGGATGGCGGAGGTCACCAAGCAGCGTCTCGGCTTGACCGATGCCCAGATGAAGCAGCTCGAACAATCGAACTCCCGGTTCACGCCGCAACTCACGCGTCTTATTGCCAGCGAGCGTGAGACGCGTCAGCAACTGCGGCTGGAGCTGACTTCTCCGACGCCGAACCAGCAGCATGTCAGCGATTTGATCGATCAGACGATCAGCTTGCAGAAACAGCGCGTCTCGATCGTGGAGGCGGAGCAGAAGGATCTCGCGCGATTCATGACTCCGGTGCAGCGCGCTCAGTACGTTGCGTTGCAGACTCAATTTCGCCGCAGGGCACAGGAGATGGCACGTCAGAACGCGAACAAGGGCGGATTCAAACGCGGTCCGCGTTGAGTTGGGCAGGCTGTTGCTGGTTCAAGCCCTCGATCGAACCGTCGAGGGCTTTTTTATTGCGTTCATTGGCAATGCCCCCAATGACTCACCACCTGGCGCATCTGTTACGGAGCTACACCTATCCCGGCGTGCTATCGCTGGTGATGCTGGAGAGCCTCGGCATTCCGTTGCCCGGCGAAATCGCGCTGGTGACCGCTGCCGCGTACGCATCGCTCGGTCACAACGTCTCGATTGTCGCTGTGATCGCCCTTGCCGCGCTTGGCGCAACGGTCGGCGGAGTGCTCGGTTACTGGATCGGCATCAAAGGTGGCTTGCCGCTCATCGCACGCTATGGCGGTTATGTGGGAGTGCGCCAATCGCACGTCGACAAGGCGCACGGCTTCTTCGAGCGCAACGGTGCGAAGACTATTCTGTTCGGGCGATTTGTCGCAGTGCTGCGGACGTGGGCGGCGCTCATCGCCGGCGCTGCTTGTATGCCATTCACGAAGTTCGTGACTTACAACACGCTCGGCAGCGTCCTCTGGGCGATCGTCTTCGGTTGGCTCGGGTACTATTTCGGGCGGGATCTGCCGCTTCTGGAACAGTATATCTCGAGGGCCAGCTTCGGTGTTCTTATCGCCTTGGCGATCGGAATCGCGGTTTACTTTCTTCTCAGGCGTCGGCGCGCTCTCGTTCGATCGCAGGACAGCCGCTAAATTGTTTTTTCCCACGCCCGGGTGGCGGAACTGGTAGACGCACGGGACTCAAAATCCCGCGGCCTTTGGCCTTACGAGTTCGATTCTCGTCCCGGGTACTGATACATCTTGACGACAAAGAGCACCGGACCATGAGCGTCCGGTGCTCTTTGTGTGTAACTAGACCCTAATGGCCGCTCGATGTACGCGTCGATATCCAGAGATCGTTGGCGCCAAGACCGCCCGGCCGATCGGATGTGAAGAGAAGTGTGCGGCCATCGCTCGAGAGACTTGGCTGCATATCGTTGTTCGCCGTGTTCAAAGGCGCACCGAGATTCTCGGGCCTGGACCACGGTTCATGTACGCTGCGGCGAGTCGAGGTCCAAAGATCGAACCCTCCAAGACTGCCTGTGCGCTGCAGCGATGCAAGAAATACCTCTCGTCCATCTTTGCGTAGACTAGCGTGCTGGTCCAGGGCGGCTGGGTCGCTCAGCTCAGACACGAGCACGGCAGGCCCACGAGTTTCCCCGTCTCGTGTGACCGCTGCGTAGTAAAGATCTGTCGCAAGTCCGACGCCTCGATTGAAATATAGATTTCCTGTCCCGTCCTCCGCGCTCTGGAGATAGTCCGCCGCCTGCTCTGCGTCGGCGGTGTTGACTCCAGTGCCCAAGTGTATCGGATTGCCCCAGCTGAAGTCATCGTTCGGGTTATTTCTTCGTGACACATAGATGTCAAAGGAGCCTTGTCCACCGGGGCGGTCGCTCTGGAAGAAAAGAAGGTGACCGTCAATGGACAGCCTGGGTCCAGCCTCGGCGCCTGGACCGTTGACGGGTGCTCCAAGATTTAACGGCGCACCCCATGCGCACTCGTCGCAGTCACGCCGCGAAACCCAGATGTCGTTACCGCCGAGTCCGCCCGCTCGGTTCGAGGTCACGTACAGACTCAGACCGTCTGGCGACAGCGCGGCATTCATTTCACCGGCAGCGGAGTTCACCGGAGCGCCGACATTAATGGGTGTGGACCACTCGGAGTTGGCAAAACGTTGCGCCTGCATTCGCAGCCCAATAACGGATGGCGCGTCCGACTGAGGTCCGCATGAGAAAACGGCGAGGGCAGAGGCAACCAACGCGACGAATCGGGTTTGCGTGACGGTCATGACCCCTCCAGCGGTAAGAGTGACCTGGGGATATCCCCTTCGGTCTCGGGATCGCGCTAGCGTCGCGGGGAGGCGTCAGTGGAAGGCGAGGCATCCGAAGCTAGACCCTCCTTTGTATCGGCGCTAGACGTAATTCCGGTGAACGGAATGTGTAGTCTGTTCAAACCCGCCGACTATAACCTTACGCGCTCGGTTCTCATCCCGAATATTGTTTGCACAACTCTGGAGGCCAAATGAGATGGGTCGGAGTCGCAGATACGAACAATCGCGTTGTATGGGTTAACGCTCAGAACGTGGCTTACATTCAGGACTTTCAGACCTATCGCGCGATTCACTTCGTCGGAAGCAAGGACAACTTCTTCCATTCGAAGGAGACTGCCGAGGATCTCGCAATGATGTTGAAGCCGCCTGCCTAGCTAAGCCACTCGAGACGTCGGCTGCTCCGTCGGGCCGATCGCAGGAACCGGTTGTCCACGCATTCTTGCATACCCGCGGCGAGTCCAGTAGCGAACTCTGTCCGGCAGCTCGTCGAAGTACGTATAGAACACCGGCGTCACGTACAGCGTGACCAGCTGCGAGAACGCTAGTCCGCCAACGACCGCCACGCCAAGTGGTCGACGCGCTTCCGCACCGGCGCCCTGACCCAGCGCAATCGGCAGCGTCGCCATCAGCGCTGCCATCGTCGTCATCATGATCGGACGGAACCGGACGCTCGCCGCCTGCACGATGGCCTTCTCAGGCGTGATGTGCTCGGTGCGCTCAGCTTCGAGTGCGAAGTCGATCATCATGATGGCGTTCTTCTTTACGATACCCACCAGCAATATCAGCCCGACGAAACCGTAGACATCGAGCGGCATCCGGAAAATCATCAGCGCCAGCAGCGCGCCAAATGCCGCGAACGGCAATCCGGTGAGAATCGTCGCCGGATGGATGAAGCTCTCGTAAAGAATGCCGAGCACCATGTAGATCACGAAGACCGCCAGAACGAGAAGCGCGAGCAGTCCTTGCTGACTCGCCTGGAATGCTTGCGCGGTTCCCGAGAACTGCATCGTGATGTCGGACGGAACGATCTGAGATGCAGCTGCCTGAACTGCGGCGGTGGCAGTGCCCAGTGCGACGTCAGGCCTGGTGTTGAATGAAATAGTGACCGACGGCAGCTGGCCTGAGTGAGTGATGGCCAGCGGCCCCACATTCTGAGTCAGCGTGGCCACAGCACTCAACGGCACCAGGTCGCCCTTGTCCGACCGGACGTAAAGCATTCTCAACGCGTTGATGTCCTGCTGGAACTGCGGCAACAGCTCCATCACCACCATGTACTGGTTGTTCGGCGCATAGATCGTCGACACCTGTCGCGAGCCGTACGCGTTGTAGAGCGCTGACTCGATCTGCTGCGCTGAAACGCCGAGCGAGGATGCGCGGTCACGATCGATGGCGACCACGACTTGTGGATTGGCGATCTGCAAGTCGCTGGTCACGTCCTGGATCTGCGAAATACCTCTCATTCGCGCTTCCAGCCGCTTCGCCGCGGTATCCAGCGCCTCGATGTCCGGACTCTGCAGGGTGAACTGATACTGGCTCTTTCCCGACCGTCCGCCGATCTGAATTGCCGGAGGAACTTGCATGAAGACGTTCAGACCCGGGATTCCCGAGAGTTTTGGACGCAGCTCATTTACGATTTCATCCGCGCTCGGCCGGTCTTTGCGCGGCTTCAGACTGATGAAAATTCTTCCCTGATTATTGCTCGCGCCAAACCCGCCGCCGACTGACGACATGAAGCCGGAGAGATGGGGATTCTGGGCGACGATCGCCGCGGCTATTTGCTGCTTCTTCACCATTTCGGGGAACGACGTGCCCTGCGCCGCCTCCGTCGTGGCCATGATCTGTCCGTTATCCTGCGTCGGGATGAAGCCGGTTGGGACAAGCTTGAACAAGACGACCGTACCGACCAGCACCGCGAGCGAGAACATCAGCGCGCCGAAGCGATGCTCCATCACCCAGCCCAGGCTCGATTCGTATTTGCCAAGGATGCGCTCGTATATCCGCTCCGAAGCGTTGAACAACGGGCCGTGCTGATGCGACGGAGGTTTCAGGAAGCGACTCGCCAGCATCGGCGTCAACGTCAGCGACACGAACCCGGAAACGAGAATAGCGGTGCCGATGGTGACGGCAAACTCGTGGAAGAGTCTTCCCAGAATTCCGCCCATGAACAGCAGCGGAATGAAGACCGCAGTGAGGGAGATTGTCATCGCCAGAATGGTGAAGGCGACTTCGTTCGATCCCTCGTAGGACGCCTTCATCGGGTCCTTACCCATCTCCATGTGGCGAACGATGTTCTCCAGCATCACGATTGCATCGTCGACGACGAATCCGACGGCAAGCGTCAGCGCCATCAGCGACAGATTGTCGAGCGAGTAACCGAACAGATACATCACGGCGAACGTGCCGATCAGCGACATCGGCAGCGCCAGGCTGGGGATGATCGTCGCCGAGATGTTTCGCAGGAAAACGAAGATCACCATGATCACCAGGAACAGCGTGAGCATGAGTGTGAACTTCACGTCGTGCACGGATTCGTCGATTGCGACCGAGCGATCGTACAGCGTTCTGATCTCGACCGTCGGCGGAATCTGGCCCTCGAGTCGTTGCACCAGGTCCTTTACTCCCTGAGCGATCTCGACGGTGTTGGTTCCGGGTTGCCGCTGAACCGCAAGAACGATTGCGCGGTCGCCGTTGAACCAGCTCGCGACTTTGTTGTTCTCGACATCGTCCAGAACCTGTCCCAGCTCGTCGAGATGTACCGGCGCGCCGTTGCGGTAGGCAACGACCATCTGCCGGAATTCCGCGGCGTTCTGCAGCTGCCCATTGGCGCGAATCGTCGACGCCTTGTTGGGGCCCCAGAGTGTGCCCGTCGGCATGCTGACGTTCTGCGTGCCGATCGCCGACGCGACTTCATCGATTCCGATGCCGCGGTTTGCGAGCGAAGTGGGATCCAGCTGAACGCGAACGGCGTATTTCTGCGCGCCGTAGACCTGCACCTGCGCGACACCGGGGACCATCGAGATGCGCTGCGCCAGGTATGTCTCTCCGTACTCATCGAGATCGGAGAGCGGCATCGTCTTCGACGTCAGCGCGAAATAAAGAATCGGCGAGTCGGCCGGGTTAACCTTGCGATAC
>DASUZC010000014.1:0-67850 GCA_036377095.1 Gemmatimonadaceae bacterium
ATCAGCAATGTTATCAGCTGATTTATGACGCTGATTCCGATCTCGCTTGCCGGTACGAGCGAGAGTAACAGGAGAACAATCCTCGTCGGAAGCTGGGCGTGCTCCACCATCTCGGCGAACACGGCCAGTGCCAGCAGCGTGAACGCCGTGATTCCACCAAAGTAAAGCGCGTTCGGATGCCGTTGCGTCCAGCGGTAGATCCACTCGCCCGGAGGCGGCGTATATGCAACACGCTGCTCGAGTACGCTCCGCCCTTTGTCGACGAGGAAATATCCGACATGCGCATGACGGGCATCGCCGGGATCGGCCAACTGCGCCAGCGCCACGACTTCCCCCGCGACTTCCTCTTCGGGTCGCTTGACCCGTTTGGCAATGTGCTCGACGATGTGCCGGTAGTGGTCGCGTGTCCCGAAGGTCATCGACGCGTAATGACCACTCGGATCCTGCCGCAGCAGTTTCTCCGTCGCGCTTTGCGACTCAACGAAGTCCTTCCAGTCGAGTCGCGATATCGTTCGCAAACTGGTGATGCTGTTCGCGACTGTTACTTGTGTAAGAGCAACGCGACGGTTCGACCTTGTGGCCGCTTCTTCCGCGCTCGGTCCGTCCTCGGCGATCCACTGTTCCAGCCAGATCAGCGGCGTGAAATTCGTTTGATAGGAACGGACCTGTTGTAGAAAGCGCGCGACCCACGTCGGAGTGAACGGCGGATGATCATCGACGAACGCGGCCAGCGCTTTGGCGAGCGCTTGCGGCGACTCTTCGCTTGCCTCGCGAAGTTTTGCCGACGCGAGATCGGCCGACTCCACTTCCTGCAGCCGGGCAGCTACTCGCAGCGCCATACGACGAATGTTCTCGACGAGACCGAGTCGCAACATCGTGGGAATCGCCCACAGCTCACCGATCCGCAGCGGAGTGACAGTCTGGTACTCGCGCACGAACAACGTGATGTTGTCGAGGTCGAGATGGCCTTCGGTGTGCGCGATCAGCTCGATCGCAACCTCGTACGCCCGCGGATACCCGGCGAGCGAGCCGGTAGCCAGCTTCGGCAGCTCCTCGTAGTAGCTCTTCGGCAGGCTCGTCCGGATCTCGCGGATGTGTTCCTGGACGATGTAGAAGTTGTCGAGCAGCCAGTCCCCCGCCGGACTGATGTCGAGCCCGCGCTCAGCGCCGCTATTCAGCTCGTGGTAAACGCGATCGAGGACGACTTTTGTGTCCTCTAGACGAAGAAGCAGCGGGCCGACACCCCGCTGCTTCCGCGCGGGCAACAAGTGATGACCACGCGCCACTGCACGTGCGCGTTCACCAAGACGCTCGAGACCGAGCACCTCGCCGCGAATCGGGCCGACCAATTCTTCGCCGGCACCATTTCGGGATCGGCGAAGAAGACGACTCAGTATTGTTGGTGGAGCCTTGGGCGGGATTGCTGTTGCCACGTCACGTACTCAACGCCAAAGATGTGCCGCGCACATCCGCAAAATACCCCGTTTCTTCTACTCGGCGTAATACGCCTTGATACAGAGTGTCACCAGATCCTGTCGAATCCGCTCGAATTGATCCGCAGACTGTGGTCGCGCCGACTCAGCGAGTGAGTTCCAGAGCCTCTTGAAAATGATGAGCAACTCCTCGGGACGAATGTTCTTCTCCCGCGCCTCGCGCGCGACCCGCCTGAGGACCACGTTCAGCTCCGGTACCGGCTGATCGGGCTTCCGTAATTGCTCCGCAAGCGCCGACTGCAACTCCTTCATCACGCTTTCTGAAAGTGAGTTCAACGGCGTACGGGGGAAAATAAGGGTTGTCACCTGACACTAGTGAATCTCCCGGCGTCAGGTGGACATTTGTTCCCAAAGAATATCGACGGTACCAGAGGTACGCTAGCCGCGGGTTCGGGTCCGTAAGTTGCCGCTCGGCAGAAGTCCCCTTTTGCCGGCAGGTCTGTGGCTAATGTGTTGATTCTCGCGCGCGAGGAAGTTGTCGCTGCGCTGCTGGGGTTGATGGTCGAGCTTCGTGGTATGCAACCAAAATTCCTTGGCGAGGATGAATCGGTTGCCGATGCGGTCAAACGGGAGCGACCGTCGCCGGTCTTGATCGACTGCGATCATCCTGATTGCACCGAGGACATTATTGCCATGATCAGGAAAACGGGCGGAGATCCAGTCCTCTTCAGTCCGTACCGGATGCAGAGCGAGGTAACGCGCCTCGCCTCGCGCTATGGGGTCAAGTCCTTCACTTTACCGACTGACCCCGACACCTTCGCCAGGCTGTTGAAGTCCGAGTTGTCGCGCTAGCGGATCCGTATCCCGCCCATCAGGCGAAACAGCGTCGCATCAGCTGGAACGGAGTAGACCTGCGCACCGACGTCGAAGATGTTGCGTAACACGGCGGTTACTCCTCCAAACACCGTTGCTCTCACCACCGGCTTGCGCAGCTCGACCTGAGTTACATCGACGTTGCCGGCGCGATCGGTGAACCCAACCTGAAAATGGGGATCGATCCTGTTGGTACCGGCTCCCGCATACCAGGAAAAACTCCCCGCTCCGGGCGCAAAACCGACAGCAGCTTCCCCGCCAAACATATCCGGATGAAACGTGTCCTTCGACGGCGAGTCGCCGTAACACGGAGCAGATGGATCGCTCTGCTGCAGCTGCGAGCGCGGACATGTAATCGCGCCCTTCACGTTTCCGAACGTTCCATGCAATCGCAGCGATAGAGTGGTGCCCGATGCCGGTCCGAGGGCGAAGTGATGCGCATGCGAGACGGCGACACTGAACAGATTGGGCGTTGCCCGGGCGATTGTCACAGGAGGTAAGTAAGCCGCTTCGAGTGCGAAGCCGAACGGGCCGCCGATCGTAATACGCGGCCTGCCAAACACCGGCGACAGCGATGTGTGCTCGCTCTTCTGTGTGAAGCAGGCGCCTGTCTGCTCTATCGAAGGATCCGGCTTGGGAATGTATTCGCCCTCACCACCAATTCTGATACTCCCGGCCGACATTACTTCCGGGGCCGTCGCCATCGAAAAGACGATTGGAGCGGTGTAAAACGCCAGCAGTTTGCCTTCGTTGCTTCTGCTATCAACCTTGCATTGCGCGCCTGCATTCGCTCGAGCGAATGCAGCCACCGCAAAAATCAACAAGCCTCGCCGCATCTATGATCTCCTCAGACAAACCTGTGGGGGCGGCCAAACCTAGACTGCAACGCTCCCCTTGCGGGATGATACACCGGTGAGCGGGAACATTGGCCACGTCAATGTATCCGCCGACAAGGTGAACGCTCGACAGCGTACTTGATCACCTATGTGTAGCAACTGACGCGCTCCTGACAGATCGCGCGTACGTGCGCTGCATGCACTCGGAATAAAACTCCGGATGCTCACGATAGGCACTCCACGAGTGGTTCATACGCATCATCTCGCGATCGTATTCCGAAAACACGATTAGCTTCTCCTGGCGCTGAACGCTCGTGCGATTCGGTGCGCGCGTAGCTAGAGCGTATCCGATGTAATATCTCCCGCTCCATCCATTCGCTCGCAGCAGGCCCTCCACCAGCTTTCCGGCCATCCGATGGTCGTAGTGATCGTGCGGATTGATGCGCACGCTTGGATCTGTCGTGTGCAACACCATCTCGACAGCGCTGCTCGAGTCTGTCGCCTGACCTACGAGCGCGCCTACTGTGACTCGTAGATCCTGCCAGTCAGTGTAGCGCGTACTACCATCCACGGTGGTGATGGCCGCAATTCGATCGGTGCGCAGTTTCCGCAAACTCTCGAATCGATTTCGCCGGAAGCCGGCGCCATTGCGATTTCCATCGGGAAGTCGCAGGAAATAGGAAACGCTCAGACCCAGTGTACAGCGCGCGATCGCGTGTGCTGCCACCTGCGCTGTGTCGCAGCGTGCGATTGTCTCGGGCGCAGCCCCAAGAGCAACGCGGGTTGACTGCAATGCGGCGTACTCGCGCTGCTGCCAGTAAACAGAATCTCGTCCGTGATCGCCGGCGGTGAGGTAAATGAAGACCGGCCGCCGGCCCGACTTAACCCGCTCCACGACGGCGTCGCCCATAAATACCTGCCAATCATCCGCGTGGGCGACTACAACTACATCAACGCCGCTTGGGTTTGATAGTTGTCTAACTACGCTCCTTGATTGGGCTGATATCTGAGCGTGAGGCAGCATAGCCAGGACGAGCGGCGCGAGTTTTCTCGCTGTAGAGAGTACAGCAGCAGATAGTGGATCTGTATTGAGCATAGATATCAAAATACAAACGGGCGCATTGCCCATGCGCCCGTTCGAGTAAGTTAGATAACTATTTATCTCGTCTAGCTTAGCCCTGCTTTATTGCTTCGACCTCGAGCTGAATCTTGATGTCATTGCTGACTGTCAGACCCCCGCTCTCAAGTATCACGTTCCAGGTAAGTCCGAAATCGCGGCGGTCGAGCTTACCGGTAGCGCTGAAGCCAATGCGCTCCCCACCCCACGGATCCTTGGTCTGACCCTCGAACGTCACGTCGAGCGTGATCGGCCGGGTTATGTCGCGAATCGTGAGATCGCCGGTGAGCTTGAAGTTTTGCTCGTCGCCCTGAATGTCAGTGCTGCGGAACTTGATGAGCGGAAACTTTTCCACATCGAGGAAATCACCAGACCGCAGGTGCTGATCGCGCTGCTCGATGCGCGTATCGAGGGTCGCGGCATTCATTGTCACCTCGACTGATGAGTTAAATGGCTTCTTCTCATCGACGTAAATAACACCATCCACATCAGAGATCCGGCCTTTCACGGTCGAAATCATCAGGTGCTTCGCGGAGAACTCGACCAAAGTGTGCGCTGGATCGAGCTTCCATACGGTCTTTGCCCCGGTCGGAGCGGTTTGTACTGCTGTCATGATCATCCCCTCTTTGTCCAGTTGAGCCAGGCGAAGGCGCCCGAGCCATTGCTTATTATTAGTATGCTAGTATATTATAGTAAGTTCCTTGTGTCAAGGCCCAGAAGCTATAACTTCGATATATGTCAGAATATCCCCACCCAGCTGTTTCCCAGGTTTGTTCGCGGTTCCACCGAGCTATCGAGCTCATCGGTAGCCGCTGGACGGGGGCTATCCTGAGCACTTTGCTCCAAGGTCCTACCCGCTACGCTTCAATTAAGGCCGCAATTCCCGACATTACCGATCGCATGCTCTCCGAGCGACTACGCTCGCTCGAAGCCGAGGATCTGGTCGTTCGGGCTGTCATCCCCGATACTCCCGTCCGGGTCGAGTACGAGCTGACAAAAAAGGGCCGCGAGCTTCAGGACGCATTACGCGAGATCGGCAATTGGGCCGAGCGCTGGATTCCACTCGACGACGTCGAGACTAAGCGGGCCAGCGGGTCGCGATCCGCAGCGACCACTCATCGCCGAGCCAAGGTTTAAACCGATAACTGAACGCGAGACGCTGAATTAATTTCAGCGTCTCTTTTTTTTCGCGCCCAACACACCGCCCACCTTGAAGACGCTTCAAGTCGGAGAAATCTGAATGCGCGCGCTGCTGATCTCTGTTCTTGCTTCCGCTGCCGGTCTGGCTCTCACTCCCCTCCCTGCAGCCGACACATCACTGCGCGGTTTCTTTCCGCAATCCGTGCAGGCAGAACGCGATTTGGAAGCCCGGTTCAAGACAATGCCGGACCCTGCGCGCATGAGAGCAGCGATGCAACGCCTCAGCGCGAGGCCGCATCACGTTGGGTCACCGTACGACAAAGACAATGCGGAGTGGATCCTCAACGAGTTCAAGTCGTACGGATGGGATGCGCAGATCGAGAACTTTGACGTCCTTTTTCCGACACCCGTCGAACGAATCGTCGAGCTTGTAGCGCCGACGCAGTTCAGGGCATCGCTTCAGGAGACAGCGCTTCCCCTCGATCCGACATCGAACCAGCAAGCCGAGCAGCTTCCCTCCTACAATGCTTACTCTGTCGATGGTGATGTCACCGGTCCCCTTGTATTCGTTAACTACGGAGTGCCAGCGGATTACGAACAGCTCGAGCAGCGTGGGATCTCGGTCAAGGGCGCGATCGTCATTGCGAAATACGGTGGATCGTGGCGCGGTATCAAACCCAAGGTCGCCGCGGAGCATGGGGCAATTGGCTGCCTGATTTACTCCGATCCTCGCGACGACGGATTTGCCGGCGGGGATGTTTTCCCTGCCGGACCGATGCGTCCTGCTCAGGGTGTACAACGGGGGTCGGTTGCCGACATGCCAACATATCCTGGTGATCCACTTACACCCGGAGTCGGTGCCACCAAATCCGCCAAGCGCTTGAGCGTCGCACAGGCGGCGACCATCACCAAAATTCCGGTTCTTCCCATCTCGTACGGTGATGCGCAGCCGTTGCTCGCGGCACTCGGTGGTCCGCTCGCCCCGGGTTCCTGGCGGGGCGGATTACCAATCACTTATCGACTTGGTCCCGGTCCGGCACGCGTACACTTGCGCGTCAAATCCGATTGGAACCTCAAGACTCTCTACGATGTGATTGCCAGACTCCCCGGTACTACCGAAGCAGGCCAGTGGATCATCCGTGGCAATCATCACGACGCCTGGGTGAATGGTGCACAGGATCCGATCTCAGGTCTCGTCGCCGAGCTCGAGGAAGCACGGGCGCTCGGGACGCTGTACAAACAGGGCTGGCGTCCTAAGCGCACAATCATGTACGCCGCATGGGATGGCGAAGAGCCGGGACTCCTTGGGTCCACGGAATGGGTCGAAGCGCACGCCGACGAGCTGAAAGCGCATGCTGTGGCGTACCTCAATAGTGACACCAACAGTCGAGGATATCTCGATATAGATGGATCGCACTCGCTGGAGAAGTTCATGAATGGCGTCGCAATGGATGTGGAAGATCCCGAGTCCGGCGTCAGTTCATGGAGGCGTGTGCAAGCCGCGCGTATTCTCAACGGCTCGCCTGAAGCTAGGAAAGATGCCCGTGAGCGAGACGATCTTCGCATTGGCGCACTGGGGTCGGGCTCTGATTATTCGCCTTTCCTCGATCACCTCGGTGTTGCATCAATCAACATCGGCTACGATGGTGAGGACGATGGTGGGATATATCACTCGATCTACGACGACTTCTACTGGTTCACCCACTTCAGTGATTCTGCTTTTGTCTACGAGAAAGCCCTCGCGCAAGTAGGCGGACTCACCGTACTGCGTCTCGCGAATGCCGATCTGCTGCCGTTCGGCTTCAATAATCTCGCTGAGACTGTCCAGACCTATGTGAAGGATCTGCAATCACTGCGCGACCATCGTGCGGAGCAAATCGCCGACCGGAATCGTGCGATCGACGAAGGTGTCTACAAATTCACCAGCGATCCCCGCGATCCGGTTACGGCGCCACAGCGTCAGCAGCCTGCACCTCAGCTCAATTTCGCTCCGTTACTCAATGCGCTCGATTCGCTCAAGAACGCTGCTTCCCGATACGATAAGGCGTACGCCAGCGCCATCAGTGCGGGCCGCTCCGGAGTCGCAAAGAGTGTGAATGAGCGACTGATCCAGGCCGAGCGTGCGTTGACGTCGACGGAAGGTCTGAAGAACAGACCGTGGTATGTGCACATGCTCTATGCGCCAGGTTTCTACACCGGCTACGGTGTGAAAACCATACCGGGTGTTCGCGAGGCGATCGAGCAGGGACAATGGCAGGATGCGGATCGAGAGATCACACGCGCTGCCGCTGCTATCGAGCGCGAAGCCGCGCTCATTGGCGGTCTCGCTTCGACGCTCGGTGGGAATTAATCGAGGCCGAACATTCGCGAGCTGAGCTAGGTGAAAAAAGAAACGGCAGCCAACTCGGCTGCCGTTTCGTATTCACATTCATATATGGCTAGGGACGGAATCGAACCGCCGACACGCGGATTTTCAGTCCGCTGCTCTACCAACTGAGCTACCTAGCCCAACCACCGGACTCAACATCCGGATCAACAATTAAAACTCATGGGTGTTTGTAAGCAACCGGCTTCGACGGGTGCCAGTCGGGGTGTGCCGATTGATTGCTACTGGCGAGATGGCGGCTTGCCGTGGACTGCGGTAATCACCGACTTGATTCCGCCACGAACATTGAAATCCCCCACCACGCGCATCCATTTCGGTGAGGCACTTGCTACCAGATCGTCGAGAATCCGGTTGACGGCCCGCTCGTAAAAAATCCCGTCGTTGCGAAAGCTCCACAGATAGAGCTTGAGACTCTTGAGCTCGAGGCATTTTTTTGCCGGCACGTAAGTGATTCTAATTGTGCCAAAATCCGGCGCCCCTCCCTTGAGCAGCGCGAGCTCTTCGGCGTCGCTCTCGATCCCACCGACCGGACAGAGCGACGTGAACTCCGAGCAGTCCATGTGGATCTCGTAGTCACGGTCTGCGTATGGATTGTCAAAGGTTTCGAGCAGTTCAGGCTTGGGCATTGAGGAAGGATGCATTGATCGCAGGCGCTGATCAATTATGCCACAGGCGCTTCGTCAGCAATCCTCAATTAGTCCGCGATTATCAATGCCGTTGGTCCGAAAGCCTCAGTCCTTCTGGAAGCGTCTAGTCCTCTTCCTGGTCCCTAAGCCGCCGCGACATTTCTTCGAGCAGCCGCCGCTCGTCTCGCGTCAGACTTTCAATGCCGTGCTGCGAGATCTTATCCAGCACCCGGTTTACCCTCGCGGCGTACTCCTTCGGCGACTCCTGCTTCGGAACATGCTGAATTGGCTTGCTCTCCCGCAGCACGATCGCATTGCTGCGCGCGATTACTTCGTCGACGCCGCCGGCCCGATCACGCATTGGCGACCTGTTGCGCGGAACGGCGCGGGGCATGTCTTCTGAGTCATCCGGCACCGCCGACACCCAGCCTCGTACACGATTGATTCCACCGACTGAATACAGCTTGAGGAAAATCCAGCCGAAAGCCATTCCGCCAACGTGCGCCGTCCAATCGATGCGCGAGCTAGGCGACAGCGCGAAGATGATGTTCATTGCGAGAAGTGCCACCACCAGCCAGCGCGATCTCATCGGAATTACGCCGAAGAGGTAAACCTCTTCGTCCGGCCAGCGCAGCGCATATGCGACCAGTACGCCGCTGATTGCGCCGGACGCGCCGATAACCGATGTGTGCTGCGCGAAAAGCAGGTGCGCGATCGCGCCACCGAGTCCCGACCACAGATAGAAGCGAACGAAGGTTCGCGTCCCCCACTCTTGCTCGAGGCGCGGGCCGAACATCCACAGCGTGAACATGTTGAACGCCAGGTGGGCAAGCCACGCGTGGACGAACATGTAAGTGACGACAGTCCACCAGTCGGCCGGGAAGCGAGCGGGATCGAGAGCGAGCGCCGAGTAGACGGCATCGGACCCGAACAGCGTCAGCTGCAGGAAATAAACGCCGATATTCAGAGCAAGAAGCCACTGAACAGCGCGCGTTACGCGCGGAGAATCCGGAGTTTCGTACAGCTCGCTCATTCCGACCTGCGCAAAAAGACTACAGTGTTTGAACCCACCGGCCCGTGATGGGTTCCCTCAGGAGGCTAGCCAAGAGCGAGTCTGACGATCCGCTCACACAACTCTGGAAACTTGATTCCCATCGCCGCCGCCCCCTGTGGTATCAGACTGAGCTCTGTCATCCCAGGCAACGTGTTTGCCTCCAGGCAATAGAACTCGCCTTCGCTCGTGAGTCTGAAATCTATGCGCGCGTAACCACGCAGCTTGAGCGCCTTGAACGCGGCCTGCGCTTGCTGCTGAACCTTTTCGGTCGCCTCGGGCGAAAGCTTTGCCGGGAATTCCTCGGTCGCCATTCCTGCCGTGTACTTGCACTCGTAGTCGTAGATCTCGTGCTTCGGAAGAATCTCGCCGACTGGCAGTGCGATTTCACCCAGAATCCCAACGGTCAGTTCGCGACCGGGGATGAACCGCTCGATCATGACTTCGTCGTCATACTTGCCCGCTTCCTCGATCGCCGGAGCAAGATCCTCGCGCTTCTTCACCAGTGTCAGTCCAACAGTGGAGCCTTGCTTCGACGGCTTCACCACTACCGGCAGGCTCAGTATCCCTTCGACTTGCTCGACGGTGACAGGGGCCATCAGCCATTCCGCGGTTTTCACTTCCGCTACGGTGAACAGCTTTTTCGAAAGATCCTTGTCCATTGCCAGCGCGCTGGATAGGTGACCACTTCCCGTGTACTTCACATTTGCCATGTCCAGTAGCGCCTGGATAGTACCGTCCTCCCCTTGGCCTCCGTGAAGCGCGAGAAACGCGACGTCAGCGTCCCTTATTTCTTTCATCGACGTCAGGTTCGGGAGAAACGCACCTTCGGCAAACTTCGAGAGCGCTTCCAGCGAAGGTGGTTCGGTGCCAACCTTGCCCGTCGCAAGCGCCTTTTCTTCACTCGCGCTGATTACTCCCTTCGCGGGGTCAAGTGACGTGACAGTGTGTCCGCGACTGCGCAGCGCTTCGACAATTCGTATTCCCGAAGCGAGAGAGACGTTTCGCTCCGAGGAGGTGCCGCCCATCAGTACCGTTATTTTCATTTTCGAGAAGATTTCGTTAGCGCGACATCATGAAGTGGAGCATATCCGAGCGTGTGACGATCCCCTGCACCACTCCGTGCTCCTGGACGAGTACCGCCGGATTTGCCTTTGACAGCAGTTTCACGACGCTGTCCACCGGTTGATCCGATGCTACCATCGGGAACGGGGAATCCATGATCTCGCTGACTGGTGTGTCGAGCAGCTTCGGATTCTCCAGACTCTTCTGCGACAGCGACCAGTCACTGACTGACCCGACACAGTTTGGCCCATCCATTACCGGCAGCTGTGACACATCGTGCAGCGCCATCAGACCAATTGCCTGACGAACGGTCGCGCCGGGAGCCACGCTCACGACCGCGGGAGCACCACCATTTTTTCTTCCCAGCACGGAATGGAGAGCAACTTTCGGCACATCGAGCATCTGGTTTTCGCGCATCCACTCGTCGCTGTATAGCTTCGACAGATATCGCTCACCGGTGTCGCAAAGGATCGTGACGACCATTGCATTCGGATCATTTACCTCGCGCGCAACCTTGAGCGCGATGGATGTGATCAGCCCCGACGACCCGCCCACGAACAAACCTTCTTCGCGAGTGAGGCGGCGCGCCATCGCGAACGACTCCTTGTCGCTTACCGTGTAGTACTCGTCGATTACGCTCATATCGAGCGTACTGGGAAGCTTGTCCTGACCGATGCCTTCAACCTTGTAGGGCGTCCCCTCGATCTTGTTTTTGCCTTTGCTTCGCCAGTACTCGGCGAGGATCGAACCCGCCGGATCACCCGCGATTACCTTGACCGTGTTGTTTCGCTCCTTGAGGTAGCGACCGACACCCGTCAGTGTCCCGCCGGTGCCGGCTGATCCGATGAAATGGGTGATCTTTCCGTGGGTCTGCTCCCAGAGCTCCGGGCCGGTGGTCGCGTAGTGGGCATCCGGATTTGCGTCGTTGTAGAACTGATCGGCAAGGATCGCATTGGGAGTTTCCTTCGCAATTCGCTTCGCCATCATCACGTAATTATCCGGATGATCGGGCGGCACGGCCGTCGGCGTCACGATGACCTCGGCGCCGAATGCTTTCAGCAATCGCACTTTTTCCTGCGACATCTTGTCCGGCATGGTGAACACGCACTTGTAACCACGCAGCGCTGCGGCGATTGCCAGACCTACACCGGTATTGCCGCTCGTTCCCTCGACGATTGTACCGCCCGGCTTGAGCTTACCCTCGCGTTCGGCGCGCTCGATGATCGGCAGACCGATTCGATCCTTCACCGATCCGCCGGGATTGAAGAACTCGGCCTTTGCGTACACGGGTGTGCGGATGCCGCGGGTCACCGCGTTCAACCGGATTAACGGCGTCCAGCCAATGGTCTCGAGGACGTTGTCGTACGGCTCTCTGTTCCGTTCGTGCTTCATTACCGCCGCGTTCGCTTCTTGGTAGTGGTCCGCGATTTGGTCGTCGAAGATTTCGACGTTGTGGCCTTGGCAGCTGCAACAGGCTTGGCCGTATCTGCCGCGGGGGCCGTGGCGGTCGGTGTGCTGCTCGCAGCAGTCGAATCCCGCTTGATTATGGAATCACCGGCTAGCGGCGGTGCGTCCGGATGTCTGAAATACACAGGCAGCAGGATCGACACAGGCACCGGTTGACCCTGTGTCTTAGCGGGTTCGAACTTGAGCTCTCGAGATCCCTTCATTGCCGCCGAGTCGAGCGCTGTAAATCCCGAAGTCTCAGCAATACGTGTCGAATCGGGAATGATCGCACCTTCCCGGTCGATGAAAATCCGCAACGTGACGTTCCCTTGAACCTTTTGCGCATAAAGCGCCGGCGGATAACGGAACGGCAGCTCCTTGTTCAACATTACCGGTGCGACATCGGGTTGTCGCCCGACCGTCTGGAACGGCATTCCCGATCCTTCACCCTGCTTGCAGGCAGCAAAGCTCATTAGCAGCAGAGCGGCGGCCGTTCTCATCCACACCTCAGGTAGTTTCTCTTTCACCTTTCGCTTCATCGACGAGTCGGGACAATGTTTCCAGAGCCTGTAGCGGAGTAATAGCATTCGGCTCCAGCCCCTTCAGTTTCTCTACCACAGGATGTGTGGCTGTACCGAACAGCGCCAACTGGTCATCCCTGCTGGCGGTTCGCACCGAAGGGCGTTTTGCTCGCGGCACGATCTGTTCCGCTTCCAGGAGGTGTAGCAATTCCCTCGCTCGGTCCAGCACCGGCGTCGGAAGTCCGGCCAACCGTCCTACCTCGATCCCGTACGATCGGTCCGCACCGCCAGGCTGCAGTCTGTGCAGAAATAACACCTGATCGCCGATTTCCCTCACCTGCACGTTATAGTTGCGAACTGCTCCTAAATTGTCAGCCAGCTGCGTGAGCTCGTGGTAGTGCGTCGCGAAGATCGTCTTGCAACCGATCTTGTTGTGCATGTGTTCGCTCACGGCCCAGGCGATGGAGATCCCGTCGTAGGTCGATGTCCCGCGGCCTATTTCATCCAGCAGAACGAGACTTCTTCGCGATGAAGTGTGCAGAATTGCGCTGGTCTCCGACATCTCGACCATGAATGTCGATTGGCCCCGCACGAGGTTATCGCTGGCGCCAACGCGCGTGAACAATCTGTCGACGATTCCGATGCGGGCGCGTGCAGCCGGTACAAAGCTGCCGATCTGCGCCATCAACACTATCAAGCCCACCTGACGCAGCACTGTCGATTTCCCGGCCATGTTTGGTCCGGTGAGGATAATCATCCTCGCATCGTCGGTGAGGGTGACGTCATTCGGAATGAATTTCTCGCGCGGCATCATCCGCTCGACCACCGGATGGCGCCCGGCGAAGATCTCCAGCGTGAAATCCTCGGTAAGCTCCGGCCGCGCGTATCCTTCACGGGCTGCTACTTCAGCGAGTGATGCGAGCACATCGAGCTCGGCGATGACCTGCGCCAGCGTTTGCAGCCGGCTGACCTGTTCGCCGATTCGCCTTCGCACCTTTTCGAATAGCTCGCGCTCGCGCTCTTCGATCCGCTCGGCCGCCGTAAGCACTCTCTCCTCGTACTCCTTCAGCGAGGGCGTGACATAACGCTCGGCTCCGGTAAGCGTTTGTCTGCGCTGGTAGTCCGCAGGAACGAGATGCTTGTTGGTGTTCGTAACCTCGATGAAGTAGCCGAAGATCTTGTTGTAACCGACCTTGAGAGAATTGATTCCCGTTCTGGCTCGTTCCTCTGCCTGAATCTTGGCGATGCCGTCCTTTCCGCCATCGCGCAGGCCGCGCCAACTATCCAGCTCGCTGTCGATACCAACGCGGATGGTTGGCTCCTCACCGATGGTGATTGGTGGGCGATCGACGAGAACGTGCTGGATCTCGATGCAGAGATCCCCACAATCGTCCCAAGCGCTGGTGTGTTGTGTGAACGCCCATCGAGCATCCGGAGTAGTGGGTCGTGTGCGATCGAGTGCGGTTCTGATTTCCGGGACTCGCGCCAGTGAATCACCGAGTGCTCTCACCTCTCGCGGTGATGCGCGTCCGGCGGCAGTCTTGCTCGCCAGTCGCTCGACATCCCGCACGCCGTCCAATGCCTCACGAAGAGCTTCGCGAATGAGCAGATCATTGAGTGCTGACACTGCGTCGAGTCGCTGCTCTATCTTCGATCGTTCAACGAGCGGTGCCAGGAGCCAATGACGGAGCAGCCGGGTACCCATCGGCGTGAGAGTTCGATCGAGGACCGCCAGCAGTGTTCCGGAGGTCTCGCCCCGCATCGAATCGACCAGCTCGAGATTCCGGCGTGTCATCTCGTCGAGGGGCATCACACCGCCTGGGCGCTCGATTTTCGGTCGGCCCAGGTGTGGTGTTCCGGATGGCTGCAGTTCTCCCAGATAGCGCAAGAGAGCACCAGCGGCACCCACCGCGGCGGCGTCGTTGTCTTCAATGCCAAATGCGTCCAGCGAGCCGACCTGGAAATGCTGCAGCAATTGATCTCGCGCGAGCGCACTATCGAACTCCCATGCTTCGCGCTCGGTGACCATCGGGCCTTCCTCACCGATTGGCCCTTTTAACCCACGCCCGATATCGTGGCCTCGCCCAATGATTATCTCACGCGGCGTGAACCGCGCGAGTGTTGCATCGAGATCTTCTGCACTGACGGTGGTTAGCCTGAGCTCGCCCGTCGACAGGTCAGCGCATCCCACTCCGACAACATCACCCGCGCGGTTCAGCGCGCAGAGATAGTTGTTACGCGTACTGTCGAGAAGGTCATCCGAAAATGCCGCACCGGGAGTGACTGTTTCGATCACCTCGCGTTTTACGATACCCTTCGCAAATCGGGGATCTTCAGTTTGCTCGCAGATCGAGACGCGAAAACCGTGTTGAACGAGCCGTCTGAGATATTCACCGGCCGCTTTGACAGGTACACCGGCGAGCGGAACCTCGCTGGCTCCCCCGTTGTTTCTCGACGTAAGGGTTAGACCGAGTGTTCTCGACGCGACTTCGGCGTCCTCGTAGAACATCTCGTAGAAGTCTCCCATCCGGAAGAACAAGATCGCGTCCTGATGGCGAGCCTTGATCTCCCGATATTGCTGCATCAACGGAGTTGATGCGCCGCGACTCACCTGTCGGGAGCCCGGACCACAAACCCGCTCATTTGCCTGGTCTTCATCTCGCGCAATTGCACTTCTGCTACTTTTTCGCTTGGGTATCGACCAATGCGCACACGGAACCAATCGGGCGAGACATCGACGCGCGCTTCGTAACCACGGCTTTTCAGGCTCCCGGCAAGCTTCTCAGCATCTGCCTTCGTTTTGTACGCAGCTACCTGCACCGAGTATTCCGCTTTTGTCGCACTACTTACTGGTGCCGTCTTGATGACAGCTTCCGGTTTCACGGCGACGACAGTCGGCTGCTCTTTGACCACCGGCTTCTCTGTCTTCTCAACGTTAGTGGGCTTTACGACAGCTGGTGGCTCCGCCTTTGTCGCTGGCGACTTGGTCGGATCTACGATGCTCGGTTTCGCATCGTTGGCCTCGGCAGGCGGTGTCGGCCGTTTGGTCTCAACCGGCTTCTCGACAACGCCGGCAGCTGAATCAGCGACGGTTTTAGCTGGTTGTGTGGCCGGCGTTGATTGCGATTGACCTGCGACAGCCGCGGCAGCTGGAGCCGGACAGCGCTGTCCCTGATATTGGATCTGATTCCGCAGCTCGACTTCGGTGGAGTCGAGCTGCGCGAGGGCGCTGGCGTTGGCCGCGCATCCGTTGACCAGATCATTCTTCTCGAAAAAGACACGGGCGATCCAATAGTTCGCGCGGGCCAGAGATCTGCTGCGCGGGTAATCACGCGGAATTCGCTGCAGGTGGCCGATGGCTCCATCACGATCGCCGCGCGCGAGCTCGAGCTGCGCCAGTCGCAACAGTGCCTCGGGCGCTTGCGGCGTCAACGGGTAGTCAACGACGATGTGTTTATAATCACTCTCGGCATCCGCGGCGCTCGCGGCGAGGCTTGCCCGCCAGAACAGAGCCTGCGGATACAACGGAGCTGAGGATGGCGTCGCAGCAATCATCGAATCGATAAGCGCCCTGCCAGCTGCTCCATTTCCGTCGCTCACCAGAGCCTGTGCTCTCACGAACACTGGATCGGTTGGACGCCCGGCAGTCTGAGCAGACAGGTTCGAGGCGATGAATAATGCGGATACAACGACGAAATATTTCCATCTAAACATCTCACTACTCTCCCATTCACGCTGCTACGCTTCGCGTGTCGGCTGCGCAAAGACTAAGCACCAGCGTTGCCAGCAATTGTTCTTCTGATGAGACACGACTTTCCTTTAGAGCGATGTCGGTCTCGAGCAGGGAATCGAGGGCTCGATCGAGCGACTCTCGGCTCCAGCGTTCGGCTGCACGCGCCCAGACA
The DNA here is from genome assembly GCA_036377095.1 of Gemmatimonadaceae bacterium. Lineage (GTDB taxonomy): Bacteria > Gemmatimonadota > Gemmatimonadetes > Gemmatimonadales > Gemmatimonadaceae > UBA4720. The sequence continues at coordinate 16,400 of DASUZC010000014.1, forward strand.
GCGGTGGCCGATCCCCACGGACGACCAGTAAACGCACCGGTCTCTCGCAACAGATCAAAGTACTCCTGATTGAGCCGAGTCCTTGGCAAACCTTCATCGAGCTTGGCCCGGCCCCAGGAGATCGCGAGCATCTGTGTCGACATAGCCATGACGACTGAGACGGCTGTTGTTTTCGGCTGTGCCAGAATGTGGGGAATTAACTCCAGCGCGCGGCCCACGTTGCGTTCCGCAATTGCGTCCAGCAGGTCGGATTGTGTCTCTCCACGGCGTACACCAACGACAGCGGCGACATCGCCCTCACCGACTTCTTCGGACTTACCTTCGACATAGCTCGCCAGCTTATCCAATTCGCCTGCCAGCTGATAAAGGTCACTTCCTACTGCTGCCTGCAGCAGCTCCGCCGCCTCGCTGGTAATGCGAATGTTGTGGGCAGTCGCGGCGTGGTGCGAGATCCATTTCGGGATCCGGTCGCCGGTAAGAGGTTCGAATAGAAGTGGTGTGCTCAACGCCATCAATGTTGCATCGTCCTTCGCTCCGCCAGGGGCGTGAAGGACGAGCAGAAGGTCCGACGCTGGGGATTTCAGATAGGACTCGAGGACTTTCTGGGCGTCCTTTTTCAGGCCGGTCACATCGCGCAGTACGACCACTCGGCGCTCCGCCATCATCGGTGGCGTCCCCAGAAGAACACCGAGAGTTTCCCCGTCGAGTTCACTGGCACGCCTGTCATCAAGGTTGAAGTCAACGGCAGCCGGATCCAGCGCCGCTTCTATCAGCTGCCGGATTGCGTCTTCTTTCTGAAAATCATCCTCTCCAGCGACGTAATAAGCAGGATCAAAAGATCCGCTCTTGATCGCGTCCCGGAGTGTTTTAAGGGAAGACGGTGGCATGCCCCAAATATATGAGCGCCGTGAGGGGCTGCCGATGTAATCGCTGCTAGCGGCTGTAGTTCGTCAGCTCGAGCTTTGAGTGCGCAAAACGCACCGGGACCTGTTCGGCGAAAAGCGCAGCGGGCCAGAATGTTAAGCCGGCAGAAACCGAGGTCACGATTGCCGGAGCCGAGGTAGTGATGGCAGTGAAGTCGGACTCGGGGATGCTGGCTATTACTGGAGGAAGAATGATGTCGCGGGGTGCAGCCGGCTGATTGAATAACGTAGTGCCGATGTAGCCGAGCATGATCGCACTGGCGAGTGTCGCTGCCAGGGCACCACGTCGGAGATTCTGGTGAGTCATCGCCAGCTGTTCTTCCTTACAATGCCTCAGACGCACTTCGAGCCGCGCGGAGAAATCCGGCGATGGCTCAATCGAAGGAAGGTTTCGGAAGAGCAGCAGCGAGCGGCGGATTTTCGCGTCGTGCTTCGCACAGCTCTCGCATTCAGCCATATGTCGCTGCATGCGAACCAGCTCGATACCGGCGAGCGTATCGTCTACGAAGGCTAAATGCTGATCACAAAACTCGCGACAATCCATGTAGATAGGTTGAGGGTTCGGGTACAGGTACCCACCAGTGTGGGGCCTGTTCCCGAACGTCAGCCCTAATCTACGTATGGAGCGATTATTTCCGCGAACGAGTTCCTTGCCCGGTTAAGACGCGATTTCACCGTGCCCAAATTGCAGTCGGTGATTTCTGCGATCTCCTCGTACGACTTGCCTTCCAGCTCTCTGAGGATAAATACATTTCTGTGATGCTCGGGAAGCTTGGCAACGCTCTCCTCGACGATTTCCCTGAGATGACGCTTCCGGTACATGTCGTCAGGACGTGAGGTAGTGTCCTCAAACTGCAGGGGACGATCCTCGTCCTGCGAATTCTTCTGCACCGTCTGGAAAAGAACCAGTGGATTCCGCGAGCGGTTTCTCAGCTCGTTCTTGGCCAGGTTCGAGGCAATCGTATAGACCCATGTCGAAAACTTCTTCGAACGATCGAAGCGATGCAGATGCCGGTAGACACGGATGAAAACTTCCTGGACCAGATCCTCTGCTTTTTCGCGGTCTCCGATTGTGCGATAGACGAAGTTCAGAAGACGCGTCTGATATCGGGTCACCAGCTCTGAGAAGGCGCGCTCCTCTCCACCCAGGAAGGCCGTGACAACGGCTGAGTCATCCATCGCCTGCAGACGCTCCCGGACGGTCGAAACCTCAACCGATACTGCTTGCTTACGGACGATGTCAGCCATTCTGCTCTCCTTATATAAGAGACTACGCACAACACTGAATTGTGCACACTCTCCGAAGTGGAACTTTTAAGACACTTGCCACTAATGCACGCCCTATGCCCGGTGTACCATAGAACTAACTAGTTGTGAATCAAGGACTTAAGGCGTTTATGCCCCGCCTGAGCTTGTCCAGATTCCGCTAAGTCTGTCCTATTTACATGACATATCAGCGTCTTTGATTGATTAGACGCCAATTTGGCCCGAAGGGTTAACGACTCAGCCGGAACCCCGCCGCAAACAGGAGGGCGACTATCGTCTTGCCGTCCTGGATCTCTCCTGCCTGGATCATTTCCAGGGCTTTGGACAGGAGCATAGGCTGAAGTTCCAGGAATTCGTCCGCCTCGTGCTTAGTCTCTCCGGCGGCCAAACCGGTTGCCATGAAGAGGTGGATTTTTTCGTCGGTGAAGCCAGGCGTGGTGTAGATCGTAGTGAGGTAGTCGATCCGTTCCGCGGCACAGCCTGTTTCCTCTTTCAGCTCGCGCGCTGCACAAGCTTTTGGATCTTCACCGGGATCGAGCCGCCCTGCCGGTACTTCGTAGAGATATCCACCTGCCGCATACCGATATTGCCTGATCAGGAGTATTTGCGGATCGTCGCTACTCGGATCACTGAGAAATGGGACAATCGCGCTCGCGCCGGGGTGACGGATCATCTCGAGCTCGCCGACTGACCCGTCCGGATATCGAACCACATCTACATTCAATGATACGATCCGGCCCGTGTAGACTCGGGTCGACTTGAGGCGTCCCGGTTCAACCGAGTCAGCCATTCCCTAAACCGAGTGGAGCTTGAGCTGGCCGAGCTGCAATTGTGCCACGGAGTCCTTTATGGCTCCTGCATCACCAACAATCACAGTCTGCAATTGGTCGGGATGAAGATGGTCTTTCGCCGCCTTTAGCACGTCGTCAGTGGTGATTTGCGTCACACGTGTTCTATATGTGTCGTAGTAGTCCGGACTCAAGCCATAGATGACGAGATTCGCCAGCGCTGAGGCTATCGCCGTCGTCGTCTCGTAGCGGATCGGGAACACTCCGTCCAAGTAGTCCCGAGCCAGCGACAATTCCTCTTCTGAAATCTTTTCTGACCGAATCCGGTCGATCTCGGAAAAAATCTCCCGCAGCGCCGGCCCAGTTACTTCGCTCTGCACGGCTGTCGAGACGAGAAACGGACCCGGCCCCCGACGCCAGTCGTAGTACGACGAAGCTCCGTAAGTGTAGCCGTGCGCTTCGCGCAGATTCATGTTGATCCGCGATCCGAACAGCCCACCCAGTACTGCATTCATCACCAACGTTGGGAAGAAATCAGGATGCTTGCGCGGCAGACCAACGTGTCCAACCCGCAGCTCCGACTGCGGCGCGTCAGGCTTATTTACGATATTCACCGTTCGCGCAGTTGCCCGCGGCGATGCAACGAGCACGCGGCCAGAACCTGACCCCGCCGGCCATCCACCAAACGCTTTGGTGATAAGTGATCGAGCAGTTGCTGAAGTAGTGGCTCCGGCAACCACGACGGTTGTCGAGTGCGTTTTATACTGGCTGCGGAAAAAGCTCTCGACATCCGCTTTGGTGAGAGCCGTTACGCTCTCTGCACTTCCTGCTTCCGGCCTCGCATACCGGGATTCAACGGCGTAAAGAAACTCCGAGAATTTTTCGTCCGCCAGGCCGCGTGGTTCCGTCTCCAACTGCAGGATCTCAGCGAGCCGCTCTGCCTTGAGGCGTTCGACCTCTCGCGCAGGGAACGCGGGATTGCTGATCGCATCGCCAAGCAGGATCGTTGCTTCCTCCAGCCGATCAGCCAGCACCGTCAGCTTGACGAATGCGCTGTCCCAATCGGCGCCGGATTCGACCGCCGTTCCCAATTGCTCGAAGCGCTCGGTTAGCTGAACTCCATCAAACTCCGACGTACCTTCGAGCAGCGCATCCGCGGTTAGAGCAGCCACGCCTTCCTTGCCCGCGTTGTCTATCGTAGCTCCGGCATCCACAACTATGAGGATGGTGACGACAGGGAGTTTCTCCACCGGTGCAACCACCAGTCGCAACCCGCTGGGCAGAACTTCTTCAGTGAATCTTGGAAAGCGGTAGAGTCGCGGAGGCGCCGGTTTCGGACGTACAGCCGTTACCATCAGCCCGCGCTCACTGCGGCCGCGAGCATCGACTCGGACTCCACTCCGTCCCGGGGGACATACATCAGCCGGGCGCGATTGTCAGGACCAAACCGCTCCGAGACGAGTGCGTTTACACGATCCGCTGTGACGGCACGGTAAGCTCCGGCCTGGTCGTTGATCAGATCCGGATTCCTGAAATACGTGGCGAACATCGACAGTCGATCTGCTCGCTCGCCCGCGGATTGAAGCGAAGAAACGAGATCCGTCTCGATCAGTGAGATAGCTCGATTCACCTCGATTTCCGACACTCCTTCGTTGTACATCGAGTCGATTTCTCGCTCCACTTCATCTTCGAGCTGGGACGGTGGGATCTCAGGACGAGCGGTTACGTCAACCACCAGCAGGTCGCTTCCTTTGGCAAGATCGAAAGTGTAGCACGCTGCCTCGGACGCGATCTGACGCTCACGCACCAATGATCGATGCAGCCGGCTTCCCTTTCTGAGCCCGAGGATCGCCGATGCTACACTCGCCGCGTAATACTCCTCGCTTCCAAAAATCGGAGACCGAAAGGCGAGAAACAGTCGGGACAGGCTGACATTATCGTAAACGACCTCCCGCAGTGGTTTGCCGAACACCCGCGGCAGATTCATCGGCGGTAGTGGTGGCTTTCCCGATCCGCGGGGGATCGTGCCGAAGTACTGATCTACAAGTTCTCGTGCGTTGGCTGCCTCGAAATCGCCGGCAATGGAGAGCACTGCATTGTCCGGCGTGTAGTAGGTCGCGAAGAACTGGGCAATGTCGTCGAGCGACGCAGCCGACAGATCTTCCATCGAGCCAATCAGAGAATGCTGGAACGGATGCGTTGGAGGGAAGACCAGTTCCTGCAGCTTCTCCAGCATCGTTCCATACGGCTGGTTATCGACTGCCCAGCGTCGCTCGTTCTTAACGACGTCCCGCTGAGTGTCGAGCTTTTCCTGCGTCATCGCCGGAAGGAGGTCGCCCATCCGATCAGCTTCCAGCCACAGCGCCAGCGCCAGCTGGTGCGAAGGTATTGTTTCGTAGTAATTGGTGCGCTCGAGCCAGGTCGATCCATTGAGAGTTCCACCCGCTCGTTGAATCAGCTCGAAGTGTTCATTCGACCCTACGTGCGCGGAGCCCTGGAAGAGCATATGCTCGAACAGATGCGCAAAACCGGTCCGCCCTGTTTTCTCATTTGCCGAGCCGACGTGGTACCAGAGATTCACCGCTACGATGGGCGCGGTATGGTCCTCTGATAGCGTTACGTAGAGTCCGTTCTCCAGCTCGTACGTTTCTACCGGAATTCGCATTGTCGTAAATTGCCCGCCATGCAAAGCCACTGGAACCCCCTCGCCCACAGATGACGGCTGCCCTGTTCGCAGCTGCACTTCTGACTGGCGCCGTGCTCCTGCTTTGGCGGTCGCAGGAGCGGATTCTATTCCAGCCGCCGCGCCTGAATGGAGAGCCGCCAGAAGCAGGTCGCATCACCTACGAGGCAATCGATGGGCAGCGTCTGTCAGGATACATCATTGGTGACCCGCGACAGGCACCTGGAGTTTTGATCTGTTTTCACGGCAACGCCGATCTCGCTGTATGGCAGATCGACTGGGCACGTGCGATTGAAAGACGGACGGGGTGTGCCGTTTTTCTCGCCGAGTATCGCGGGTACATGTCGCTGGATGGTTCGCCAACATATGCCACGTCGAAGCTCGATGCGCGCGCTGCTTACGATCACATGCGCATTACCTACGGCGTAGATCGCAGCCACGCGGCGTACTTTGGGCATTCCCTTGGCAGCGGGATCGCCGCCGAGCTGGCTGAGATCCATCCACCTCAGGCTTTGGTGCTGCAGGCGCCGTTTACATCGGCACAGGCAATGGCACGACTGATCGTCTGGCCGCCTATCACTTACATATGGAGACTGTTGTCACGCATCCACTTTGACACCTGCGCCATTGTATCCGAGCTCGAAATCCCGGTTTCAGTTGCGCACGGCAAGCGGGATCGCGTGGTGCCGTTCAGGATGGGGGTCGAAGTTTTCAACGCTGCCAAATGCAAAGGCCCTTTGCTTGTGGTCGACGGCGCCGGCCACAGCGATCTAGCTCAGGTTGCGGGGGAAGACTACTGGCGCTGGATGAGCACCAGCCTCGAACCACTTACCGGTACGGACAAAGCAAAGCGGGCATGACATCCGCCATGCCCGCTTCTGATTCCGGCTCTGACTTGCTACTGAACCGGATGCCCGCTGATGTCTCGAATCAGGATTGGCCCGACGTTCGTCGACTTGAGCGCCTGCTCAATTGTCTTGCGATCACCAACGATGACGATTGCCAGTGACGAAGGGTTGATGTACTGCTGCGCAACACGCGTAATATCGGCTTGCGTTATCGCTTCAACGTTCTGGACATAGTTATTGTAGTAATCAAGCGGTAGCCCGTAGAGCGCGACTGGAACGAGCGCCGCTGCAATCTGCTGCGTCGTCTCGAAGTTCTCGGGAAGCTGCAGCTGCAGATAGCGCTTCGCGCGAGAGAGCTCGTCGGCCGGCACTGTCTGACGAATGTTGTTCAACTCTTTGATGAACTCGATCAGCGCAGAGTCCGATTTGGCGGAAACAATCTCCGCTGAGGCCGTAAACGGACCCGCTGCACGGCGCATATCGAATCGCGAGCCTGCTCCGTAGGTGTAGCCCTTTGCTTCACGCAGGTTCTGATTGAGCCGGCTCGTAAATGAGCCGCCCAGAATCGTATTCATTACCGTGAGCGCGAAATAATCCTTGGTCGACCGGGGCACGCCAACCGCACCGATCCTGAACGAGGACTGCGCTGCGCCAGGCTTGTCGATCAGATAGATCGTTGTAGCACCGCTCTTCGGAGGTTCTCCGTAATTGAGCTGCGGTACGTCGCCGCGCTGCCAGCTTCCAAATAGTGAGTTGATTTTCTGCTCGATCTGCGTCGGGTTCACGTCGCCGACGATTATCAGGGTCGAGTTGTTCGGTTTGAAGTTTGTCTGGTAGTAAGCCTGCAGATCGGCCGTGGTGAGGCCGGTAACCGATGCTTCGGTGCCGATCAATGGAGCTCCGTACGGATGCGATCCTCCATAAACGATTGCCGGAAAAGCGGTGTTTGCGATCGCCGGGCCCTGATCCCGCAGCTGCAGAAGCTCGGTCAGCCTCGTCTTCTTGATGCGATCGAACTCGTTCGCCGGAAACGACGGATGCAGCGCGACATCGGCAAACAGCGCGAGAGCGCTATCCAGCTGCGCGGTCGGTGTGTGCAGTGACAGAGTGCTCGATTCCCAGCTTGCCTGAGGGAAAAGACTGATACCCAGAAATGAAGTCTGATCGGCAATGTCCAGACTCTTTCTTGTCGTCGTTCCTTCACGCAGCATTTGCGCGGTGAGGTTGGCGACGCCGGTCTTGCCGGTTGGATCCGCCGTTCCGCCACTCCCGACCACCAGCGCGAAGTCAGCCAGTGGCAGTTCGTGCTGTTCGACGATCATCAGCTTGAGGCCGTTTGCAAGCTGCCTGGTTATGATCGGCGGCAACGTCACACGCGGCGGTGGACCAAGCTCGGGTGGCTTGGTACGATCGAGTATCCCCTGCGCCTGAAGAGGCGTAATAAGCAGTGGAAACGCTGCGAACGCAGCCAGTGCACGAAGTTTCATCGATCGCCTCCGCTCGCACTAAGCATCATCTCTTTCTTTCCCTCTGGCACAACGGTGAGAACGATTTTCGGCTTGCCGAGATAGGTTCTCGCCACGCGCTGCACATCAGCAGCGGTCACCCGGTCGTAACGAGCTGCGTCCTGTTGCACATAATCCGGGTTGCCGATGTAGTAGTTGTACGTATTGAGGACTTCAGCTTTGCCGAGCACGCTCGAGAGCCGATTCAGAAAACTCGACTTGTAGACATTTTGTGCCCGTTGCAGCTCGCGCTGAGAGATACCGCTGTTGATGATGTTGGTGATCTCCGCCTGCACGACCTTGTCGATATCGGCGACTTTTTGGCCGGGCTTGGGAGTCACGGTTACCTGGAACTTCCCATCCAGTCGCGATCCATCCTGGAAAGCACCGACGTTTTGCGCCGTCTGCAGCTCGTACACAAGCCTCTTGTAAAGACGGGAGTTTTTATCATTGGCGACGATCTGCGCCAGCAGGTCGAGCGCCGCGTCATCTTTCGAGAACCCTTTCACAGAATGCCAGGTGTAGTACAAGCGTGGTAGCTGAACCTTATCCTCCAGCACGAGGAAGGTGTCACGCGGGATGGTCACCGCCGGCACCGTGACACGTCGCTGCACAGCTGGCCCGCGCGGAATGTCAGCGAAGTATTGCTGAACGAGCTTCTTGACCGTTGCCGGATCGAAGTCACCCGCAATTGCGACCGTAGCGTTGTTCGGCGCGTAATAGGTCTTGAAGAAGTTCTGCACGTCCGTCAGCGAGGCCGCGCTCAGGTCTGCCATCGATCCAATCACCGGCCACGAATACGGGTGGGTTTTCGGGTACAGTGCGGCGAGTATCGTCTCGTCGGCCCGACCATATGGCACGTTGTCAACGCGCTGCCGCCGCTCATTCTTGACGACATCGCGCTGCAAGTTGACCTTTGCCAGATCCATCGTCGGCAGCAGGAATCCCATTCTGTCGGAGTCCAGCCACAGCGCCAGCGGGAGCGCGTTCGAGGGAAGAGTTTCGTAATAGTTGGTGCGATCTTCGGTCGTCGAGCCGTTGTTATTAGCGCCCGCGGCCTCGAGCAGCTGGTCGAACGCACCGACCGCAACGTGCTGCGAGCCCATGAACATGATGTGCTCGAACAGGTGCGCGAATCCCGTCCGGCCCACCAGCTCATCGCCGGATCCGACGTGGTACCACGTATCAACCGCCACGATCGGCGTCGAGTGGTCCTCGTGAAGGATGACCTCGAGACCATTGGGCAGTTTGTACTTCTCGAACTGGATACGCGGGATCGCCTGCGCCTGCAGGCCCACCGCCGCAACGGCGCCGATTAAGTAACCAAGCGCGACTAATTTCGCCTTCGTTGTCACTTTCCGCTCTCTAAGAAGGTCCACCTTCCTCTGACATCCTCTCGGCCGGGAAGGTTCGCTCGCGACTTCGATTCACCGCAGGGGAAGTTTCCCTTGAGGCTCACATCTTCCTCTCGATGAAGAACGCGAGCGGGGCTTTGATCGACTCGCTAAAGATATACTTCCAGCGCTGCTCCCGGTTCGGCGAGATCGGGCTGGTCTGTGTGGGCGATGTATAGGGTGTAAACCCGAAGCGCCGGGCCAGAATTCGCAGGCGGAGCATGTGAAACGGATCACTTACCAGCAATGCCGTCTGCAGGCCTCGAGCTTCGAGCATGCCCGCTACCGCTCGCATCGACTCGCTGGTCGTCCTCCCTTCTGTTTCCATCAGAATGACGGTATCGGGGACGCCGTGTTTGATTGCATACGTTCTTCCAACCGCAGCTTCGCTTGTCGTGTCGCCGACGCCTGTACCACCGGTAAGAATCAGCAGCTTCCCCAGATGGCGCCGCCACAGATCCAGTGCATGATCGAGCCGGGCTCGCAGTACAGGGGAGGGTCTACCGGCGTACTGGGCAGCCCCCAGTACAACAATCGCCTGAGCCGGACGCGCTTCGTCGCGCGAGCTCCACACCATTACTGCCGACGCTGAAATCGCCCAAAGCGCAAATACTGTCACAACAGCGATCGTCAGAATTCGCCTGACGATCGCCAACGCCCGTTTCGCTTTTGCCTTCGCCTTATCCGATCGCTTCACTCGTAGAACCTACGCTAGAAGCTGCGGGTGGTGTGAGGCTCGGGACACTCGACGTTGTATCCGCGCGCGATGAGTGCCGCCCTGAACTCATCCTGCACCGCTGGCTCGCCGTGGACCAGCCATATCGGGCCGAGTCGCGGTGATTTTTCCTTCACCCGGCCCAGCCACGTGATCATCTCCGTTCGGTCCGCATGCGCGCTGTAGCCGTCAATCACCTCGACACGAGCGCGCAGCGGAACGTCCTCTCCAAAGATCTGCAGCAGCGGCTGTCGCTCGACCACACGCCGGCCGAGCGTGTGTTCCGCCTGAAATCCGACTACCAGAATCGTATTACGCGGATCGCTTGCCCCCTGGGCCAGATGATGGAGTATCCTGCCGTTTTCCATCATCCCCGAGGCAGCGATGATGATCATCGGCCCGTGGGCGCGGGAGAGTGCCTTGGATTCTTCCACGTCACGCGTGTAGTGAAGCAGCTCGAAACGAAACAGCTCCTTCGCTTTCTGCACCATTTCCTCGGACCGGTCGAAGGCTTCCGGATGCATCTCGAAGACAGTGGTGGTATCGATTGCCAGGGGACTATCCACGTAAATCGGTATCGCCGGGATCGCGCCTTCCCGCACCAGTCCGTGCAGCGCGTAGATCATTTCCTGGGTCCTGCCTACCGCGAATGCGGGTATGAGCACGCGACCACCTCGCGCGGCCGTATCCCGAACGACTTGCGCCAGTTGCGCGCGAGCGCCTTCGACAGATTCGTGATCTCGATTGCCGTACGTCGATTCCATGATCAGTGCGTCGGCTCCTTCGGGAGGCGTCGGATCACGCACGATCGCCAGTCCACTACGGCCGATATCGCCCGAGAAGACGAGCCTTTTGGTTTTCCCTTCCTCGGTGCAGTCGATCGCGACAGATGCCGACCCGAGGATGTGTCCGGCATCGATGTAGGTAACTCTCACTCCCGGCACAACGTCGAAGGCGCGGTTGTACGGCATTCCCACCATAAGGTCCATTGTCCGCACCGCGTGGCGCATCCCATAAAGCGGTTCGACGAAGTCCTTTCTGCGTTTAGCAAGAAACTCCGCATCCTTTTCCTGAATGTGGGCTGAGTCTGCCAGCATTACAGCCGAGAGGTCGCGGGTGGCTGAAGTTGCCCAGATTGTCTTGGAGTAGCCTTCTGCGATCAGGTAAGGAAGGCGCCCCGAGTGGTCGATATGCGCGTGCGAGAGCACGACAGCATCCAGCTTCTCGATCGGCAACGGCAGTCTGCGGTTCTTATCGGCGGCTTCGTGTCGCCGGCCCTGGAACATCCCGCAGTCTAGCGCGACGGTGTGGCCGTTAACGTGAAGGAGATGACAGGAGCCGGTGACTTCGCGGGCGGCTCCGACGAACGTTATCTCCAAACCGCTATCCTTCTCCTACCGCATCACGCTGAAAGAGCAGAGTCACACGCTGCTCGTCCTGTGACATGAGAGCGGGCTCCCACCCTCCTCGACTCCTCTCGTTGAGAAGATCGGTGAGCGTGTCCTCATCCTCGCGAGTGTGACGAGTCAGTTTGACGACAACAGCCTGGTATTCTTTCATCGGGAAATAGAGATTATGAGCCGGTGACCCTTTCAGGTTGAGTGCCGGAATTCTGGGGCAAAAATGATCGAGCGCATAGAGGAATTCCCGTCGCTGACTATTATCCGGCATCCACTCGTTCAGCACAAGCTGACGATTCTTCGAGATCAGCAGACGGACACGAAGCGCTTCAAGGAGCTCGTCGACGAGATCGCCATGCTGATGGCATATGAAGCCACGAGCGAGCTGCCACTCGAGCCTCGTGAAGTCGTTACACCACTCGAAACCGCTACCGGCTGGCACATCAGCGGAAAGAAATTGACGCTCGTCCCGATTCTCCGCGCCGGACTCGGCATGGTTGAAGGCATCCTCCGCCTCGTCCCCTCAGCACGCGTCGGACACATCGGCCTTTACCGCGATCACGGGACTCTTCAACCAGTCGACTACTACTTCAAGGTTCCCGGCGATACGTCGGAGCGCGATTTTTTTCTGCTCGATCCGATGCTGGCAACCGGAGGCAGCGCTGCAGCCGCCGTTTCATCGCTCAAACGGGCGGGCGCAACGCGGATTCGCTTTCTGTGTCTCGTTGCGGCACCGGAGGGTGTTCACCGGCTCAGCAGCACACACCCGGATGTACAGATCTACTGCGCGGCACTCGACAGGCAGCTCAACGCGCAGGGGTACATTCTGCCCGGGCTTGGTGACGCAGGCGATCGGTTATTTGGAACGAGGTAGTATCAGCCGAACCACTCACGCGGGTTCAATCGTTGCTGATCAGCGGCGTCGATAACCCATTGCTGGCTCTGCAAGTCGGTGATTTCACCGGCGACTGACTCGAACCAGACGCTCGCCTTTTTCAGGTCACCTACGCGCCGCCATAGCTCACCAACGAGGTAGGTAAGGATAGCTCGCTCCTCGCGTGGGACTCCGTCATACGATTTGAGAGATTCCTCGAACATCCACGCAGCTTGACGCCGGAAATACCGCTCCGCCTCGACGTCACCTTCATCCACGCAGCACCAGGCCGCACGTAAAAGCAGGTCAGCGACGTGCCTCGGATCCATACCCTGCCACTGAGCAACTTTCGCTGCAGCTTCGTATTTCTCGGAGCCACAGACAAGCGAGGGACGGAGTGGAGTCAGTTCCTGAAAAACGTGCTGTTTGAGAGATGGACTCACATCAGCGGCGGGAGTGAAATCAGACTCTCCACCTGAGTAGCCGCATTCGCTGCACATGTGAATGAGATACGCGAGCGGCTGAGTACCAGCAGCACGCTCGTGGAAATCCGTTCGCTTTCCCCCGAACGCATTAGTGGAAACCACGCTCTGGGATTTGAACTCATTGTCACACACTGGACAACGGAGCTCGATCTGACGCAGCGTTGTCATAGCTGCTCCTCCTGTCTTTCCGGACCTTGCCCGAAATAGACAGGGAATATTTGTGCCAGTCCTCAGAAAGCCCCGCCAACTGGTTAGCAAAAACAGGCTCTCCGCTCAAAGAACTCGGGAAAAATCTTGAGTGAATTTGCGATTTCGAGCTCGCGATATCGGGCTTGTTGAGAATTTCTGTCGATTGTATCTTCTCGCATCGCAAAAACGCGACTGGCTCCAAACCCTGCGACCTGGTCGTTGATGCTCATCAACCTACTGCCCGACTTCTTCGCAGTTCACAACAGTACAGACCGTGTCGCCGCCTATCTCCGCTACTTCGAAACCCACCGCCGCTACTTAGAGGCTTACTGGCACAATTACGTCCTCGACCCGGCGGGGCCGCATTTTCAGGAAGTCGTTAGATCTGCCGCACTTGCGAGTCGAGTAGACCTGCGGACGATGCTCGAAAGAATCGACGTCGTCTCTCTCGCCCGAAATACAGAAGAGCAGTGCCGCACTCTCCTCGAGGCTGATGCAGACGTAGACGTTCTGCTCATGGTCGGAGTTGGTGCGGCCAACGCCGGCGAGCTGGTCGTTGACGGCAAGGGCGTCGCTTTCATTTGCCTCGAGCATTTCACCAGCGTTACCAACCCGGAAACCCAGGGATTGGGCCTGGATCCGGAGCTAATTCCACTTTGGCTGGCCCACGAGATCGCTCATGCGATTCGATACACTTCTCCCACGAGTCGCAGCGAGCTGAAGCAGCTAATCGACGACGCCGGCGGCTACTACTCCTATTGGGAGACCGGGCGCCGCGCTACGCTTCGCGAGCTGGTGATCAATGAAGGCCTCGCCACAATCACCTCGCGCGCGATCAGCCCAGGCCATGCAGCATGGGAATACTACGGCTATACCCGTCGTGAGTACGCCAGTGTGCGCGAGCTGGAACCCTTGGTCACGCGCGCTCTCACCAACGATCTCGATCGAGCCGGACTTGGCTTGCGCTTGCGATACTTATCCGGTGGAATGAGCGACGAGGCTCGCACCGTCGATCGCCACGTTTTTCCCGAACGCAGTGGCTATTTCGTCGGAACAAAAATGATCGAGCCAGCCGTAAACACTCGCGGACTTCCGTGGGCCATTCGCGCCAGCGCCGCTGAGATTACCTCGATCGCAAGCTCCGCAGCAGCCTCAGCGTAGCGCTACTTCCCAACACAAAAAGAACTGAACACCCGATTGAGGACATCCTCGACATCGACAGCACCCACCAACTCCTCAAGGCTGGTCATCGCAGTCCTCAGGTGAACGGCAGCAACAGTGGCCGGGAGCCTGGCCTCCGCCCAGGCACTTTCGAACTGAGCGATCTCCGAGCGCGCCAGCTCGAGCGCCTGTTTATGGCGGGCCCTCGTCAGCATTGGCACGTCGACCATTCGCGGCCCGCATTGCTCGTCGACGATCGCCTCGACCCGTGAAAGCAGTCGCTGTAATCCGAGGCCGGTTTCCGCACTCACTGCCAGAGCCCCTGAACGCATTTCGTCTCGGTTAGCTACTAAATCTGCTTTAGTAAGAACTGGTTGAACCGTTGCCTTGGTGCGTGCCTGAACGACTTGCACTGTTTCCTCAAGGCTTTCCGACGTCTCAGCGCACGCTAGTACCACTTCGGCGCCCGCCAGATATCGCTCACTGACTTCAATTCCCAGTCGCTCAATTCGATCAGCGGTGTGCCGCAGACCAGCTGTGTCAACCAAGCGCAGCGGCCATCTCCCGAAATCGATCACCGCTTCAAGAGCATCACGAGTGGTGCCGGGAATCTCGGTGACGATGGCTCTCGATTTCCCAAGGAGGGCATTGAACAACGAGGACTTGCCGACATTCGGCGGGCCTGCGATGACGACTACCGCACCCTCGCGCACGATTTCTCCCGCCGGGGCAGTGGCGAGCAGAGAATCGATCGCGGAAAGCACTGCTTTTACCGCAGACTCGACCCGCTCATGAGAGATCGGCCCATCATCTTCCTCTGGAAAGTCAACATCGTAGGCAATCAGTGCTTCGAGGTCGAGCAGTTGATTCCTCAATGCGGATAATCTGCGTGAGAGACTTCCATCCAATTGGGCAAGTGCCGCATCCTGCATTGCGCGGGAGCTGGCATCGATCAGATCACCGATCGCCTCGGCTTGCAAGATGTCAAGCTTACCGTTGAGGACAGCACGCCGGGTGAACTCTCCAGGAGTTGCCTGTCGAGCGCCTGAGGTCGTCAGCGCTGCGACTATAGAGCTCGGCACCAGATACCCGCCATGCGTCGAGATCTCGACTGTATCCTCACCCGTAAACGAGTGCGGAGTCGGGAACGCCGTGACTATTGCCTGGTCAAGGCGTTGATCACCATCGAAAAAATCGCAGAGGTGGGCAACTCGTGGCTCCTCCGGCCATGCGCGAAGATGTTTCCTTGCAATCGAGAACGCATCTCGTCCGCTCAGCCGAACAACGGCGATCGCCCCGCGGCCGGGTGGACTGGCAATCGCAACGATGGTGTCGTCGATCATCAGCCCACTGCCATTCCTGGCTGTCACACCGCCGCCGTAGTTGGCAGAACGAAATCCGTCCCGGGTTCCAGGATCTTCACCGAAGGGTGGAGCGGATGATCCTGCAGCGTGGCCTTGAGCCGATCAATCGCGTCAAACGCTGTCGACGTCACGTGATTGAACGTTCCCCAGTGATAAGGGATGAAGTATCTGGCCTTGAGGCGCTCAAAAAGGGTCAACGCGTCGTCACTGGTCAGATGGCCTTTGCGGAATCCCGGTTTCCACCATGGTGCATAGCCGATCGGCAACAGCGCCAGGTCGAGATTTCGCCCGGAGTCGACCAGCCTTCGTTCCACCATGTGGGTAGTGTCTGATGTCAGGGCAGTATCGCCGGCAAAGAAACACGACACCTTATTAGTATCAATTAGATACATATTAGTGGCGCTTCGCCAGCGATCGATTCCGTAACGATTGCCTTTATGTGTCGCTGAGGCAGCGTGGATCCGAAGGTCGTCAAGCGACTCTGTACCGCCTGCGGCAATTGGGACTGCGTGCTTGTATCCCTGTTTAAGCAGCCACTTCGCCACTGGCGGCGGTGCAAAGAGCGGAATGTCCGATTGCAGCTCGTCGAGGGACTTGAACGAGAGATGATCGGCGTGTGCATGGGTGAGCAGAATCGCGTCGAGCTTCGGCAGGGCATCGAGTGCAATACCCGGTGCACTCACCCGCGGCAGGAATTTTCCGAGCGCCGGATCGAAGTTGGGATCGGTGAGGATGGTATGCTGCCCGATCTCAATTAGTAGCGTTGCGTGACCAATGTAGGTGACACGCAGCATGACACCCTCCTTTATCCGGCTGGCCGCGCCCTCGCCCGCTCACGCGACAGCATCCATTGCTGCGGCAGTGCAGCGATGTTCTGCGCCGTGTAGTAGAGATTCAATCCTGAGGCCATGTTGAGCAGAACAACCGTCATCATCAGCGGGAACATGTACCCCATCATCTTGGCCTGCGGATTCGGTGGTGCAGTCCGCATTCCAATCCATGACAGCACGTACATCGAGGCACCCATCAGGAGCGGCAGGATATAGAACGGGTCCTTCACCGAGATGTCGTGCAGCCACATGAATGGCACACCACGGAATTCGATCGTATTCTGAAAAACAAAGAAAAGCGCGAACAGAATCGGCATTGGCAGCAGTGCCGGCAGACATCCGGTCAATCCAGCGAACGGACTCACGCCCGCATCGCGGTACACTTTCATTATTGCTTCGCGCTGCTGGACCGGGTCCTTGTATTTCTTTTGGGCGGCCGCGAGCTTCGGCTGGAGCTCCTGCATTTTGAGGCTCGAGCGCATCGTGCTCTGATTCAACGGCCATAACGCAAGCCGCACCAGGACACCGAGTATTACGAGCACCCAGCCGTAGCTGAGATTCAATCGATTGTGCATCCACAACAGCGCCTGAATCACCTTCGACGCAATTGGATGCACGACGCCCTGCATGAATCGCCAGCCGTATGGATTTACGTGGTCGAAGTCACGCATCATTCGCAGCAGGCGCTGAGATTCCTGGGGCCCTGCATAAACGTCGAATCCGAAGGTTCCGTTCTTGATTTCCTCGACGACGGCTGCGGATGCACTGGTGGCCACCTTCGACGTTCTTGCTCCACCGGTCAGTGTGACCTCGCTGAACGGTGTCCCATTGATTGGCGCCAGTATTCCGAACACGAAGTACTTGTTCTTGACGGCGACCCAGTCGAGTGGGCCAGCCTCGAGAGTTTTTTCACCGGGATCCAGACCACTGAACAGCACACTCCTCGCCCGATCGCGCTGAGGTTTAAAGCTGTATGCGAGCGAGCGGTGGTCACCAACAGTGTCCGCTTCCGTCGGCCTTAGCGTCCTCGGCAGCTCTGTGACCAGATATGATGGCGATGCGCCACCGGTAACGTGACCAGCTACGTGCATGACGTAGCTCGACGCGGTGTCAGTAGGAACCGTGTACTCTATGGAAACGTTATAGCTGCGCACGGAAGCGGCGTAGCTGAGAACCTGCGCGCCATTCGGCCCCGCCCGTCGGGTGAGCGTGAACGGTACCAAGGACAGATCTGCAGTATCAGTGGGACCGATGATTCGATAGCTCACGAGAGGGGTTCCCGGACTTCCGAGATCAACGAAATCATTGCTTGCTCTGCTCTTGTAGTCCCGGATCACGACCGAAGTCGGCGCTGCCCCAAGGTTGCTGAACCTGTAGATCGCCTTTGAAGTCTGGACGACAGTGGTTTCGGCAAGCGCGCGCGCACCGTCGCCTGCCGATGCAATTCTTGCTGGTACGGTTGCGATAGTCTCTCTACGTACTGTGCTCGCGGCAGTCGAGGACGCCGTAGTTGCTTGTGTCGACGAGGCAGCACGCGCGGTTGAATCTCTCCCTTTTACTGACGAGGGAGGTGCCTTCACCGGTGGGAACAACAGCTGTGTGATCGCTATGACTACCAGCGATAGAAACAGCGCAAGAAAAAAACGCCTATCCATTATGGAACGGGATCATAGCCGCCGGCATGGAACGGATGACAGCGAAGAAGACGGCTAACGGTGAGATAGAGACCTCGCAATGTTCCGTGACGCTCGAAGGCTTCGATCGCGTACGCGGAGCAGCTCGGATAATAACGACAGCTGGCGGGAAGCAGCGGAGAGATTCCCACCTGATATCCACGAATGAGCAGGATGAAGATCGTACGCATCGTTCAACGACCAATTTGCGATGCCCATTCTCCGATCTGGGCAATATCGATAGTCAGCTGCTGGAACGTAGATGCGTAGGCTTCCGGTTTCGCGCGAATGAGCAGATCAACGCGTCCGAGCTCGGGCAGCAGGGTAATCCGTACCAGTTCCCGAAGACGGCGTTTAACCCGATTCCTGGCAACGACCTTATGACGGTGTTTGGGCACCACAATGCCCACCCTCGGATGGAAAGACAAAGAAGCTGATGCGCGAGCCTCGAGACGCTCGGTTTGCATTCGCTTGCCTGTACGCCTTACTGCTCCGAGATCGCCTTCGCTCGTCAGCCGCTTACTGCGAGGAAAGCCGAAGGACTTAGGCGCCGGCGTACTTTGTCGGTAACTGGACGGTGAGCCGTTTACGTCCCTTCTTGCGGCGCCGGCTGAGAACTTCACGTCCCCATTTAGTAGCCATCCGCAACCTAAAGCCGTGGGTACGGATCCGGCGTTTGTTGCGGGGACGGTAGGTCGGCTTGCCCATTTATAACTCCAAAGAACCAGAAAGAACTTGCGCTAGTGTGAAGCGGGTAAAGCTATTCCAGCATTGAAGATACTTCAAGTCAGGCAACTCAGCGTCTTCAACGTTCGTTTGACTTTTCCACATAAATCGGCTAGGGTAGCGCGTCATGTCGCTTAGCCCTACTGAAGTTTGGAAACTCCTTCTCGATCGCGCCCGCCAGGAGCTTTCCTACCAGACATTCCAAACCTGGCTCGCTCCCACAGAGCCACTCTCATTGGAGGGTGGAACAATCTTCGTGGGATCTCCGGACCAGTTTGCTGCCGACTGGAATGAGTCCAAACACTCTCAGTTACTGTCGAGCTACGCGCCAATTGTCCTTGGACATCCCTTGAATGTGGTATTCAGGGTCAACGAAGAACGGAAGAAGCGCTCACAGATGGATTTCTTCGTCAGTCCCCCACCAACGCCGGCGAAGCTGATGTCACAGCAGAACGGCAATACTTCAACTCCACTCAGCGAACGCTACACGTTCGATTTATTCGTTATTGGTAAATCCAACGAGCTGGCCGCTGCTGCTGCACACGCCGTAAGTCAGGCGCCAGGTAAGGTTTACAATCCGCTTTTCATCTATGGTGATACGGGACTCGGCAAAACCCATCTGATGCAGGCCGTCGCACACGAGACCCTGCAGAGAAGCCCGAACACCCGCGTCACATATGTGGGTACAGAGCAGTTCATGAACGAGTTGATCAGCTCCATCATGGACCGAACTGCTGCAGAGTTTCGGCGGCGTTACCGCGAAACTGATCTACTGCTCATCGATGATGTTCATTTCCTCAAAGGCCGGAAGGAAACGACCCAGGAGGAGTTCTTCCACACCTTCAACGCACTATACGAGGCAGGTCGACAGATCGTTCTCACCAGTGACCGGCCGCCTTCAGAAATCGCCGGGCTGGAAGCTCGATTAATCAGCCGCTTTCAGTGGGGAATGGTAGCTGACATCGGTCTACCTGATTTTGAACATCGCGTCGCTATTCTGAAGCAGAAAGCACAACTGGACCGGCTCGAGCTGACCATTCCCGACGACGTCATCCATTTCATAGCAGAGCATGTCCGTTCTAATGTTCGAGAGCTCGAGGGTTCGATCATCAAGCTGCTCGCTTATGCTTCGCTCAAGCACAAGGACATCACAGTAGACGTCGCACGTGAGGCATTACGGGATAAGCTGCGTGCAATCGAAGGTCTGGAACACGAACCGGCTGGATCCCTCAACATTTTCACAATTCAGCAGGCGGTAGCCAAGGAATGGGGCGTAACCGTCGATGGTTTACGCTCCAAGACGCGCACCAAAACACTGACTACACCGCGGCAAATCGCTATGTATCTGACCCGAGAGCTCCTTTCCACACAACTCGTCGAAATTGGAAATGCTTTCGGCGGCCGAGATCACTCAACTGTCATTCATAGCCTCGAGAAGGTGCAGGATACAATCACACATGATTCTGATCTTCGCACCAGAATCAATCGACTCCGGAATAACCTCGAAGCTTTCAACTTCCGAACACTATCGCGTGTGGAAACATCGAAGGTCTCATGAGGACGATGTCGACTAGTCTCAATTATCCTGAATACCAACATCCAATCACACATCAACCGGCGTAGCGGAAACTCTACTCCTTTCGTAAGTTAGACCCATTCCCCAGAAGTCCACAGCCACTGCTACGACTACTAGAGTAAGTCTCTAATTAACAGACTACTTAGTAAGCCGACCTGAATCCACACAGGCACACTGATGCGTTTCACGATCTCTCGGGAAAAGTTGCAGGAAGGACTGGCAGCTGTAACGGCGAGTATACCGGCGAAGACAACTTTGCCTGTGCTCGCCAATATTCTTCTCGAGACAACTGATAAAGGGATCAAGCTCTCCGGTACGGACCTGGATATTGCTGTCAGTACTGAAGTAATGGCTGATGTAGAGACAGCTGGTGCTGTAACGGTACCTGCGAAGAAGCTGAGCGAGATTGCGCGTGAGCTGCCGCCCGCGCCGGTGAAGATGGCTGCTGTGGGAGAACAGCGAGTTACGCTGGATTGCGGTCGCTCACGCTTCAAGCTGCTTGGACTGCCACGCGATGAATTCCCGACTTTTCCGTCGGTGCGATTCAACGAGAGCTGGAGGATCAGATCAGGAGATCTTCAGCAACTGATTGGTCATACATCGTTTGCAGTATCAGCTGAAGAGAGTCGACCGATCCTGAATGGCGTTCTCTGGGAACTTCGGCCGGAGCGGATGCGGATGGTTGCCACGAATGGACATCGCCTGGCCAAGATGGAAATGCCGATCAATTCGGCGAACGCTCCGGCGAGTGATCTGATCGTGCCACCAAAGGCTCTCGAGCAGGTGAGAAGGCTGTTCCCGGCGGAGGAAGAGCTGGAGATCGCACGTGGCGATAATCACATCGGGTTCAGATCCCCGTTCACGGCAGTCTTCACCCGTCTGATCGAAGGTCCTTATCCGAATTACGAGCAGGTAATTCCGAAGGACAATGACAAGGTCGCGGTTGCTGACAAGGTAGCGCTCTCGAGCGCGCTGAAGAGAATGTCAGTGATCGCTTCTGATCAGACGCATCGTATTCGCCTCTCCTTCAATGCCGGCATGCTGAAGTTCAGTGTGCAGACGCCGGACTTGGGAGAGGCGCAGGATGAGCTACCGGTTCGCTATACCGGTGATCAGCTCGATATTGGCTTCAATGCAAGCTACCTGCTCGAGATTCTGCGCTATATCCCGACGGACGAAGTCAAGTTGACCTTCAAGGCACCAGAACGTGCGGCGACAGTTGAGCCTGAGGGTTGGAAGGATCCGGCGTCGTATATGTGCCTGGTAATGCCACTCCGTCTGGTCGACTAGGGAAGAAGGCTAAACTCTTCCTTCACTGTCTCGCGGAATTGACTCGTTCGTCCCGAGCCTCGAATAGCAAAATCCAGATCCTGATTTGTTGTCAGATGGACTACTGAGCTTCGCTCTTGGCTCAGGTGGTAAGTGGCACCTCCAGTCCCGGCCACGTCGACGATCAGTTGATGTTGTTGCTGCCGTCCTTCTCCATGCGCGCTGATGCTGTCCGTTCGCTGAACGAGAATGGTACTCGCGCCGTCGTATTCTGCTGCACCAACAACAGAGAATCTCCGGATTACGATCGCCTTCATAGGAATCATGGCGTAACAGACTGTTCTTACGGTTGAGTCTCGCCAGGAAAGGCCAGGTACGAGCTCTGTTGGAACCTTGATCAACAGGCTGTTGACATCACCAGTCAGACTGGATTGAACCGGATCGCAGGTTGAGCTGGTCAGGTTCGTGGCTGCTGAGTCGGTCCGTACAGTCGCTGAATCCACTACACCCGAGATCTGTACGGGTAGAACCACAGACTGAACGGGACCGATGAGTCCCTGTGTAGTTGTGGAAAAACTGTCAACAGTAGCGATGTAACGGACGGTATCGGCGGAGACCGACAGGCTTAGTACTTCATGCGAACTGTTAGTCGCCACCTCCCGGTGGATGCCCGAATCACTTTGGCTATCCACAGTAGCACTTCGGGTAATCCGATAGCGCAGTGTGTCAGATCTGTAGCTGAAGTTCCATGTACTAACGCCACGTGGCTCTGCCGGTTGCGGTAAGGAGGGGATCGTTGGCGGTGATACAGGTACACGGCCCGGGTTACACGCCGGTAGCAGTAAGATAAGTATCGACCTCCTGATGCCTTCCTTCATTTACGTGAGCTTGGTGAGCTAGACAGTTCGAAAAGAAACAACCTCCGATAGGTAAATATCGGAGGTTGTTGGAGGGCGGATGGTCTATAAGCCGGGTTCTGTCGGATTACTTGCGTAATCCGGACGATCATTTTTCTACGAGCCTGGTCGCCCATGCTCTCTAGCAGCCTACCCGCGGCGTCTTCATCGAGATGGACATCTCTCGCCGCATATTTGGCCTTGCTCCGACTGGGGTTTGCCGTGCCGTCGCCGTTACCGTCGACGCGGTGAGCTCTTACCTCACCGTTTCACCCTTGCCGCTCTTGCGAGTGGCGGTCTGTTCTCTGTGGCACTTTCCGTCGCGAATAACTCTCGTCGTTCGCGCCCAGGCGTTACCTGGCAGCCAGTCCATTGGAGCCCGGACTTTCCTCGGAATAGTACCTCAACGGTACTAATACGCGATCGTCCGACCATCTGCCTCCCAAAATATAACGACTGACAGGCATTTCGGTCTCGTGATTTGGTGCGCTTGTGCGCTCGTGTGTGTGTGTGACGGACGTCTGACGTGCTTCCCCTAAAGTGTCGCGGTTCCCGTCACCCGTTCACCTAACCGCGAGGAAGCTATGACCTCATTACCGAAGCAAGGGAGTTCGCGGACTCCCGTCTCGACGATCCTGACGCCCCTCGAGCGATCCCGTGTTGATGCAGCTGCGCAAGGCTTGTGTGAGCCATTGCACCGTGAATCACTCGATGAAGTGCTTTTAGATCTCCGTGAGCAGAAAGCTGACCTAGTTCTTATCTCAGTGACTAAGTACGGTACTCAGAATTCAGGGCATGTTGCTGCGATGGTGCGTGAATTTCCGCGGGTTCCAGCTGTTGCTCTACTTACTGAAACTCAAAACTCGACACCCCACGCGACACTCGCCTTGGGTCAGATGGGGATTCGCACCCTCGTAGACGCCCGGATTCCTGCCGGATGGCAGACGCTGCGGAATCTGCTCGCATCGCAGGGGTCCAATGATCTGCAGCGGTCTGCCCTCTCGCAAATCGGCCGGGATCTGCCTGGAGTGTCGAAAGATTGTTGGCGGTTTTTCGAGCTACTGTTTGAAACGTCGCCGCGAATCTCTACTGTCCGCCAGCTGGCACGCCATCTCAACATACTGCCCAGTACTTTGATGAGCCGATTCTTTCGCGCGAAACTCCCGGCTCCGAAAAGGTACTTGTCGCTGGCCCGCCTCATACGTGCTGCCAGACTGTTCGAAAATCCCGGTCTGTCAGTGGCGCGAGTGGCAAATCATCTCGACTACTCTTCTCCCCAGAGTTTTGGTCGCCACGTCAGGACAGTGATGAAGATGTCACCGGTCAAGTTCAGAGCGACCTTCGACGGACAGGGAATGCTGCAATTCTTTCGACGAGAGATGATTCTCCCTTATGTCGATGTGCTGTGCAGCTTCAGGCCGTCGGCTGCTTACCCGGGATGGATGCCGAAGGTGATTCCGGTTGATCGCCACGCTTCTCGAGAATTGCCATGATCTCGCTGGCTGTAGTCAGAGCGATCACGGGTACTCCTGCTGATTCCAATGCCTCGCGTCCGCCCTCCTGACGGTCGACGACTGCCAGAACCCCACTGACTGTTCCGCCTGCGTTGCGTACGGCATCAATCGCGCGCAGCGCGGAGCTGCCGGTGGTGATCACATCCTCGATTACTATGACGTGATCACTCGGCCTGAACGGGCCTTCGATCACTTGGCCCGTTCCGTGAGTCTTGGCTTCCTTCCTCACCGTAAAAGCGCGAAGCGGTTGTGGCGAACCAGCGCTAGCGTGGCTGATCGCGTAAGAAATCGGATCGGCACCCAGTGTAAGACCGCCAATGGCCTCCACTGGCCAGCTGGATTGTTGGATAGTCAGTAGTCCGAGTCGACCGATTACTGCGAGCCCATCGGGGCTCATGGTGGTGAGTCTGGCATCGATATAAAACTGCGACTCCCGTCCCGAAGCGAGAATGAAATGGCCCTTCTTGCTGGATCGCTCGGCCAAAAGCGTGATCAACAACTCCCGATCGGTCATGGTGCGTGAGGTTACGGATTCTTATGATTCGAGTCAATGCACGCGTTCTCCCAGTTGGAGATTGATCGCTGGACAGGGTTGATTGGTTGGATCATCTCACTGGCGACAGTCCTCGGGTTGGCACTGCTCCTTCGTCACGAACGTCGTCAGGCGCGAAGTCTGGTCGAGCGCTCCAAGGAGCTGGAGCGCCTGTCGTCTGAGTTACTCCGTGTAAACCGCATGAAGAGCGAGTTTCTGGCGAACGTGTCGCACGAGCTTCGCACTCCGCTCAATGCAATCGTTGGCTTCGTCGATCTTCTTCGTGAAGGCGTTTACGGTGAGTTGGCACCACGGCAGGTCAAGCCGGTTGAACGCATCGAAGCCTCTGCGAACCATCTTCGACACTTGGTCGATCAGGTACTCGACCTGGCTAAGATGGCTGCCGGACGGCTGGAGATTCACACCGAAACAATCGACCTTCGCCCCTTCGTCCTCGATGTGGCAAGCGAGATCGAGTCTTTGGTCAGCGAGAAAGGACTTAGCCTGTCACTGGTCATGGGCGCGGCATTACCGCGCATTCGTACTGACCCGACTCACTTGCGGCAGATTCTGATGAACCTGCTCGGTAATGCCATCAAGTACACCAACGAAGGTGGAATCGTCCTTCGCACGCGCCTGGTCGATTCTCTTCCAGACAGTGGACAGCCGGTGAGCGGTCAGGCGGGTGTGGCTGTCGAGCGCAGCCGGCGTCCGGCGACACATTGGATTGGCATCCAGGTGATTGACACGGGAATTGGAATCGCCCCGGCCGATCAGACGCGTATTTTCGAGGAGTTCGAGCAGGTGGATGCCGGCCCGCGTGGTAATTCAGCGGAACGTGGGACTGGACTAGGACTGCCGATTTCACGTCGCCTGGCAGCACTCATCGGCGGCATCGTCGAACTGGAGAGCGAGCTTGGTAAAGGGTCGACGTTTACACTGTGGCTGCCAGTCGATTCCGATGAGTCAGCGATTTCGGCGAAGTAGCCCTTTGAACTTGTTGAGCATGTTGGGCTCTTCCGGTGGTATGCGTGCTGCCTCGGCAAAGGCGTTGGCGAAAGCAACGACTGTCGGGTACCTGTCTGCCGGCGATCTCGACAACGCACGCGTGAGTACCGCTTCCAACTCTGCCGAAAAGCTTAACCCCTCGCCGGCATTTCTGAGTGGAATCGGCGGCATCGTCAGGAGTTGAGTGAACATCTCTCGTGGTGCCTTGGCTGTGTACGGCAAACAACGCGTGATGAGGAAGTACGCAATAGTCGCCAGACTGTACTGGTCAGCGGCGGCAGTTACGATCTCACCGGACAGTGCTTCCGGTGCGATGTACATGAGAGTGCCGACAAAGAACCCCGCGCGAGTGAGTCTCTCGTCGCTGGATGCTTGTGTGTCAGCAGCAATTCCGAAGTCCAGCAGCTTAACAAGTCTGGTTCGCGGGTCGTACATCACGTTCTCAGGTTTGAGGTCGCGATGGACAATGTTCACGTCGTGTGCTGCCTGAACGGCGGCGGCGATTTGTGAGATAATGTTGGCGACCTCTTCCGCGGGCATCGGCGCATGCTGCTTCGCATAGCGCTCGAGCAATTCACCTTCCGCCCACTCGATCGCGAGAAAATGCAGACCGTTGTCTGCCTGACCGATCTCGATCGTTTCTACGGCGTTGGGGTGTTTGACACGGGCGCCGTATTTCGCCTCGCGAACGAAACGTGCGACAGCTGTCTTGTCCTGGCGTAACTTTTCCCGTAGCACTTTGAGGGCGACAGTGCCATGATTGGGATGGTCTGCCAGGTACACGGCCGACGTTCCGCCTTCGCCAACCTCTTTTTTGATTGTGTAGCCCGCGACTCGGGTACCGACCATCTGTTCTCGAGACACGCCGCGAAGGTAATAGAAACAGAGATGGCCGGATAGGGTATTAGCCGCACATGCCGATCAACTCATCACGACTTTTTTTACTTCTCATTGCAGCCGCGGCATCGGTAGTTACCGGATGCAGCAGCACCGGAACGCCGAGCCCGAATCCCGAGCCGAGCATAAATACGGTGCCGACGCTGGGGCCCGCCGTGCTGGATGCCAGTACACTCTACCGCCAGATCGGTTTGATTGCGGCTCCGGCGCCTGTTCCGTTCGTCGGGAAAGTCTCGGCGTTTGCCAGCGCTTCACCGGATACAACGCTTGTGCTGGTGAGTTTGTCGCTGCCAAACAAGGCTCTGACATTTACACGAGAAGGCGATCGTTACCGCGCGCCGTATGAAGTGAAGTTGACGCTTAATCGTGGCAGTGTCGAAGCGGCTAAAGTTGACGCGATGGAAATCGTCAGGGTCGGCTCCTTTCGGGAGATAAACCGCACCGACGAGAGCATCATCTTCCAGCACTATTTCCATGTCGCACCTGGGACGTATGGGCTGTCGGCCAGCGTGCGGGATGTCGGCGGATCCCGGGGAGCTATTCAAGAGGTCTCGGTCAGTGTCCCGGCGCTGACTCCCGGTCATCTCTCGACGCCGACACTGGTTTACGAAGCAACGGGCCGATCCACGCTCGACTCAGTACCTGGATTACTGGCCAGTCCGAGGTCGAGCGCTGTCTTTGGTCGTGACAGCACTGTTGCCGTATATGTGGAAGGATATGGACAAGGTGCCCGACTGCCTGTCGTGTTCGTGGTCCGGAATGAGAAAGGAACGCAGGTTTGGCGCGATTCAACACAACTCGCGCGACGGGGTGGTCTGTTCAGCGGTGTCGTCAATGTGCCGATATCAACGGTCGGAGTAGGAATGGCCCAAGTCTACTTCACACACCGTGACGCTCCGCAGGATACGGCAAGTGCACCACTATTCGTCAGCTTCGGTGAAGACATCCCGCTGATGTCCTATGAGGACATGCTCGGCTATCTTCGTTTCTTCGCCGGCTCCTCGCGATTGAATGCGCTACGTGACGCAGCACCGGAAAGGCGGGCTACAGAATGGGCACAGTTCCTACGGGCCACTGACCCCATTCCCGAAACTCCGATCAACGAGGATCTGCAGTCATATTTCGCGCGAATCCAGATTGCCAATGGGCAGTTCCGGATGGACCGGAGTCCCGGCTGGCTCTCGGATCGCGGATCGGTCTACGTAGCGCTCGGTGAGCCGGACCAGATTTTCGAGAGGAACGTCAGTGGTACCCTGACGACTACGCAAATGGGAGGATCTACACGGCTTCAGATCTGGCAGTATCGTCAGTACAACACGCAGCTGGTTTTCTACGAAGAGACTGGCCGCTGGAGGCTGACACGTCCAAGCGAGAGCGAGTTTCTCGCTATAAACGCACGCCGACAGCACTAGCGTATCTGCAGTGTGGCGGGAGTTCCAGATTACCCGCCGCCCGAAGTAAAGCGCGTTTTATATTCACATAATGGAAGGTCCTGAAAAACCGCGGCTTTTCCTCGTCGACGGTTATGCGCTGATCTATCGCGCATTCTTCGCCATGATTGCGCGCCCGCTGACAACCAGCAAGGGCGAGAACACATCGGCCAGTTATGGAATCGCCACATTCCTGCAACGGCTGATCACGAAGCATCAGCCTGAGTACCTTGGCTGGGTTCACGATTCCGGTCTCTCGTTCCGCCATGAACGCTACCCGGCATACAAGGCGACGCGCGAGAAACTGACCGAAGAGCTGCAATCGGATTTCGATCGTGGCATGGACCGGATATGCGAGATGCTCGATGCCTACCGCATCCCAATCCTTACGCTCCCCGGTTACGAAGCCGACGATGTAATCGGCTCTCTGGTGTCGCAAAGTGCAAAAGCTGGCGTGAATGCCGTTGTCATATCTGGCGACAAGGACTTTCAGCAGCTGGTGCGTCCGGGTGTCTGGCTACTCAACCCGGGCCGCGGCGGCAGCGCGAACGTCGAGGAGCACTGGGTGAATGTGGAGAATGCGGAAGACCGGCTCGGTGTAGCACCCGAGTTCGTCACCGATTATCTGGCGCTGGTCGGCGACTCCTCGGACAACATTCCCGGCGTGCGTGGAATCGGCGATAAAACTGCCTCGGAGCTGGTGCGCCAGTTCGGTCACCTCGAATCCATTCTGGAGCATGCCCCGGAGATCACGAAGAAGCGCCCACGTGAGGCGCTGCTCGAGCATGCCGCGAATGCTCGCCTCTCGAAGGAATTAGTCACTATTCGCGACGATTTACCTGTATCGCTCGATCTCGAGGCACTGAGGATCAAAACGCCGGATCATCAGCGCCTTCGCGACCTGTTCATCGAGCTGGAGTTCCACGCGCTGGCGCGAGAGATCGTCGTCCAGGCACCGGCGGAAGAAAAGCCAGGAAAGGCGCTCAATTACAGCACCGCAGATACGCTCGATCTCGTGGCTCAGGCAGTCGCGCGCGCGAGAGAAGCCAGGGTCATCTCCCTCGATACGGAGGCGCTGTCAAACCCCGATAGTCCTCAGCCGACGGACCCGTTGCGCTCATCTCTTATCTCGATCTCGATCGGTGTGGGTGGTGGAGAGGCCTTTTACTTCCCGTTTCAGCATCGGTTGCCCCGTAATACTCAGGGAGAGCTGTTGGTCGATCTGGCGGGCGATCGCGCTGCGACTGACGCGCCGGAAGAGCGCGGACTGATTCGCGGTGGTGACGAAGTCTTTCCGGAGGCGCCAACCCGAAAGAAAAAGACCAACGGTGAAGCGCCATTGAGCATTGCCGCGCGGGTTTGGAGGGAGATGCGGTCCCCTGCGGTACGCAACCTTCCGCCGCTGCAGTCGCCCGAGATGAAGCCATT
The DNA here is from genome assembly GCA_036377095.1 of Gemmatimonadaceae bacterium. Lineage (GTDB taxonomy): Bacteria > Gemmatimonadota > Gemmatimonadetes > Gemmatimonadales > Gemmatimonadaceae > UBA4720. The sequence continues at coordinate 45,774 of DASUZC010000014.1, forward strand.
GCGCGATTTGCTGGAAGATCCTTCGGTGCGCAAGACGGTGCACAACGGAAAGTTCGATCTGCTGCTGTTACGCTCGTTGGGCATTCGGCTGGCGGGTTTGGATTTCGACACGATGCTTGCCAGCTATGTCCTCGATCCGAGTCGTCGGTCGCATGGACTCGATGTTCTCGCGCTCGAGTTCCTGGACCACACGATGATCTCGTACGCGGATCTCTGTGGTAAAGGCAAAACTGCTCTTGCCTTCGACGAATGTCCGGTGGAAGCAGCCCGCGATTACTCGTGTGAGGATGCGGACATGACTTTGCGTTTGCGCGAAGTGTTCGAGCCTCAGCTCGAGTCCCACGAACTAATGCGATTGCTCGACGGTGTCGAACTGCCTCTGGTTGACGTGCTGGCCGAAATGGAGTGGAGCGGCATTTCGATCGATCTGCCATGGTTCGCTTCGCTGAAGCAGCGCTTTCAATCCGACCGCGAGGCAGTCGAACGCCAGATTTACGAGAAGGCAGGAACCGAGTTCAACATCAACTCCAATCTCCAGCTGCGTGAGGTGCTGTTCGACCGGTTGAAGCTACCGGTACTCAAGCGTACCAGTACCGGGCCCTCGACGGACGTGAGTGTGCTGACAGAGCTCGCCGAAGAAGGACATGAGATCCCGACGCTGTTGATGGAGTATCGCGAGCTCTCCAAGCTCGAGAACACCTATCTGGATGCGCTGCCGCGGCTGGTAAATCCGAGAACTGGCCGGCTTCACACATCATTCAATCAAACCGTCGCGACTACCGGTCGATTGTCCTCCAGCGATCCGAATCTTCAGAACATTCCGATCCGGCGGGAGCTCGGTCGCGACATTCGCCGCGGCTTCATCCCGCGAAAGGGATGGCGTTTGCTCGCTGCCGACTATTCGCAGATCGAGCTGCGATTGCTTGCTCATCTCTCGAGCGATCCTGCATTCGTCGAAGCATTCCGTGCCGGCGGCGATATCCACCGGCAAACAGCCGCATTGATCTTCGAGGTTCCGCTCGACGAGGTGACGGGCACGATGCGGTCTCGAGCGAAGACCATCAACTTCGCGACCATCTACGGGCAAGGTCCCCACGCCCTGTCGCGGCAACTCGGGATCGAACACGCTGAAGCAAAAGAATTCATCGCGCGCTATTTCCAGCGCTTCCAGGGTGTGCGCAATTATCTGGACGCGATGGTCGCCTTTGCGCGTGAGCACGGTTTTGTGCAAACGATCTTTGGCCGGCGCCGGTATATCCCCGAGCTTCGCGAGCGCAATTTCAACATTCGCGCATTTGGCGAGAGGACTGCCGCCAACTCTCCGATCCAGGGATCCGCAGCGGACCTGATCAAGATTGCCATGATCAGAATCGACAATGCGCTGAGGAGCAAAGAGCTGCAAAGCAAAATGCTCCTACAGGTTCACGACGAGCTTGTTTTCGAGGTAATGCCAGAGGAACTGGATCCAGTTCAGGAGCTCGTGAAATACGAGATGGAAAACGCGGCACAATTGTCGGTGCCGCTTGTCGTCGACCTTGGTGTCGGTGACAATTGGCTCGAGACGAAACTCTGATTCAGCGTTTCAGGTGCGGCTCGAAGGCTGCCCAGTGAGCGCCCGCCAATAGCGTGACGAGATAAAGCGAAGCAATCCAGAAGGAGTGGGCAAGCGCACCGATCAGTGTCAGGTGGATTGCGTAAGTAAAGAGCACCAGCCCGACGCCGATGATGATGGTGAACATTGCAGGCTCGTCGGCATCGGTGCTGATTCTCATTGCCAGTCGTCTCGCTATTCGTATCGGCAGCCGGTGCGTGAAGCGGCCCCAGGCGGCTGCCAATCGAATTGCAGCTGTCCTGATCGTACTCTGGCGAGGCGGCTCTGCGCTGAGTTGCGGGGGCAGGTCTGCCCGCTCCGTTACGCTCTGCAATCTCTTGCGGAGCTCAGAGGTCAACGCAACATGATCGCCGGTAACCGGCCATTGGTCCATGCTAATCGGCTCACCGACTCGTACTCCAACGACACTCCCAGGTACGGCCTTGTTCTCGAACAAGAGTCCGACGGGAACAATGTGCACCGATTTAATGCCGGCTGTGTCTCGCGCTTGAAGCGCTACGCGTGCGAGCCCGGACTTCAGCGGAGCGAGCTCCTTGCTGTTACTGGTCCCCTCCGGGAAAATCAGCACTGCGCCGTTTTCTTTCAGTACCTGCAGCATTTCGCGAAACGCACTCGAGTTGCGCCCCGGGTCGAGCGGTTGTCCTACCTGATTGCCGGCTTCGTCACTCGCGCGACGCAACGGCACAACACCAACGGCCTTGAACAAGAGCGCGATGAACGGATTCTCGAGCAGTGTCGCTTTCGCTGTCATCACCACTCGTCGCGGCATCAACCATCCGATGACCAACGAATCGACGAGCGCGTTAGGGTGATTGACCGCGATCAGGAGTGGTACGTTGCGCGGAATCTTCTCTTTCCCGACGACGCGAATGTCGCCGTAAAACCAGTGGAGCGAGACGCCGGCAATCCATCTTAGCGCGCCGTAAATCATCTGCGTGCCGTGCGCGCGAAGTTGTCAGGAACACGCCTCAGCGTCCAAAGAGCCAACGCCATACCGATGGCTACTGTAACTACGCCAGCCCGGTAAGCAACGCCCTTTCCGAATACTGGAGTGAGTCCATCGACGGCAAATGCCCACACAAACGGACCGAACACCGCCGCCGCCCGTGATGAGAGCACCATCAGGCTGAAAAATCGACCAGCCTCGACGTCAGGAACGAGACTTAGCAGCAACGGCCGCTCGGCTGTCGAGACACCTCCGTAGATCAATCCAATGCACGCACCGACTATCCAGAAGACGCTTCGTGATGGCGCGATAATCATCGATACCAGCAACACGATCCAGGAAGCGAGCACCCATGACAGAGTTCTCTTCGGACCGAAGCGGTCGACCAGCCTGCCGATGCTGTAGGCACCGATCACCGCCGGAACAGTAAGGATTACAAATAACGTCGCCTCTGCCCCCTGAACGAAACCCATCGCGAAGATGGCATAGAGCGCCATGTTTGCGATGATGGTTCCCATCGCGTCCTGATAGAGAAACGATGTGAGAATAAAGCGAAGCGTGCCTGGGTACTTCTTTGTCTCAGCGATGGTCTGGCGCACGTCCTGGAATGCCTCGCGCCACGCGACTCGCTTTCGACCGTGTATGGCGTTGTGATCTCGATTGAAAATGAAGAGTGGCAATGAAAACAGCAGAAACAGTATTGCGGTTGGAACGAAGGTTGATACGCGGCCGCCATGGCCGGTAAAAGGAATCGCGGTACGCAGGAAACTGACAATCCTCTCCGGAATGGCACCGATGATGGGCATTGATCCCGTGAAGAAGGGGAACGTCAGGACTACTCCGGTGATTGAGCCCACGTAACCCAGTGCTGCTCCTAGTCCAGACAAACGACCGCGATAGTCTACCGGAACGAGCTCGGGCATCATCGCGTTGTAAAACGGCTGCGCGCCTTGGTAGGCATAGTTGGCGATCGTGAAAGCGGCGAGTACGCCAAAGAGCGCTACCCCTGAGGACGGAAGCAGACTGACTCCATTGGCTGTGACTCCTTCGCCAACCAACGGCAATCCAAGCTGACCGAGCACACCGATCAGAACTGTCGACGCACACGCGATCAACGTGAACCAGACGACCCACGGCTTTCTTCGCTGTGTAGCGTCTGAAATGGCGCCGAACACCGGGATAGAAACGACAACCATTGCTGATGCAATTCCATTTACGGTTGCGTACAGTGTGTTGGTGCGTCCGAGGTCGCTAACGAGCCAGGCGGAGAAATACAGCGTCGCGATGTTCATCGAGAACACCGTATTCGCGAAATCGTAGAGCGCCCAGCTGAATCGCTCGCGGAATCTCGCCATTGGCGGATTCAGATCGCCGGCAGCCGTTATGTCGAGCTGATTGGCTCGGGACTCGGGACTACCAGTTAGCGAACCTGTGATCGCCGTTTCCATGCAGGCTCCGTGGAGTACGCCTCAACTCTACACTTTCCAGCGGGGTTCACAAATACGTATGGTGACGTAGCAGCTAACGCTTCTCGACGTGTGCAGCGTTAGCCGTCAAATTACTGGCATGCTCGTTGGCAGAGTTGTCGGTTGCGCAGTCGTTACTCTGCTCGTGATCGGAGAGGCATGTGGAGACCGCGGTCGATCAAATGCGGACTCCGCGCGCGCCCTTCCCCCTGTTTACCCGGGAGCGCCGACAGGGAACGCAGGTTGGGATCCTGACGCAGGCCCGGTAATGATCACGCCATTCGAAAACAGCTTGGACACGGTAGCGGTGATCGTGCCCGAAGCCACAGACAGTACCGTGTCGACTGTGGAAAGTACGAACGCGCCTGTTGCAGGGCTGACGTTCGACCTCTTTGGTCGCAGCGGGAAGATAGCGTCGGCGATGCGTGCTGCTTCACTCTCACCGGGAGACACAGCAAAGGAGGACTGCTATGGGTGGCCGCTCGCCAGACTGTCGGGAAAGCCGGCGGGCTGGACCGTTGGCTTCTCGAGCAATCGCGCTCAATCGATTCCACTTGATTCGATCGAAGCGTTGCGCAGCAGTGATTCAGCTTCGCTCGCTGCATCACTGGCGCGTGCTGCAGCGACTCTTCCCAGTGCCTCGGATCCGACTTTTCGCGGACTGCCTTTCCGGGTACGGTCTGCTTTCACTTTCCGCATCGACTCTGTCGATGTGGTCGTCGCAGACGTTGTGCGTGTCGTCAACGAGGAAGCCAATCCGCGAATCGAGCATCTCCTCATGGTCGGCGAGCGACTGCATGGCAGCTCGGGTGCGTACACCGTGCGCTACTCGAACAGAACCGCGGGATCGGAAGAGTCGACGCAGGCGAGTGAGCTTCTCGCTGTTCTCGGGTTCGGGCAGGCCAAACGGCCGGCGATTGTCATCGGCATCGAGTACAGCGACGGCAACAGACTCGGCTTACTGGAAAGAATTTCCGGTGAGTGGCGTGCGACCTGGAGAAGCGCGTACACCGATTGCTAGGGTTCTGAGCACGATGTCCTGACGGTCAGAGTCCTGTCGGTGCACTGATGAAGTGCCATGGCACTTTGTATTTGTCGCCGAGATGTTGCGCGAGTGCGCAAACACCGAGCGTTTCCGTTGCGTAATGTCCGGCGTAGATGATCACCAAATCGTTTTCTTCGGCAGTGATGGCAGTCCAATGCGGACCTTCGCCGACAATGAGAGTATCGATTCCTGCATCGATCGCCTCTTTCAGTGTATCAGCTGCTGCACCGGCTCCGCTGCACATGCCCCAGCGCTGCGTGCGCCGACCATCTTTAATCAACGTTGTTCTGACCGCGTGTCCGTAATTGCGTGCGAATTTCGTCGCTCGCTCTACCAGCGTTTGAGTAGAGACATCAGCATCACCGGCGACGCCAATTTGAATTCCCTCATAGCGTGCGAATTCTCTACTGGGCGTAAGCGCAAGCTCTTTGGCGAGCAGAACGTTGTTGCCAAGGGTTTTGTGGCAATCCAGTGGAATGTGTGAGGAGTAGACAGCGATGTCGTTCTCGAGGAGCAGACGTACGCGCCGATATGCTGCTCCCGTCAACGGGCCCAAGCCACCCCAAAACATCCCGTGATGAACGACCAATAGATTAGCGTCTACCGTCTTGGCACCTTCGATTGCGCGAGTGGATAGATCAACTGCCGCCGCAATTCCCCGGAGTGGAGCGCGACTCTGGAGCTGAAGACCGTTGAGTGCGCTCGAGTAATCCGGGATGCGCGCCGTGCTCAACAGCTCATCTGCATACGCAGCTACCTCATCCATGGTAGTCATCAGGGCTGACAGATTTGTGTGGAGAACTTTTTTCAGCGCTCAAACGCAATATATGTAACCCATTGTCCCATCACTACTTACACAATGAGTTATCAACAATGTTGATTAATTCGGGACTCTCATCAGCTCTAGCAATCGCTCAAGATCATCAGCCGAGTAAAAATGCACTGTAAGTGTGCCGCGGTTTCCGGATGTCACCTTTACCGCAACGTCGGTCTGTAAGTATTGTCGCAATCTGTTCTCGATTACGCGGACTTCAGCCGGCTGGCTATCGATTGCTCGAGGGCGACCTGTTTTTTTCCTGGTGGGGGTCGCAACGGATCGCATCCGACGCTCGACCTCGCGTACGGTGAGGCCCTCGCGCACGATCTCCTCTGCGAACGTGACGATTTTGACTTCTTCGTCGAGTCCGAGGAGAACCTTTGCATGGCCCATGGAGAGGTGACCTTCCTGCAGCAGGTCCCTTACGATCTCGGGCAGTTGAAGTAAGCGCAGCACGTTCGCGATGGTCGTGCGGTCCTTCCCGACCGTGTCAGCGATTTGTTGCTGAGTAAGTGAGAAATCATGGGCGAGCTGGCGATAACCTTCGCCCTCCTCGATTGGATTGAGATCTGTGCGCTGGAGATTCTCGATCAACGCGAGTGTCAGGAGTGTCCTGTCGTCGATCTCCTTTATGATTGCCGGGATTTCGCGCCAGCCGAGTGCTCTTGCAGCGCGGAGCCGTCGTTCACCAGCTATCAATTCGAAACCGTCTTTGCCCGGACGGCGACGCACAGTAATCGGCTGAAGCAGGCCGCTGGCCTTCAGGCTTTCCTGCAGCTCGGCCAGATCCTCGCTTTTGAATTCGCGCCGAGGTTGGAATGGGTTGCGGGTAATCTGTGCGACGGGAATCGATTTGAGCGCGCCCTCATCGCTGGTGGCGAGTCCAGTCGCGCTGCCCAGGAGGGCTTCGAGGCCGCGACCCAATCGGCGTGGGGTTTTCTCAGTGGCCACCGTTATCTCCTTGTGCAGTCCGTTCGATCAATTCTTTGGCGACGTTCATGTAGGCCTGGGCACCGACAGAGGTGACGTCATACAGGATGATCGGTTTGCCGAAGCTTGGCGCTTCAGCGAGTCGAACATTCCTTGGCACGACGCTGTTGAAAACCTTGGCGCCGAAGTATTCCCTGGCGTCGTCGGCAACCTGACGAGACAGGTTGAGCCGCGAGTCGTACATGGTGAGCAGCACGCCCTCGATGCCGAGTTTTTCGTTGGCACTGTGCTGAACCCGGTGTACGGTGTTGAGAAGTTGAGAAAGGCCTTCGAGCGCGTAGTACTCGCACTGCAAAGGAATCAGCAACGCGTCAGCCGCCACCAACATGTTGATGGTGATCAACCCAAGGGACGGCGGACAATCGATAATGATGTAGCTGTAGTCGTCGCGGAGGGAATCGACAGCTCCCTGCATGACGTGATCACGGTCCGATTTATCTACGAGTTCGACTTCTGCAGCAGCGAGATCTGGTGTTGCTCCCACGACATCGAGCTTATCGAATTGCACTCCCTCCTGTCGTGAGGAGCGAAGATCGGAATTTCCGACCAGGACATCGTAGAGGGTGAGGGGAACCTGTTCCTTCTGCAGGCCAACGCCACTAGTGGCATTACCCTGCGGATCCGCGTCGACGAGCAGTGTCCGTTGCTCCGCTGCAGCGAGGCTGGCAGCGAGGTTAACCGCAGTGGTGGTTTTTCCGACGCCACCTTTCTGGTTGGCGATCGCGATGATTCGCGCCACGTGCTTTTGGGAAGGGTTGGAGATGCACGCAATCTACCGGCAGGCGATAGCGGTTTCCACGTGGAACGCCGATTTAGTGTTCCACGTGGAAACTAGCTCAACAGTATGCTGTGATTAACGAGCCCCTACGAATCTCCAGCGAGTCACCACTTCGACGGAGAGCGTCTCCTCACCTGGATTGATCGGTGTATCTGCCTGTGCAACGCCTGCTGCCCGCGACATCATCATTGGTCGTGGCTGAGGTGGATTGAACGGGACGACGTTGATCTCGAGGAGAGGACCGAGCGAGCCACCCGCAGCTCGTGCAGCAGCCTCAGCATCGGCACGTGCTGTCTCGATCGCACTGGCAATCGCGGTTCGTCGTGCTGTCTGGGTATTTGAGGAATAGAACTGAAGCGAGTTGATCATGTTCGCGCCGTGACCCAGTGCAGCATCGATCACACGCCCCACCTGATCAAGGCGACGGATGTCGGCGACAATGGTGTTGGTCACATTGTAGGCAACGATGACCGGATCCTTCCCCTGCTCATAACGCTGCTCCGGGTAGACCTGGTAGTTAATCGTGGAAAGCTGATCGTTGGTTAGACCCAGCGCTCTCAACGCCGAGAGAACTGCCTGCTGCTTGACGGCATTCTGGGAAGCGGCTTCTGACGCGGTGGCAGCTCTTGTCTGAACCGCGATTTGAATCGTCGCGCGGTCGGGCGAAACCTTGACCTCTCCGTGGCCGGCCACAACAATTTGGGGCACTTGGGGCCCAAATGGCGCTATACTGTCCTGACCATGTGCCATGACTGGCGCGCAAAGGAGTGCAAATGCGCTCAAAAGCCGAAATTTCATGTCCGTTTCCTGTTGATGTTGAATGCTGAAAGCCACTATTGAGCAAGACGCTCTACCGATCGCTGCTTGCACAGCTACGCTGAATAAACTGGCTCGATCTCGTGAATTCGATCCAGGTTCATGCCGATGATTCCCTCGCTCTCGTCCCGTACAAACATGTTCGCGAATTTCGCACCCCACACGATCTCGTCTGCCTGATACGATGATCGCGAATGCACTGTCTGCGAAATCGTTTCATCTGTTGCGATCAGCAACACGAGGAGCTCGGCGTCTGCGTTGACCAGATCCGTCTGGGTCAACCCCCACATAGGACTGTCGGCGTCGATTGGATGAACCACGGTCCAACTGAGTGGAAAGAACACCACGCGCTGACGTTCGAGCGGCAGCTCGTGGAATCTTCTCACCGGTGAACCGTTCGGTGTCGCCTCGATCTTCGTCAGTATCACCTGCACCTGGACGTCGATCAATTGACTGCTGCGCGCGTTGGCGATTCGAAACTCGAGAGCGGTACGCCCGCGATACGGTGCAACGACCGCAGTGCGACTGTAGATGATTCTTGCCGAAGGGCGTGAGAAGCGGGCGAACATCACCCCAGTGGCTAGAGCTACGCCCACGATGTTCAGCAGCGCCTGGATGGTAACGAGAGTATTAGCCGCTACACCAACCGGGTAGATGTTGCCATATCCGATCGTAGCAAAGGTGTCGACGCTGAAAAAGAAAGCGCGATAAAAGGGCTCGTTTGCAAATAGGTTGTCCGGTGAGCGCAGCGCATCCGGGCCGCACAACAGATATGCGCCGGCGAATACAGCGTTGATTGCGATGTACGCGACGGAAATGAACAGCAGAAACTGCGGCCACGAAATTCTCAGCAGCCACTGGTACAGCCCAAGCGATGACAGAGGATTGAGACCCTCGAGTGTGACGTTGAAGCTGCCGTCACGATTCAAGAGTCGTCGTCTCGTACCCCGGGCTACTTCGGTGCCGAAGCCGAGGTCTCTGAATTCGTCCTTTGGCTCGGTCTGTGGCGGTGGTTGCGCGTCTAGCGATGTGGACATGCCAGTGATGCGTGCTGCCCGTCGCGATGAGTTGCAGACAAAATGGCTACGAGAATCGGGTAAAGCTACATTCGTCCGATGGAATCCACGGACAAATCGATCGGCCGCGCGGTTCTGCTGATTGTGATATCAGCGTTGAGTTTCGGATCGATCTCCGTGCTGACGGTGCTGATAACCGGAGCACGTGTGCCGCTTGTGACAGCCATGGCGTGGAGATACTTACTCGCCGGCGTGATCCTCGCTTTTGCAGTAAGGCCTCTCCCTTCCCGCACGACTACTCGCCGCAAGGTTGCGCAGCTGATGTTGATCGGAGGTTGCGGGCAAGCGCTCATCACCTATCTCAGTCTCCACGCTCTCGAGTACATACCGGTCGGACCGCTCGCTTTCCTGTTTTACACGTATCCGGCGTGGGTGGCTTTGCTGGCGGCGATTCGCCGAACTGAAAAACTCAGTACGGTGCGCGTTGCCGCGCTGACGCTGGCACTGCTGGGAGTCACTATCATGGTCGGTGCACCCAGAGAAAAGCTCAACGCACTCGGAGTGACGCTCGCCCTGGCGTCGGCGATTCTCTACTCCATCTATTTGCCGGCGCTCGAGCAGGTTCAGCGTGGAGTGCCAGCATACGTCGCGACTTTCTTCCTCGTCGCGGGAGCGGCGATCGTGTTCGTCGTCGCTGCCTTCTTCGCCCATGAGCTTTACGTTCCGCAGAGCATCCAGGTATGGACGAACATAACTCTGCTTGCCGTTGTCTCCACCGTAGTAGCGTTCTCGGCGTTGATCAAAGGCGTGGCGGTGCTGGGTCCGGTGCGAACGTCAATCATCGCTACCGTCGAACCGTTCTTCACGGCCATTCTGGGTGTAGTGGTGCTCGGCAACCGCTTCACCGTGTCAACACTGGTTGGTGGAGTTCTGATCGGAGCGGCGATACTGATGATCGAGTGGAGCGCCGGACGCGAAGGAGCTATCGCGTAGCCGCCATCCGCCGGCGCCGTTCCACTTCAATCACGAGATTCTGCAAATCGCTGGGACTCACCCCGGGTATGCGTGATGCCTGCGCCAGAGATTGAGGCTTGACCCTGGCGAGCTTCTGCCGCGCCTCGAATGACAGCGATTGCATTTCCTCGTACTCGAGATCGGGATCAAGCACGAAGTCGCCCATGCGGCGCATGCGATCGGCCTGTGCTCGCTCACGCTCGAAATAGCCCGCGTACTTGATCTCCAGATCTGCGGTGACCAACGCTTCGGTACTCAGGTCGGCGCCGACGCCGACGGCATTCAGCAGCTCGCGCAGAGAAGTCTCCTGCCGCCTGGCAACCTCGACAATCCTCAGTGGATGGACGAGAGGAGCACTGCCTGCTTCAACGAGGATTGCCGCTGCTTCATCCGGCCGGATGCTCGTCGTCTCGGCGAGTCTCAGTGCTTCATTCTCGCCGGCAATGCGCTGCGCGATCACGTCGCGCTCGCTGTCGTCAAATACACCAAGCCTGATGCCAATCGGGCCCAGTCGTCTGAGCGCATTGTCCTGCCGAACGGTGAGGCGGAACTCCGACCGTGACGTGAAAAGACGGTAGGGCTCGTCGACACCGCGGGTGACCAGATCGTCGATCAGCACGCCGATATAGGATGTCTCGCGGCCAAGCACTAGCGGCGCGCGATCCTGCGTCGCCAGCGCAGCGTTCATTCCTGCAACCAGTCCTTGCCCGGCTGCTTCCTCGTAACCCGTGGTGCCGTTGATCTGACCGGCGAAGTAAAGGCCCGGCACCGATTTTACCTGGAGAGACGAGTCGAGCTGAGTGGGCGGGTAATAGTCGTATTCAATCGCGTACCCAGCGCGGTTCATGCGCACGTCGGCGAGACCGCGCACCGATCGAAGGATTTCCAGTTGTACCGTGGCCGGTAGCGACGTTGACAACCCGTTCACGTAAAGCTCGCTCGTGTCGTGGCCCTCCGGCTCCAGGAAAAGCTGATGCCTTTCTGCTGCCGGGAACTTCACGATCTTGTCTTCGACCGACGGGCAGTATCGCGGACCACGCGAGGATATCGCTCCGCCGTACATCGCCGACTTTGCGATGTTGTCAGCGATGATTTGTTTTCCTTCTGCCTCGAGAAAAGTGATCCAGCACGGTAGCTGAGGCGGATGCCGCGTCAGGCTGCCATGTGCGCGCTCGTCCGGCCAGAAATGCGACCACGAATAATCGAACTGCTCGATCTCGCTCTCCTGGATTTCCAGCTGATTGAAATCGACAGACCGACCATCGATGCGCGGCGGTGTACCCGTCTTGAAGCGAGCTACTGTCAGGCCTGCGCTCTCGAGTTGTTCCGCAAGGTGCGTCGTGGCCGACTCGCCTGCCCTGCCACCTGAGATGTGGGTGTCGGTACCGATGTGAATGCGGCCGCGCAGAAACGTCCCGGTGGTAATTACAACACTGCGGGCGCCGAACTTTCTGCCTTCCAGAGTTTCCACTCCCGCAAGTCGATCTTCGGTGCCCGCGAAAATCAATCGTGCAACAGTACCCTGAATCGTTTGCAGATTTGGTTGCCGCTCGAGCAGCGATCTCACGGATCGACGATACAGTCCTCTATCGCACTGCGCACGGGGAGCCCACACTGCCGGACCCTTACTGCGGTTGAGCATGCGAAACTGGATCATCGCGAGGTCAGTTGCCTTGCCCATTATTCCGCCGAGGGCGTCGACCTCGCGTACAACTGTGCCTTTTGCCACACCGCCGATAGCAGGGTTGCACGACATCTGCCCAATGGTCTCCAGCGCACTGGTAATCAGCCCGACACGTGCGCCGAGCCGAGCTGCAGCCACCGCGGCCTCAGTGCCCGCGTGGCCAGCGCCGACGACGATTACGTCGAATTCAGTCTCGAAGCGTGGGAGTACAACCATAGATTAAAGATACAACGCGTTTGCTGGAGTTCTCTGCGCTATCCAAGACAGCGTAGGTGATATTCTCCAGGTGGCCGAAGAAAAATCCCAAGCTGCACAGTTAGTACCTTATCGAACCTAATAATGCCAATCGAGCTCGCGCATACCCAAGGCAGCATTCTGATTCGTCGTAGCGCGTTCGAGCGAGCGAATCTGTCGCGATCAGTGATCGATGAGAGGTACAATCTCACTGATGAGGAGTTTCATGTCGAAGAGGATCTCGTCGCTATTGGTCCGCTGCCGTCGGAGGACATGATTCCGCGAATGATCGACGACCTGGAGAACAGCGGCCTGACGTATTTCGATGATTTCTTCGACTTGAGCGGAAACTGGCCTGATTGGCTGTCTATCTACGTGCGTGCCCGCGAGCGTAACCCGCGCTAGAGTCGCTGCTCAACTACTGCCCACTCCTCGACTAGCGCGACGCCGTTCTCGATGCGGTCGATTACGACGTCAACACCGGCCGGAAGCTGCTTGCCGCTGATGGGAAGAGCCGGAATTCTTACCTTCTTGCCAAAAGCCTCGTAGCTGATCTCTCCGGAACTATCCGGCTTGATGTCGCGCGTCACGACTGCCAGCTGTCCCTGAATCTCGTGCTCGTCAGTGGCGGTGTTAGCAGCACCACGAAGAGCCCACCTCGCCAGCAAGGTGATCATTCCGCTCACGGTCGCAGCACCGGCTCCGCCGGCAATCAGCAAGACTGCCCAGGCAGGTAAATGCGTTCGGGTGGCGAGCGGATAGCCGACGACTCCGAAGCCAAACCCGAACGCAGCATAGGAGGGCAGGTTGAAAAATGGCGAAGGAGCCCGTGTGCGGTTGGGTCGCGTGTATTCGACGCCGTGCAACATCGCGATCACCGCCAGCACGAGGCTGGCGATGAGCGCGACGAGAAAAACAACGCTTAGTGCGGTCAAACTCGAAAGAATTTTGGCATTACGCGATCGGTTCTAGGACTCGAGGTACTTCCTGAACCACGCAATGGTTGCGGGCCACGCCGCTTTGGTTGCGTTCATGTTGGCGCCATCCATTCCCGTCTGTTGCCTGAGAAAACCATGTCCAGCGCCGGGGTAAATATTGGGGGCGTAGGTTCGGCCCAAGGCCTTGAGCGCCGAATCTGCGGGCGGGATTGTCGCGTCGACGCGCGCGTCATTTCCCGCGTAGAGACCGAGGACTGGCGCGCGGACCGAGGCAAGGTCGCTCGTTTTGGGAGACACGCCGTAGTAGACGACCGATGCGCCGAGGGCTGGCGAGTGTACGGCGTGCGCGAATGACACTCCTCCACCCCAGCAGAATCCGACGATTCCATACTTCTGTTGTGCGGCCGGCAGTGACATCCCGTAGTGCGCAACTGCGTCAAGCTGTTGCTGAACCCAGTTTGGATCGAGGGTCCTGATTGCCGCTGTGGCGAGCGGTGCGACGACACTGTCCGGGCCCTGCGGAAGATTCTTCATCGTCAACAGGTCCGGTGCGATCGCGATGAATCCGTCCGCCGCCAACTGATCCGCGACGCCACGTACCCAGGAGGACAACCCGAATATCTCGTGCACGACGAGCACGACCGGCGCTTTGGTGCTTCGCTCCGGGTACACGACCCAGGCGCGAACGCTGTCACCGGTTCCGGTGTGTATCATCGCCCACTCTCCATGACGCGGCGATGAGCTGAGCCTTGCCGGGGCGCCGGCGGCGTCGGCTGGCAGTGCCGCGGATTGCGGTGCCGCTGTCGCCACGGTCGTAGCAGCGTGGTCATGCGTATCGGCAGCAGGCACGACCTTATTGGTTGTACAAGCAGCCGTCATTGAAAGAACCAAAGCAACCGTGGACGTGGTGTAGTTTCGCATGTCAGCGACTCCCGTGATTTGCAGCTGCCTGCAGTTGTGAAGGTTCAGCAAACGCATTGGCAAAGAATTCTCCGACGCGATACTCGGCATAATAAAATGGCCGCCACGGTCTCGAGCCAGCGACAAATCCGGCGTGGCCTCCCCTCGCCGGAAACTCGAGACAGAGCGCGGGATTCCGATCCGCGACGCTCCGGACTTCGGTCAGCACTTCCGGTGGCAGCATTGGATCATCGATCGCGCTTAAAAGTAGCGTTTTGAGTCTAATTCGCTCGAGAAAGGACAACGAGCTGGACCGCTGATAGTAGTCCTGCGCATCCCTGAAGCCATGCAGCGGGCCGGTAATCAGATCGTCGAAGCCCTCGAGGGTTCTCAATGCGCGAATTCGCTCCACCGGCGCCAGATCAGGGTAGCGGTTGGCCTTTTGCAGGGCCTTGCGGACGAGTGATCCCAGAAAGAAACGCTGGTAAACGCGTGAGAACCCCTTGTTGATCCGCGTCGACGATCGAGCGAGGTCGAATGGGACCGACACTGCAGCGGCTGCCCGGACTTGAAGTGGCAACCTGCTGCCGCGCTCACCCAGGAACTTGAGCAGCACATTCCCGCCCAGGGAAACGCCCGCCAGTGCGAGCGGCGAGCTGGAGTACTCCCGGGTAACTCTGTCGAGTACGAACGATAAATCTTCCGTCTCGCCAGAGTGATAGAAGCGCCGGGCCCGGTTTAGCTCAGGTCCGCAGGACCGGAAAATCAGGAGGTCCGCACCCCAACCACGGCGAGCTGCTTCGTTCAGCAAACCCTGTGCATAATGTGAGCGGATGGTTCCTTCGAGTCCGTGCAGCAATAGAACCCGCGGTCTGCCCGGCGCGCTGTCGATTCGGTGAAGCTCCAGAAAATCGCCATCCGGAGTCTCCCATCGTTCGAGCCGAGTTGGCGCAGGCGCCTGCCGGCGAAAGAATTTCCCCCACAATGTTTGCAGGTGGCCACCGGGAATCCACCACGCGGGCGAATAGATTATGTCAGCGCTCATTAATGGATTCTGTCAGATCTATCCACCGTCCTTAGCGACCACGACCAAACTTGGAAGTGCAAATATTCGGTATCAAAAAAAGTGCTGACACACGGAAGGCGCTCCGGTTTTTCTCCGAGAGACGAATTAAAACGCATTTCGTCGATCTACTGGAGCGGCCGGCAGCGCTTGGCGAACTACGTCGCTTCGCCCAGAAGTTTGGTGTGATGGCCCTTATCGATCGGGATTCAAAACGCTTCGATGAGCTCGGGCTCCGCTATGCGCAACTTTCGGACGAACGCTGGCTCGAGAAGCTGTCCGAAGAACCGCTACTTCTGCGGATTCCGCTTGTCCGCAATGGCAACCAGGTACTGATCGGAGCCGACGAATCAATTCTGCGCAGCTGGATGGAGACCCGGTGACATATCGTGTTCTGGTGACGGACGAAATCGATCCGGAGGGTGTGGCGATTCTGGTCGCGGAGCCACAGATCAAGGTGGACGAGGTTCCGACACTCCCGAAGAACGAGCTGCTGGCACGAATCGCGGACTACGACGCCATTGTCGGGCGTAGTGCCACACGCATTTCAGCCGACGTGCTTGAAAAAGCGACCAGGCTCAAAGTTGTTGGCAGGGCAGGCGTGGGCGTAGACAACATTGCGATGGATACGGCGACTTCACTCGGCGTCGCAGTCATCAACGCTCCGGCGGGGAACACAATTGCCGTCGCCGAGCTGTTCTTCGGCGCGGTAATCTCGCTGCTGCGCCACATCCCACGAGCCGACACCTCAATGCACGCAGGGCGGTGGGATCGGTCCGCCCTACTTGGTTACGAGCTCAAAGGTCGCACTCTCGGCATCGTCGGACTTGGACGCATCGGTGGTGAAGTGGCCACGCGTGCTCGCGCGTTCGGAATGAATGTGATCGGGTATGACCCGTACATCGCCCAAAATCGGTTTGAGGCACTGCGCGTTCAGGAGATGAAATCTCTCGACGACCTGCTCGCTGAATCGAACGTTCTGACGTTGCACACACCGCTGACCGATGAAACGACGGGCATGATCGGCAAACGCGAGCTTGGACGCCTCCCGCGCCAGGCGATCGTCGTGAACATGGCGCGCGGTGGCATCGTCGACGAAAAGGCTTTGCTCGAGGTACTAGCCAATGATCACCTCCTCGGCGCGGTAATCGATGCTTACGAGAAGGAGCCACTCTCAGCAGATCATCCGCTGCGCACGCGACCGAATGTCCTGCTGACGCCGCACATCGGTGCGTCGACCTCAGAAGCGCAACGCAACGTCGCGGTAGATGTCTGCCTGGCGGTTCGTGACGCGCTGATGAGTGGCGAGCTGTCCCGGTCGATCAATGTCGCCGATGTCGGGGGCCAGTGGTCAGATGTCGAGCCAGCATTGACACTGGCGCGTCGTGCGGCGGCGGTCGGACGAGCCATTCTCGCCACTCAGGGAATGCGTGTCATACAGCGAGTCGACGTGCGGTCGGGTTCGGGATTGTCAGCGGCAAAGAGTGCGCTGTTGGCGTCAGCTGCGCGCGGCCTGCTGGAGGGCACTGTCGAACAGGAGCGATTGAATCTCATCAATGCTCGCTCGATAGCCGAGAACCGTGGCATCGATCTCTCGACGACCGAGACCGCCGTGCAGGAGAACCCGTACGTAGTCGAAGTGAGACTGAGCGGCGGCATGCAGGAAGTCGCGATTGCGGGAACTGCACAGCCCGGCGCGGCACCGCGGCTGACGAGGATCGGCGCGTTTCATGTCGATGTTCAGCCGCGAGATACACTCCTGATTCTGACCAACAATGACGTCCCGGGTGTAATCGGGCGCGTCGGTACGTTGCTGGGAGAGGCCGGTGTGAATATCGCCGAGTATCACCAGGCTCGTCTCGCGCAGGGTGGTCAGGCACTGGCGGCGGTGTCTGTCGACGGAGATATCAGCGAAGCGGTCCGCCAATCGCTGCTGCGACTGCCTGATGTTTCGTCAGCCGCCGTGGTCTGCTTTAATCCAGGGTGACAATCGAGCTCCTGAGCGACAAAGGGGTACGTCAGGCTTACGAAGCCGATGCTTCGGGTCTACGCCTGCTGCCTGAATTCGTTGCCCGTCCCGAGTCAACCGAAGAAGTCGCGGAAATCATGACGCGCGCGCGCACGGACCGGATCCCGGTGACGTGTGCTGGCGCTCAATCCAGCACGACTGCGGCGTCGATCACAGACAAGGGGATTCTGCTGTCGATGCGCAGCATCGATCGAATCTCCGAGGTCGACGAAGGCGAGCGGACAATCAGGGCAGGGCCCGGTGCTTTCGTGGCTGATGTGAAGAGAAAAGCGGCCGCTGCCGGTCTGCTCTTCGCCCCCGATCCGACGAGCGAAGAGGAGTCCACCATCGGGGGAGCGATCGCCTGCAACGCCTCAGGAGCGCGCACTTTCAAGTACGGAGCGACACGAAAGTACGTGCAATCGCTGACCGTGCTCATGGCGAGCGGCGAGATCAAAGAATTTCGTCGGTCGAATCTGGAGAAGAACACCGTCGGTTACGCCTTCGCGCATGACCCAATCGATTGGTTCATTGGCAGTGAAGGGACGCTCGGAATAGTCGTCGACGCCGAGCTTTCACTGCTCCCATTACCGACCGAAGTAATTGGTCTGGCGATTTTCTTCGCGCGCGAAGAGGGCGCGCTGGAATTCGTAGTCACTGCGCGGGAGAATCGGCTGCTCTCGCCGCGATGCATCGAGTACTTCGACGAGCTCGCTCTGGCGATTGCGCGAGAGAGCCCCACCGGCTTGGCATTGCCGGCTGCCGCGAAGGGAATGATTTACGTCGAAGAAGAGATTGTAGACGATGTCGATGCTACGTTGATCCGGTGGGCGGACACGATCGGCGAATCATCCGACATCGAGCCGCTCGTTTTTCAGGGCGATGCAAAACTGCGGGAGGCGAGACGGTTTCGGCACAGCGTGCCGGCGACTATGAATGAACGGGGCGGCAGACACCGTGACGCCGGTGGCAGAAAGGTCTCGACGGATTGGGCGGTTCCCTACCGGCGATTGGCCGACGCGATTGCGATAGCGCGCCGTTTCGTGCGCGAAGCAGGCATCGCTCAACCCGTGATCTATGGCCACGCGGGCAACGGCCATCCACATCAGAACTTCATAGCACGTGATTCATCCGAGCTCGCTACCATAGAAAGAGTAGTCGAGCAAACGCTGCAGCAGGTGCTGGCCTTGGGTGGCACGGTCGCCGCCGAGCACGGCATCGGAAAAATCAAGCGGCGGTGGCTGCCGCTGCAGATGAACTCACTGCAGATCGCGATGATGAGCGCGGTGAAGAAGGAGCTCGATCCGCTTCAACTGCTCGCGCCCGGCAACATTCTATGAGTAAGTACAACTCGGTTGTATTCGATGTCGATTCCACTTTGAGCGGAATCGAAGGCATCGATTGGCTTTCTTCTCTCAGAGGGCCTGAGATGTCGGCGTGGAGCTCTGGGCTGACCGAGCGCGCGATGAAAGGAGATCTGCCAATCGAGGCTGTCTACAGCGAACGGATGAATGCAGTCAAACCATCAGCCCGTGAAATCGAGGCACTCGGCCGCGAATACATTGAGCGCATTGCACCTGGCGCAAAGGAGACGCTCGCGGAGTTGCAGGCGAGGGGGATCAAGCTTGTGATGGTGAGCGGCGGACTACGTGAAGCTATCATTCCACTGGCACATGAGCTGGGTGTCTCCGAGGACTCGCTGTATGCGGTTTCTGTTTTCTTCGAGCAGAGCGGCGAGTACGCCGGATTCGAGAATACTTCCCTGCTCACGCGGCAGGAGGGGAAACGAGTTACTGTCCAGGGCCTTGGCCTGAGAGTTCCGGTCCTCGCTGTCGGCGATGGCATGACTGACTGTGAGATGAAACCCGTGGTGACGAGCTTTGCCGCATTTACCGGATTTACACGACGGGAGCCAGTCATCGAGCGCGCTGATTTCGTGGTGAACAGTTTTGATCAACTCAGAGATCTGATCCTGAAATGAAATTGTCAAAGAGCTTCGGCACCTTTTTTCTCCCGGGACCGACAGAGGTACGGGAGGAAATCATGACAGCGATGCTGCGCCCCATGCTCCCGCATCGTGGTCCTGAATTCGAGGATCTATTCAGTCGACTACAGGAAAGGATTCGTCCCGTCTTCAAGACTGAACGACCGGTCTATATCAATAGCGCTTCAGGCACCGGCATGATGGAGGCGGCAATACGCTGCGCTCCTCAAGGCCGCGTTCTTTGCCTGGTGAACGGGGCCTTCTCCGAGCGTTTCGCGCACATAGCGCTGATGTGCGGACGAGAAGTCGATCGCTACGATGTTGCATGGGGACAGGTCCACGCGATACCGCAGCTCGACCAACGTCTCTCGATGCGTCAGTACGCCGCGATCACCGTCACTCACTCGGAGACTTCAACCGGTGCGCTGAACGATGTCCGTGCAGTCTCCGATTGCGCACACCGGCACGGCTGCGTGTGTCTGATCGACAGCGTTAGCGGACTGGGCGGAGCAGAGCTGAGGTTCGACGAATGGAATCTCGATTATGTGCTCACCGGCTCACAGAAGGCATTGGCCCTTCCCCCCGGACTGTCGTTCGGTGTGGCGTCGGCAAGCTTCATTGATCGAGCGAGTAGCGTGCAGGACCGCGGTGTGTATTTCGATCTCGTCGAGCTCGATGCGTATGCGCGAAGAAACCAGACACCGAGCACACCCGCGCTGACGCTTTTTTACGCGCTCGACGCTCAGCTGGATGCGATCCTCGCCGAGGGACTTGAAACGCGATGGGCCAGGCACAAGGCGTTGGCTGCGAAAACGCAGGAATGGGTTGCGCAGATCAGCGAGGAAACCGGCAAGAAATTGAGCAACATCGCGCCGCTCGGCTCACAGTCGCCGACGGTATCTGCTATTCGATTGCCGGAAAACCTTCCCGCCGAGCGTTTCACTGCCGCCGTCGGCAAACTCGGTATCGTGGTCGGAAACGGATATGGAAAATTGAAAAGCGTGACGTTCCGTATCGGCCACATGGGGGATCACACTGTCGAAACAATCCAGCGTTGCCTTGACGCCTGCTCGACTGTCTTGCGTTCTTGACACAGATCTCGGTATCGAACGTCAGCGTCGAGTTTGGAGCCACAACAGTCTTTTCGGGAGTGACCTTTACGGTCGCGCGTGGCGAACGGTGGGGAATACTCGGGCGGAACGGCAGTGGTAAGACGACCCTATTCCGCCTGATAACCGGTAGCCAGCAGCCGACAACGGGAGTGATCTCGCGACAACCAGGACTCCGTGTCGCGTTGCTGGAGCAGCATCGCGAATTCGTCGGCGCACAAACGGTGTGGGAAGCAGCTGCGGGAGAATTCGCTGAGCTGCTCGCGCTCGAGCGATCACTGGCAGAGCAGGCGAACCAACTCGCCGAGGTAGGCGAATCAGTCACGCCGCAGATGCTGGCCCGCTACGACCGGGACTTCGAGCGTTTTCAGCGCGAAGATGGGTACTCACTCGCGTCCCGCGTCGACGCGGTGCTCGACGGCCTTGGCTTCGACCCGGAAAAGGCACGTGTTCAGCCGCTGACGCAGTTGAGTGGAGGCGAGCGTGGGCGTCTCGGTCTTGCTCGCCAGCTCGTCAGCCCAGCCGATGTCCTTCTCCTCGACGAGCCGACGAACCATCTCGATCTGGAGACGACGCGCTGGCTCGAGGAATTCCTGCGCGGCATCGACCGAACCGTGCTGTTGATCAGCCATGACCGCGCGTTCCTCGCCAACGTCGTGGATCACGTGCTCCATCTCGAAGGTGGATCGGCCACTACCTATGCGGGCAGTTATGAATCATTCGTCCAGCAGCGGAACGAGCGAAGGCTGTCGCAGCAGCGGGCCGCCGATAAGCAGAGAAGGTTCATCGCCGAAGAAGAGGATTACATCAGGCGCAACATCGCCGGGCAGAATTCGAAACAGGCAAAGGGCCGCCGTAAGCGACTGGGTAGAATGCCGCGCCTGACGCAGCCGGCGGCGGAGCAAGGAAGCGTGCTCAATCTCTCGCTGAGTGTTGGCGACCGTGGCGGCGATCAGGTCGCAGTTGCGCGCGATGTCACCATCGACGTCGAGGGCCGCACCTTGATCTCCAGGTTCTCGGTGACGATCCAGCGTGGTGATGTCGTCGGCTTCATCGGACCGAATGGCAGCGGCAAATCCACGTTCCTCCGCTCGCTCGTGGGCGACCATGCTGTCGCTGCTGGAGAACTAAGGGTCGGCGGGTCGATCAATGCGGCATTCTATCGACAGGATCTGGCGCAGGTGCCGACGGATCGAACGCTTTACGAAGTAATCGCCGATCTGCGGCCGCATTGGGAGCGCGGCCAGATTCAAGGACATCTCGGGCGCTTCGGATTCTCCGGTGACGAGGTCCAGCGACGCGCCGACAAGCTGTCAGGCGGTGAGCAGGCGCGTGTGGCTCTGGCGATGATGATGCTGAGCCGCGCCAACTTTCTGCTGCTCGACGAGCCAACAAATCATCTCGACATCGAATCAGTGGAAGCACTCGAAGATGCGCTCGCCGAGTACGAAGGAACCGTTCTGCTGGTCAGTCACGATCGGGCCCTGCTCGACGCACTGGCATCGAGAGTCTGGATACTTCACGACCAGCACGTGACCGACTTCCACGGATCCTTTGCGGAATGGGAAGAACAGAGTCGGGAGCGGCGGCATGCCGCTGATGTCGCACTCGCTGAACAGGACGCGCTTCGTCGGGTCCGTGAGAAGAAGACGACGCA
>DASUZC010000015.1:0-33554 GCA_036377095.1 Gemmatimonadaceae bacterium
CTTCTCTGTCGACCAGTGTCGCCTCGCCGAGGTCGAACACGAGGTGCGGGAAGAAGCGTCTGATCTCGGCCTGAATCGCGTCCAAGTGATCTCCCTCGATCCGCCCACACAGTCTGAGCGTCGCAGTTTTGCCGTCGAATGCGCTCTCGATTTTGAGCGTCATGAGCGTTGCCGAAACGGTTAGTGCCCGCGCCGTCACTGCACGATGATTGTCCCACGTTGCCCGACGTCCGCGTGGATCAGACACCAGTACTCGTAGCTTCCCGGTTTGGTGAACTTGAGGCTGAACGACGACGGCAACTTCGGATTGCCTGGCGGGAAGATCATGCCGGAGTTCACGTAGCCAGTGCCGTCGTACTCAGTGGCGGTGGTCGGTGTGAGAGCCTTGGGGTTGAGCAGCAACTTGGGCGGGCCGTTCGGCTGCGGCTCCGGCACAACGAATTTGGGCGGCTCTTCTCCGCTCGTGAACGTCACGGTGTGGATCTCAAACGTGTCGCGCATCGTCCACGTGACAGTCGAACCGCGTGGAACGACCAGCGGCTTGCGAGTAAAGCGCAGCACGGAGTAGCGCTGCTTGCTGTTCCCCACGAGCGGCACGACGAAAGTGTTGCCGTGACGTTCGACGCGAAGGTTGGCGAAGCGTGCGCGTCCAGCGGCGAGAGTTGCAGCTTGCTCTGCGCGTCCCCGGCGCAAAGCAGCGGCCGGCGTGCCCTTCGGCTTGTCCGTCACCATTACCATCGCCCGCATGCCCGGGTGAATTGAGCAGATGTACGAGTAGCGTCCGGGCTTTGTGAACGTCAGCGTGTAAGACAGCCGCCCATCCGGACCGGGCAGTCCCGAGTTGTGAAAGCCGGTTCCGTCGTAGGTCTTGTCGCCGGCGGGAGCAAGGATCTGCGGATTCCAATACGCTTTGCCACTTTCCTGAACGCTGAATGCCGGCGCGGCCGTTCCGCCAAGGAACGCGACATTGTGAAATCCCTCGAAGCTGAACGTGATCGCGTCACCGACTCCGATCTCGATTTGCTTGGGGAAGAACGCGTTCGCGTAGATACTCGTGTCGGCGCTGGCACCGCCGACGATCACCGTCCATTTAGTCGGTGATGCCGAATGAGTGGGTGTCATCATCGCGAGCAGCGCGCTCAAGAGATAGGTCGTCCAATACATGAAAAATCCTCCAGGTCTCATTTCAGATTGTAGTAGCCGCCGAAATACTTTATCGGCGACCATGCGGGAATTACCTCCGGTAACTTCGGTGCTAAATCGCTGTACTCACCGTTGCCGAATACCACCCTGCCGTCCACAACCGTTAGTGCGGAGGAGATGTTCTTTATTTGGTCCTCAGGGACGGTGAAATAATCGGCGCCGAGCAAAACAAAGTCTGCGAGGTAGCCAGGCTCTATTTTGCCGATGTCGTTTTCCTGGTTCCCAAACCAGGCGGCGCCAGTGG
Organism: Gemmatimonadaceae bacterium; assembly: GCA_036377095.1. Classification (GTDB taxonomy): domain Bacteria; phylum Gemmatimonadota; class Gemmatimonadetes; order Gemmatimonadales; family Gemmatimonadaceae; genus UBA4720. The sequence goes on from DASUZC010000015.1 coordinate 1,448, forward strand.
TCCACAACTTCAGCGCCTCTTCTCTCGTTAAGCGATTGTCCGTCGCCAGTATTTCCGAACCTGAAACAGATTTACCGGACACCGTCCAGCTAATAGCAATCCATGGATTGATCGAACCGGCGCGGAATCCGTCTGAAGTCATTGCCAGTGGGATCCCGCTCTCTACCAGCCGACGTAGAGCGGGCGTTCGCAGCGCCTTCTCTCTGCTGTACGTCTTTATGAAAGCATCGCCGTGCATTGCCATTTTGCCATCGAGAGCGATGCCGCCGCCCAGCCTCTTAACCCTTTCAATATTTTCCGGCGTGATTGTCTCGGCGTGCTCGATACTCCACCGCAAGCCGTCAAGAGGTGTTTGTGCGTTTACTCTCTCGAGCGCATCAAGGAACGGTGTGATGTTCTCGTTGTAACTGAGATGCATTCGGAAGGGGATTCTGCGCTTGACCAGCTTGGTGACATCTTCTCTGATGTACCGAACCATCGAATCCCGATCGATGACGATGGCCGGCCGGTCGAAATTCTCATGATCATGTAAGGAGAGCCGTAACATCTCGCCTGCCCCTTCATACTCATGACCGTGCGCCACACCGGGGAGCAGATTCTCGCGCGGACTTACCGGCGATCGTTGTGTTATGACGTTGATCTCCGCATCGACCAGATCGTCGCTGCCAACAAACTGCAAGTCCATAAACCGAAAACGAACATTCAGACGATTCTGCCGAGCCAGATCCTGGAGCGGCCGATGTCCATCGGGGTAGCCTGGTGCCGCTCCTGCGTCAATAACGGAGGTGACTCCAAAGCGGTTCTCGAGGTTGATGATGTAGCCGAGCCCGCTGACCTGCTCCTCATATGAAGGCTGCGGCACCATGCTCTCGAGGGTCACGAGCGTGAACGTGTTGGCCCGCACAACTCCGGTGTATCGACCCTGGCTGTCTTTTTCAAACACGGTCCCGGCAAACTTGGGAAACCGGTCGGTGCCCACTCCGAGCGCCTTCATCGCCGGTTGATTCAGAAAAGCGACGTTGTAGGCGTACTGCACGATGAATGGCCGGTCGGGCACCGCCTTCTTGAGTTCCTCAATAGTTGGGTGCCGCCGTTCGGCAAACTGATATGGTGACCAGCCACCAATCACCTTTACCCATTGTCCTTGAGGCGTCCGCTTTGCCTGGTCGCTCAACATCTGCAAAGCAATTTTCAGAGTGGGCACTCCTTCCCACTTCACCTCGTAGTTGTAGTTCCTCTCGTTCAGGATGTGGACGTGCGCGTCCATGAGGCCCGGGATCAATCGCCGCCCACGCCCATCAATCAGCCTGGTGTTGTTGTCCTTTAAGCTGAGGATTTCGGCATCGCTTCCGACCGCGTAGATCCGTCCTCTTTTTACCGCCAGCGCAGAAGCGCGCGGTATCGCGGCGCTCTGAGTTGTAATCGTTGCATCAAACACAATCAGATCGGCGCCAACAAAAGAACCGGCAGACTGGGCGTCTAGAGTGCCGACGTGTAACGCGGCAATGACAGCGAACAACGGGCTCATCCTGTGTTCTCCCGTAATCCGCTGAACGACTCGAGATTGGAGCGTCATGCGCGATGCGGAAGGCACACGTTGCGCCACTCGTAAGTGTCTCTCGTACGGCGACTTAGCTTTTTTGGGCATGCTAACCAATTGGCAATTGCCAATTGGTTAGCGTTCGCGCCGCCTTTATCCCACCCGGGTGGTGAACTGGTTTAGATCGAAGTAGTCGCGCCAGGCTTTAATCTTCCCGCTACTGACCTCGAAGGTCCCCATGACCGGCAGCTCGAATGTCTTGTTGGGAATCTTGAAGACGTCCACCCGCTCGGTCATCACGATCGGACCATTGGCTGCAATGTTGATAATGCGGAAGTCGATGCTCTCGACAGGCACGACACCCGGCGCAGCGGCTTTGCCGGGACGAATGAACGAGACGATGTTCTGCTCGATAGCCTTCCTGCCGATGACCGGCGCAAACGGGATGTTGTGATAGACGGCATCCTCGGTGAAAAATGCCGCCAGCTCCGAGGCCGATTTATTGTCGCCCCATGCCGCGCAAAACCTGCGCACTACTTCGATTGGACTTTCCATTGGTGGTATCAGTCTCGTGGACAGAAGAGCGGCGCCACCGGTTGCGGCGGCCGCAAACACGAACTCACGGCGCGAGAGGTTCATAGTTAGCGAAGCTTGAAAACCAGGAGCGTTCCACCGGCGGGAACAACGGTCTTGGTCCCTTGTACCTGGTCGATTCCGTTTTGAACGCCGCGCGCATCAAGGTCCCAGCCAGCGGTGACGGCTATGTACTGCTCGCCATCGACTTCAAAGGAAGTCGGAACGCCGATCAAACCCGCGGGCGCTGGGAAACTCCAGAGCTGATCGCCGGTGCGCGCATCGAATGCGCGGAACTCCCGATCTGGTGTGCCACCTGCAAAGACCAGATCTCCGCCCGTCACCAGCAACGGCGCCCACAACACAGTTTTGAAGTTGTGCTGCCAGACACGCTTGCCCGTGTTCAAGTCCCAGGCTTGCAGCTCGCCAAAATGATCCGCGCCAGGTTTGATGCGAACGGACCCGAAAATACTTTCCACCTTGTATCCGACGTAGATCCCCGCGGCGTCGGGTTCCGGTACTTCGCCCTTTGGGAGATAGGCACAGACGTTGTTGTTCGCGGGGACGTACAGGAGTTTCGTCTGTGGGCTCCATGCCTCCGGTGGCCAGTCTTTGCCGCCGCCAATGCTCGGGCAGAATTCGCCACCGTGCGTGGCACCAGGTCGCTTCGATTCGTCGACGACGGGTCTTCCCGTTTTCGGGTCAATCGACTTGAACACGTTGTTGTCCGAGAACGGGAAGCCGTGGAGAAACTTCAGCTGTCCCTGATCGCGATCGAGGATATAGAGGTATCCATTGCGTGCAGCGTGTGTCGCCGTCTTGACTACCCTTCCGTCGATTTCAGTGTCGATCAGCAGCGGCGCCGAGACTTCATCCCAGTCCCACGAATCGTGCGGCGTATACTGGTGATAGCTCCTTAGCTTTCCCGTCTCGATGTCGAGCACCAACGTGGAGTTGGTATAGAGGTTGTCGCCGGGACGATCGTCCGCGATCCATGGCCCCGGATTTCCGGTTCCCCAATAGGTGAGGTTCGTTGCAGGGTCGAACACGCCGGTGATCCAGGTAGAGCCGCCGCCACGCTTGTATGTCTCGCCTTTCCATGTGTCGCCGCCGGGTTCACCGGGCGCGGGCACCGTGTATGTCCGCCAGATTCGCTTGCCGGTCTCGGCGTCGAACGCATTCACCGAACCTCGAACACCAAATTCTCCTCCGGAATAACCGAGAATGATCTTGCCGCGCACTGCGAGCGGCGCGAGCGTCGAATAACATCCGGTCTTGTAATCATCGATGGCGACTTCCCAATCCTGTTTGCCGGTGGCCGCATCGAGAGCAACAAGTTTGCAGTCCGTCGTCGCCATGTAAACGCGGTCACCATACAGCGCCACGCCGCGATTGGTCGGGTGCAACTGGAAGAGACCGTCGGGATACTTCTTCTCGTACCGCCAGATCTGAGTACCCGTTTTCGCATCCAGTGCGATCACGTTGTTGCCGGGTGTTGTGATGAACATCCGCCCGTGGTTCACGATCGGTGTCGTTTCGTGAGCCCCGCTCTTGTCCGTATTCAGCGACCAGGCGAGTGATAGTCTCGCGATGTTTCTCGCGGTGATTTGTTTAAGAGGACTAAAGCCACTGCCATCGTACGTGCGCCGATACATCAGCCAATCGCCCGCTGCCGGATGCTGGAGCCGCTCGTCCGTCACCGTCGGGTACGGCATCGAACGAACATCGACGCGTTGCGCGAGGCCGATCGCAATGGGCACGCTCAGCCTCAAGATTAGATACGAAGCCAGTTGCAATCTCATGACTACCAACATGGACATCACGGCACTCGATGTCTTGTCTAATTGCGCTGTTTTTGGTCTCCTTCCGCTGTGAGCCGAAGGGCACGCTAAGACAGTGCGCGATACTGCCTTTGACCTCCTGTGTGATCTTGCTATTCTTTATCTAGCGCACTGCTTCGAAGGATAGATCTGACGGTATGTTGGCCACGTCGCGACGGAACAGAGATATGAGCGAACCCCAGTCGTTCGAGTTCCGTTCACCGCACGGGATTAGGAAGGTCGAGAGCCAAAGTCGCAACTGGAACGGGATCACTGTCCGTCATATAGTGCACTATCTCGATCCTGGAAAAGTTTGGCACGACATCTCTTCTTACGAAACAACTGTTGCCATTGTTCTCGGCCAGGAAGGGGGATATTGCGAGCCACGCCTGAATCTCAACCGAGCGACCGCCCGGTCTCGATTTGATGTAGGGCATACCACGTTTGTGCCAGCAGGCATGACAGTCTGGGGCTATTCTGACGGAATTCGATCAGTTCGCGAACTCAGGATGAGTTTTGCTCCAAAACTCCTGGAATCGGTCCTCGGCGACGAATTGGATTCCGCCAAAACCAACAGGCCGGTCTTGTTGTGGTACGACGATAAGGTGGCAAGATGCGCAGATCTTCTGGCGGAGGAATGTCAGGAATCTTCAAGCGGTGGCCGCATCTATGGTGAGAGCCTGACGACAGCATTGACGGCAGACCTGTTTGCTCGCCGACACGCCGCGACACGTTGGACAAACGGGCTTTCCCGATGGCAGTTGCGTCGCGCGATGGAGTACCTCGAAGCTCACATGACGAAGGACATAAGCCTTGAAGCGATGGCCAAACTGGTAGGGCTTTCCCAGTCACAGTTCGCTCGATCGTTCAAGATTTCGACTGGCATGCCCCCGTATAAGTGGTTCCTTGACGCCCGGATCAAGCGCGCACAGGAGCTTCTTTTGCTTGCCAAGGAACCCATTGCGTTTATCGCGCTGCAAACAGGTTTCGCTGACCAGAGCCATTTCACAAAGACGTTCCGCCGTGTCACGGGGGTAACACCGAAGGGCTGGCAGAGGAGTCGCAAATACTGACATTATGGCTCCGGTCTGTGCCGCCGGTGATGACGGCGGTCTTGCCTTCGAGCTTTTTGGTTACCGTTTCTTGAGTGCGAGCACCGCCTGACCGAGATGGTAGGACAGGTGGTTCGTGCGGTTAAGCAGGACCGCGAACCGATTCCGCGAAGGATCCTTCGCGAAATCCTCGTCCGAAACGGCAGAATGCCTTAGGGCCCAGTCGTTCGACGACATCTTCTCAAACCCGTTCCACAATTCGGCATTGACGGCACTCCATGCCCCGCGAACCTTTTCGTGCGAAGGAATGTCGGCTCGCGACCTGTCGGGATTCGAGATGAACGCGACATCAAACTCGGGATGAAGTCGTTCTCCCAGCCCGAGTAGCGGCAACATGGCGTCGTGGACCGCTGTCAGATGTCCCCACAGGTAAAGAACCCTGTTCCGCCCAGGCGCTATCTCCCGCAGAATCTCCTGAGACGAGAGAGCTCCAAACAGCTTGTCCGCCCGATCGATTTGGGTCTTCCAGGCCTTCAGCGCGAGAGCGACGAAAGACGGATCGTTTGCCATGCCTCCACCTCCTGTCAACTTTTGCTCTTGCCTCTTTCCTCTTCTCGCTTGAAGGCCAGCCTATCGATCTTGAGCGCTCGAATCTTCCACTCGAGCGTCTGTCGCGGGATGCCGAGCTTCGCCGCGGCGCCTCGCGGCCCTGAGACACGTCCTTCGGATTCCGCGAGCGCGGCTTCGATCAGCTCTTTCTCGCCTTTGGCGAGCGTGGTCACGGGCCGCCCGTTTCCATTTGACGACTTGCTCAGCCTGTTCGGGAGCCACGACGCATCGATGTTGAAAGTCTCGCCGTCGACGAGCACCACTGCGCGCTCGATCACGTTCTGCAGCTCGCGCACGTTGCCCGGCCAATCGTAGTTCTGCAACAGCTGCAGCGTGTGCTTCTCGATGTTGCGAATGCTCTTGCCGAGCTGTTTCGCGTAGCGATCGACCAGATACTCTACGAGGATGGGAATGTCTTCGACCCGCTCACGGAGCGGCGGCATGCGGATGGGGAAGACGTTTAGTCTATAGTATAGATCCTCGCGGAACGTCCCCCGCTCGACCGCGGCTTCGAGATCCCGATTGGTAGCGGCAAGGACGCGTACGTCGACGGGAATCGGATGGCTGCTGCCGACGCGCTCGATCTCCCGTTCCTGCAGCACGCGCAGCAGCGCGACCTGCGCCTCGGCGGGCAGCTCGCCGATTTCGTCGAGGAAGATCGTCCCGCCATCTGCTGCCTCGAAGCGTCCGAGGCGGCGCTGCAGCGCGCCGGTGAACGCGCCTTTCTCGTGTCCAAATAATTCTGACGCGATGAGCGACGGCGGAATCGCCGCGCAGTTGACGAGAATGAATGCTCCACCGGCGCGCCGCGATCGCTTGTGAATGGCGCGCGCGATCAGTTCTTTGCCGGTTCCTGTCTCGCCGAGTATGAGGACGGTGGCGTCGGTGTGTGCGACCTTGGTGACTTGGGTGAGGACGCGTTGGAGTGCGTGCGAGGAGCCGACGATCTCCTCGAACATCGAAGCGCGGTCGAGCTCTTCGCGGAGGGCGAGAGTTTCGTTGCGCATGCGATCTTCCGCGCGCTTGCGATCGTCGATGTCGGTGCCGGTGACATACCAGCGAGCGACTTGTCCGTGTTCATCGCGAACAGGGATGTAGCGCCAGAGGAACCACCGATACTCACCGTCGTGTCGCTGCGAGCGGAGCTCGCTCTCGAATGGGATTCCTTTCGCCAATCCTTCCTGACGCCGAGCGTACATCTGCGCCGCATCGTCCGGGTGAACCGGAGCGCGGTAGTTGGCGACCATCACGTCTTCGAGCTTGAGTCCCCAGTAGTCGAGCGCGGTTCGGTTCGCGAACAGACACGTACCGGTCGGGCTCTGAACGACGACATTCACCGCAATCGCATCGGTGATATGGCGCCATTCGAGCTCGTTCTGGCGAAGGGCCATGTCCAGGCGCGCGATTCCCTCGCTGGTTAACTCTGACGCGCGTGCGACTGAATGCTCAACGGAGCTCATCTCAGTTTTAGAATACGCTGCGCGCAGGGGAATTGAAACCGAGCGCGGAATTACGCCGCTTAGCCGGTTCCGGTCCGCTTCCTGGCTGGCTTATCCCTTTGAGAGCGACGCTCCCCGCACTTGCGCGCTCACTTCGTCGTCGGCGATGAAGGGGATTGGATGGGCAGCGTCAGTTGAAAATTGGCGCCGGGTCCGGAGTTGTTTGTTACCCAGAGCCGCCCGCCATGCAACTCGACGATCGACCGGCTGATCGCGAGCCCCATTCCAAGGCCGTGAGATTTGGTCGTGTAGAACGCGTCGAAGATCCGATCAGCCTCCTCATCCGGTACACCCGTGCCCGTATCGCGGACAGATACGATGAGCTCACCGTCGCCCACCTCCGAGGTGATCGTGATCTCCTTCGCTCGGTCAGTTTCCCTCATGGCATCGATGCCGTTGAGCGTCAGATTCATCAGCACCTGTTGCAGCTGAACCCGATCCCCCATCACCTTTGGCAAACCGCTCTCCAGTGCAGGCCTGATGGAGACGGCGTGATCGGAGGCCTCGCTGCGAAGTAAAGCGAGCATTTCCTGAATGACTTCGTTGATATCCATCGACTCGCGCCGTGTCCCCTCCTTCTCGAACAAGCCCCCGATGTGATTGATGATCTCGGAAGCGCGGCTGATCTCAGCGGCGACTCCAGCCGCCGCCCGCCGTGCCTCCTCGGTAGCCGGCTCCTGCCGATTGAGCCATCGCACACAGGCATTGGCATTCAACAACGCGGCGCTAATCGGCTGCTTGATCTCGTGCGCAAGCGAAGCAGTCAACTCTCCCATCATCGTGACCCGACTGACGCGGACCAGATCGGCTTGCGCCTGGCGAAGCCGTTCGCGCTCTCCCTCTGCCATTTCCTCGGCCCGCTGACGCTCGAATATTTCTCGGGTGAGCTCCTCGTTGGCAATGAGCAACTGACTGGTTCGCTCGACCACACGTAGCTCGAGTTCGTCGTTCAGACGCTTGATTTCAGCCTTCGCCTGCTTGTGGCCGGCCGTCTCGATGATCTCCCACGTTCCGAACCGCCTCGTCACAGCAAACTGGTGGGTGCGCACGACATCGAGAATTTCTTCCGCGCTGCAGGCGGCGAGGGGATAGGTGCAGAGTACCACCAGGCGCTGATTGGCAATCGCGCCGTTGAGTGACTCTTCGTACTCGAGGAAATCCGTCCAATCCTTGCGCTCGAGCCAGGCGGTATCGCCAGTGACTCTAACCCCGGCGTACCCGTTCGCTGAGGCGCGCGCGAGTTTCTCGTTCCACCCCGTGATCACTCGCGCCAGGTCAAACTCACCGTCATGCAGATACCAATCGTGCGCGTCGACGATCTCGATGCTGCCGTTGGCCAAGTAGCGGTCGAACCCGGTGACGGTGCTCCGCAACGTCTCGAGCGCCTCCGACAGGGTCAACGGCGGAGCGACCACCCACAGACAGAACTCGCCGCTCTCCAACCCGGCCTGGCAGTACGGGACTACGGTATCGAGCAAAGCCGCTTTCGTGTCGTAGAACAGGCAGAAGTGGCTGCTCCAAGGGATGTCACCGACGACGTCGACCCCTGTCTTCCTCAGTTCCTCGGTAACGGCGGTGGCCATCGATGAACTCCTCGCAACTACTACCCAATTCAATACAGGCGATGGAAGGTAGTCAAGAAAAAATACAAGCTTCCGCGGTGTCACAGTAAAGTACGATAGCCCCGAAGGGTGATTGTAGGCCAACCGTATCGAACCTTGGTATTAGTTGCTCCGATCGGGCGGCGACACGATTATCCGAGCGATGCTTGCTGCCATGGATAATCTCACCCGCGTCAAAGATAGACTCGCCGACCGATACGCCATCGACCGTGAAATCGGCGCGGGGGGCATGGCGACCATCTACCTGGCTCGCGACCTCCGCCACGACCGCATGGTCGCCATCAAGCTCCTCAATCGCGAGATCGGCGCCGAGCTCGGGACGGAGCGGTTTCTGGCCGAGATCAAGGTTACGGCCAATTTGCGCCATCCGAATCTGCTGCCGCTCTACGATTCGGGAGAAGTCGAGGGGCGCCTGTTCTACGTCATGCCGTACATCGAAGGCGAGTCGTTGCGTGCGCGACTGAACCGTGAACGGCAGCTACCCGTCGAAGACACAGTGCGCATTGCGGTGGGAGCACTCAACGCGCTCGAGTACGCGCACCAGCACGGCGTAGTTCACCGTGACCTCAAGCCGGAAAATATTTTGCTCGAGAACGGCGAGCCGCTCGTCGCCGATTTTGGGATCTCCCTCGCCGTCAAACAGGCGACGGGCGAGCGTATGACCGGAATCGGCGTGACGCTGGGGACGCCCAAGTACATGAGTCCCGAGCAGGCCGTCGCCGATCCTGTCATCGATCGTCGCACAGACATTTTTTCGTTCGGCGCGATCGTCTACGAGATGCTGACTGGCGACTCACCGTACGATGCGAGGAGCCCGCAGGCGGTCTACGCACGAATACTGATCGAAAAACCGCGCTCGATTCGCAGCATTCGGCCGGCGGTGCCGGAGTACATCGAGGCGGCCGTGATGCGCGCGCTGGAGCAGCTCCCGGCCGATCGTTTCTCGAGCGCGCGAGAATTCGCCGACGCACTCCTGGGGAGGGTCTCGTCCAATCCCTTCGCGTCGGCGACACAAACGCAGGCGACCGCGGCACACGCGAGCGGAGCGCAGGTGATTGCGCCACAGGCGACAGAATCCTTTACCTGGCGGACGCGACTGCGCGATCCAGTCATGATCGGTGTCGCCATCGTCGGCATCGCATCCCTCATCGCTGCTGCAGCGATGCGTGGTCGCACCAACACCAATGAGTCACGCGTCGTCAGGTTCGTTCTGCACACGCCGGACAGCGCGCGCGCCGTCGACAACCCACCGTGGCCGGCGGCGATCTCCGACAATGGCGGTATTGTCGTCTACTCAGTCGCAAAGCCCGACGGAAATCTTCTCTACTATCTGCCGACTGACCAGCTGCGTGGTCGACCGATTCCCGGTACTGAGAACGCCACACAACCGATTTTCTCGCCCGATGGACAGTGGGTTGCGTTCGAGACCAACGAGCCGCCACGCCTGCGCAAGGTGCGCCTCGACGGCAGCATCCCGATCACGGTCGCGAACACCGGTGGCGGCAACGGTGCCGACTGGACGATCGACGATCAAATCGTGCTCGGCGCTGGGCTGGGCGCGCATGGCCTGTTGCGGGTCAGCGCCAACGGCGGCAATCCCGTCGAATTCGCCAAACCAAGAGACACGAGCGCGTTCTATTTTTGGCCAGTCTCGTATCCGGACGGCAGGCTCGTCGCATTCACGATCTACACGGGAAGCCTGACGACGGCGCAGCTGGCGACGGTCCCGCTCGCTGGCGGCGATGTAATTCCGCTCAAGATCAAAGGCGTTCGTCCCCTCGCCGTTCTCGACGGAGCGCTGACGTACGTGCAGGAGGATGGGGCGGTGATGGCGGTTCATCTCGACCGCTCTGGTCGACGCGTTGCCGGAGATCCCGTTCCCGTGATGCCACCAGTCCGCGTAACGCCTGGGATGAACGGCAATTCCGGAGTTTTCATTTCTCACGGCGGGGGCGTGATATCCCAGCGACTGGAACGAGGCACTCAGCTGGGATGGGACGCCGGCAATGCGCCGCCGACCGTGTTGAACAGCGCCGTCAGAAACCTGGCGACGCCACGACTGTCTCCCGATGGTCAGCGCATCGCGCTCGAGACCACCGATCAGGACAAGCGTTCGATCTCGATCTACGACATCCGGTCTGGCACATTGACGCGACTGGTGACGGGCGGTGGACTGGCGAGCCCGTCGTGGACTCCTGACGGAAGACGCATCGTCTACGTCGGCCCGACCCCGGAGGATAAACCTGCCGTCTGGGCAATCAGCGTTGTGCCTGGCGCAACGCCCGAGAAATTGTTCGATGCACCGGCGGTGACGAGCGGTGCCGTGGTTTCACCAGATGGCCGGTCGGTGTTGATGGTCGGACTCGGAAACAACTTCGACATCTTCCGGGTTCGTCTCGATTCAGCGCGCGTGCCGACTCCGTACGTGAACGCGCCGACACCGGAAACCGATCCGCGGTTCTCGCCGGACGGCCGCTGGATAGCCTGGGTCAGCTCCGGCGCTTTTGACGGTGGAAGCTCCGAAGTCTTTGCCAGCACTTACCCAAAGGCCGATGGCAAGGTTCAGATCTCCGCCGGCGGTGGCAGCGAGCCGCTCTGGTCGCGGGACGGGAAATCGATCGTGTATCGGTCGGGCTCGGCGATCGTTGCGGCGAGGCTGGCGTTCACGCCGAGCTTTCGTGTCGTCTCGCGTGACACGATCGTCGCGAGATCTCCGTTCGAGACCACGTCGGTGACGGAAACCATCGGACCCACCGACATCGCCGCCGACGGCCGCATCCTCGGGCTGCTACCGGCCACGAGCGATTTTCAGCTAGTGGTCGTTCCGAACTGGCTTCCTGAATTGAAGCATCGTCTCAGCGTCAATCCCAGGCGCTGATCCAGCCTCGCTTATTCAATTCGCCCGCGCGCCTGGACTTCGCAGCCCGATGTAAAAAGCGTCGCGGACAAGTGGGAAGCAGGCGGGTTCACGCGTCCTACGATGGTGTGATTGCATGAGTCTCCACCCGGGCATGATCATCCGTGCGGAAGACAACCCACAATCCGAGAGGAGTCATGCATATCCACACCGCTCTACCCATCATCACCGCCGCTTTCATTGCGGTATCCGTTCCTTCGCAAGCAACCGCACAGGCCGGTCGCGGCCGCGGTGGCGGCGGCGGAGGGGTTCGCTTCGCGACCCCACGCGAGGCGTTCCATCCGGCAATCCCACGCGCGCCGGCAGCCCGCACCGGCGCACACGCGGCACCGCTATTCGAGCCAAATCACCCCGCGTCCGCTGTCCCATACGTTCGCAACGATCAGTGGTATGGACATGCGGCGCCAGATGATCCGCGCTTCAGACTCGCGCAACCGTTCCAATCCGGCCGATTCGCGCTTTCAGGACCTTCTCACGTCTATACACTCAGTCGCGTCGACCTGGCCGCTCGCCGAATCTGGCTGCCCGGCGGCCAATTCGAGATTGAGGATTCCGATTGGGCAATCACCTCCCCATGGTGCTGGACGTGTGACCAATTCGTGGTCTATCTCGATCCCGATCACCCTGGCTGGTACCTGGTCTACGACGTCCGGATGGGCGAGTACGTCCACGCACAATTCCTCGGTGCGTAGCGCGCGACTGCGGTTGCTTCCGTTTAAGCAACCGCAGTCCGCTTTTGGGAAGGGTCAGAAGCTTGGCAGAATTGCGTGGCTGCTCGTAGTCGGCGTGAACGAACAACGCTGGAGAGAGGGTCACCATCTCCCACTAAAGTGCGAAGCACCAAAGTCCGATTGTCCGGTGGTATCGCCTCGGACACCCTTCTTCGTAAGTGCTCGAACGAGATCACAGTTATTTGCGGCGCGGCAGAGACACTGCGCCGACACAGAGGGGGGACAATGCGCGCGCCAATTCCTGGACGGCAAGCCGATACCGCCGACCTCGAGATCCCGAGAGTCGTATTCGGCATATGGGTCATCCTCCGCACGCGGTTGGCTGACGAGGTCGAAGGCTGGATCGACTCCGAAATGATCAGCCGGAGTCCAACCGACCTTTACGAAATCGCAGCAGCGATCAGGCGCACAGAGGCCGGTGGCGGGCCACACACGGCGACCGCACTGGCGGCGTGACTACCGTGACGGGGACGCGGACTGCCACCGGTACACCGGTTGTCGCGCTCGTGTGCGTCGGGATTTTCATGACGACGCTCGATGCGTCCATTGTGAACATCGGGTTGCCATCCATTGCAACTGCCTTCGGTACCGCCCTCACCGGCACCGTAGAGTGGATCGTAATCGGCTACCTGGTGGTGATCGGCGCGCTGCTGCTTACGTTCGGACGATTGTCCGACATGATCGGTCGTGCCCCGATCTGGCTGAGTGGACTAATCGTATTCACAATCGGGTCGGCGGTTTGTGGTGCCGCGCCTTCGCTAGGCTGGCTGATCGGCGCTCGCGCGCTGCAAGGAGTCGGCAGTGCGCTGATCCTCTCGACCAGTACGGCAATATTGAGCAATGCCGTGCCGCCTACACAGCGCGGCCACGCCCTCGGCTGGGGCGCCACGTCGATCGCATTGGGTGCCAGCACCGGGCCCACAATCGGTGGTGCTCTCACCACGCTCGGAACATGGCGCTGGATTTTTTACGTGAACGTTCCGATCGGAATCGCTGCCATTCTGCTGACGTTGTGGTTGATCCCACCCACTCTCGTGCGCAGCGACCAGAAGTTCGACCTGCGGGGAGCGCTGCTCCTCGCGATCGCTCTCGCAGCCCTGACGCTGGGGCTGTCGTTCGGCCAGGAGTGGGGTTGGATGTCGGCGCGCGTGCTCGGCACCCTCTCGATCGGCGTTGTCTCGCTGGTCGCGGGTGCATTCGCAGAGACTCGCGCGCCGCATCCGATTATAGATCTCAGATTGTTTCGCAATCGCGTGTTCGCCTCCGCCGTTGGCAGTCTTCTCTGCTCGATGCTGGCGCTCTTCGCGATCGGATTTCTTTTTCCTTTCTACTTCGAGGAGTTGCGCGGATTTCCGTCAGAGCGCACGGGTCTCCTGCTCACCCCGTGGCCGCTGGCCATGGTCGTGGTGTCTCCCATAGCGGGAGCGCTCTCCGACAGGTTGGGCTCGCGGATTCTGGCGCCGCTGGCGATGGCGATCACTACCGCAGCCCTGCTGCTGTTGACGCAACTCGACGCGACGACACCGATGTCGGAGATATGGTGGCGGCTTGCGCTCGCGGGTGCCGGCCTCGGTCTGTTCCAGTCGCCGAATGCGCGCTCGCTGATGGCCGCGGCTCCTCAATCGCAGCAGGGAATGGCGTCAGGCGTATTCGCTACCACGCGTATCACCGGCCAGGCGCTGAGCGTCGCCGTCGCCGGCGCTGTGTTCGCGACTCTTGGCGGTGCCGCCGCTGGCAGTGCATTGGCGGCCTCGACGGCGAACGATGTCGGGCGAGCAGCGCTGGAGGCGACCTTTCTCCGCGCATTTCACGCGGCGCTGGCAACATGTGCAGGATTCGCGGCAGTTGGCGCCCTAGCCACGCTCGTGCGCGGACGCGAGGGCCCGCAACCGGCCGGCTTATCCTCAGTCCTTCCAGCCCCTACGAATTCGGTGCCCGTCTCCTCCGCCTTAGAGGCCTCATGACGACACGTTCAATGATTCGCATTCGTCCCGGCGCGGGCTACATCGCCATCCTTGCCATCCTCGCCATTCTCAACATCCTCGTGCTGGCCGCCGGTTGCAGCGCGGATCGCAAAACGGCCAGGGGCGACGGCAGCAATCTTCAATCCCTCAGCATCGTCAAGCAGGAGCGCCGAAGCCGAAGCAGCACACTGAGTGATGCCGCCGATGGGCGGTGCGAAGCGAGCGCCGGAGCAACTCGCTGCCTCGCGTCATACGGCTGGTCGTTGAGTCACAACTAAGACCAACGGAGATCGGTCACGGAGCCTGGCGCGCGGGTCGTCCTCCGCCCATGGGACCCACCATCGTCCTCATCAGGTCGAGCTGGTGCGATGTCAGGATGGCGTTGACCGAGTCGTGGTATTGAGCGCTGATCGCGTGGACCTGTGTTTGAAAGTCCTGATAGGTCAGCGCGGGCGGTGCAGTGTCGAGGATCGCTTGAATCCTGTCGTTGTGCCATCTCGATAGCTGGCGGACCTTCGTTTGCTGCGCCGGCGTGAGGTCGAGGTTGCTGGTGAGACGACGGACTTGTCGTTCGACCGATGAATCGGGGTTGTGATTCGCCTGCATCCGTTGACGCCAGTCGGCGGCGCCCTGCATCTGATTCCCCGCCTGAACCTGCGCCTGCGCCTGAGCTGGCGCAGCGTTTTCCTGTTGTTTGGCGCATCCCGCAGCGGCGACCGCAGCGATAGCGACGAACACTCTGCATGAAACCGATCTCATAACAATTCTCCCGTCGAACGTCTTTGCCTGCCAGCGCGTTCTGATCTCTTCTGCGCTCTCGAAGAATGAGCAAGCGACTGTTAACTGGACATCGCACTAAGGTGCGATGAACCAAGGTGCGATTGTCGGGGTCTCGCGTCGGACTCACCATTCGGGCGAGATGACTACTCAACGGATTGCACTCGCTGCGCTGGGTGTCGCGCTTTTCATGTACGTGAACTCCGATGCCGTGGCCAGCGCTGCGGCGCAGGGCGCTTCGAGCCCGCAGTCACTCTCGCCAGCTCTGCCCCAGATCGATTCCACAGTATCGTACCCGCTGCTGACGTTGCGCGAGGTCGTCGACCGTGCTCTCAACGTCAGCCCGATCGTTGCTTCAGGTACCGGCGGCGTGCAGATCGCCCGTGCCGACAAGCGGATGGCGACGGGCGCGTACTTTCCAACGCTTACGGCGAATTCCGAGGCGCTCCGCACCGACGTGAAGAGTGCCTCGAGTGCTACCAGCAGCGGCGGGGGATTCGCGAGCAGCCGGACCTATGGTCTTTCCGCCGCGCTCGACGTCTTTACCGGCGGACGCCGGCGGGCAAACGAAAGAGTCGCCAGCGCCTACGTGCGAGCGGCGGGCTCGACACTCGTCGCGGATCGTTATGCAGTCACGCTGATTGCCGAGCAGGGATTCTACGAAGTCATCCGCGCAACGGACCTCGTGCAGGTTGCGCAAGCGGGCCTGGCGGAGGCGAACCAGCTCCTCCGATTCACGACCGACATGTTCCGGGCAGGAACTGTTACCAGGTCGGACCTGCTGCGCGCGCAGCTGCAATCGACGACGTTGCAGCAACAGCTGCTCGCGGCGAAAGACACATTGCTCACCGCCGCTTACACACTCGGCTGGCTCGCGGGCGTCGATGGAGCAGTGGGCGCGAGAACGGACAGCGCATCCGAAGCAATACGCCCACTGGCGATTGATGACAGCACTATTATCCGACTCGCGGTCGAATCATCTCCTAGCGTCGCCGTAGCGGATGCCGTAGCGGCTGCGACCAAAGAATCTCTGCGCGCGGCGCGCACGTTGTACGTCCCTACCATTACTGCCAACGCCGGACGCAACTGGGCGGCGAGCACGCCGGTCGCGCCTGGCGCGGTGCAACCCGGATGGACGGTTACCGTCGGCACGAGCTTCCCGGTGTTCAATGGGTTCCAGCGCGAGGATGCCGTAACGCGAGCCGAAGTTGCGGCAAAGGTAGCACGGGCGACCGTGTCCGATACCAGGCGTTCCGCCCGCGCCAGCGCCGCGCAATTGCTCGGCGCGCTCAGCACGACGACGGCGGCCATTTCATTGGGCGAGGAAGCGATTCGCTCCTCGCGCGAGGATCTCCGCGTGCAGACCGCCCGATACCGCGCCGGAATCTCCACCATGCTCGACGTGCTCACATCTGAAGCCGCGCTGTTGCAGGCGGAATACAGTCTGGTGCTTGCCCAGCATCGGTACCACATCACACGCGCCGCACTGGAAGCGCTCGTCGGGAGGACTCTCTGATGTGGATAGTCCATCTCGCGCTGCGCCGGCCGTACACGTTCGTCTGTGTCGCCATCCTGATGCTCGCGTTCGGGGTGATGTCCATCCGCAGGATGGCGATCGACATTTTCCCCACGATCAATCTCCCCGTGGTGTCGGTGGTCTGGAACTATGGCGGCCTATCACCGCGTGATATGGAGCAGCGCATCGTCTCGACGTCGGAACGTGCGTACTCCTCCACGGTGAACGACATCGAGCATATCGAATCGGAATCGCTGAACGGCACCGCGCTGATAAAGGTGTACCTGCAGCCGACAGCCGACATCGCCACTGGCGTCGCTCAGATCGCCGCCGTCTCGCAGACCGTCGTTCGCTCGATGCCGCCGGGAATAACGCCGCCGCTCATCGTCCGCTTCAACGCCACCGACGTGTCGATCCTGTCCCTGGGAATCAGCAGCCCACAGCGCACGGAAGCCCAGCTCAACGACCTCGCCACCAATTTCATTCGCAACCCCCTGGCGACGATCGAGGGACTCACGATTCCACCGGCCAATGGCGGAGCGAACCGGGTCATCAACGTCGACATCGACCCGGCTCTGCTCTATGCCAAGGGACTTTCGCCGACCGACGTTACGACTGCGCTCGGACTCCAGAACGTGATTCTGCCGTCGGGCACGGTGAAAATGGGATCGCTCGAGTACTTCGTGCGGCTGAACTCGACGCCCGACTCGATAAGCATCCTGGGCGACCTGCCGATCCGCCAGGTGAACGGGTCGATGATCTACATCCGTGACGTGGCCCAGGTGCGCGACGGCTCGGGGATCCAGACGAACATCGTACGCAACAACGGATCGCGCGGCATTTACCTGACGATGATCAAGAACGGCGGAGTCTCGACGCTCAGCGTCGTGAACGCCGTCAAGGCAATGCTGCCTTCACTAAAGGCCACTCTGCCACCGGATGTGCAGGTAGAGCTTCTGGCCGATCAATCGATCTTCGTTACAGCGGCAGTCAGCGGCGTCATTCGCGAGGCGGTCATCGCGGCGTGCCTCACCGCGCTCATGATTCTGATCTTCCTCGGCAGTGGACGCTCCACGATCATCGTCGCGACGTCGATTCCGCTTTCCATCCTGACGTCGATCATCTGCCTCTCGCTGTTCGGTCAGACCCTGAACGTGATGACGCTGTTGGGCCTGGGGCTCGCGGTGGGGATCCTTGTGGACGACGCGACGGTGGCCATCGAGAACATCTCTCGCAACCTGCAACAGGGGAAAGAGCTGGTGCGGGCGATCGTCGATGCCTCCGAGCAGATCGCGCTGCCAGCTCTCGTGTCGACGCTGTCGATCTGTATAGTCTTTCTGCCGATCTTCGCGCTCTCAGGACCTGCCGCCGCTCTATTCCGGCCGCTCGCGATGTCGGTGATCTTCGCGATGCTCGCCTCGTACTTCCTGTCGCGAACGCTGGTGCCGACGATGGCGAAGTACATGCTCAAGGCGCCCGACCCACACGCGGCGTCTCACAGCGGTTGGTTCCGGCGCGCGGCCGACGGCTTTCAGCGTCGATTCAATTCCTTCCGTAGCGGCTACCAATCGGCGCTGGTGTGGGCGGTGCTCCACCGGCGTGGAGTCCTTGCGGTGACTGCAGTGGTGATCGTTGGAACGGCGCTGATGGTGCCGCGGCTCGGGCAGGATTTCTTTCCGCAAGTCGACGCTGGCCAATTCCAGCTCCATGTGCGGGCTCCGACGGGGACGCGCGTCGAACAGACCGAGGTGATCGTCGCCCAGGTGGAGAATGAGATCCGCGCGACGATTCCATCGAACGAGATCACTCTCATTCTGTCGACGATCGGCTCCGCGGCAAATGCTCTGAACCTCATTCAGGGATCGAGCGCCGTAGGTCCGGCCGATGCCGACGTGCTGGTGCAGCTCACGCCTACCCACGGCTCGACGTTTGGGTATACCCGCGCTCTGCGAGCGAGCCTGCCGGAAAAATTCCCCGAGCTGACTTTCTTCTTTCAGCCGTCCGATATCGTGAACGAAGTGTTGAACCTCGGTCTTCCGGCCCCGATCGACGTCCAGATCGCAGGGTCAAATCTGAACGGCAACTTCGCACTCGCCCAGCGCATCGCTGCGCAGCTGCACGGCGTGCCCGGCGCGGCCGACATTCGCGTTCAGCAGTTGATGGACGCTCCTCAACTCACCGTCGCGGCGGACCGCACCAACCTGTCGCAGCTCGGACTCACGCAGAGTAATGTCGCCTCGAACCTCCTGATCTCGCTGTCGTCCAACGGCTCGACGGCGCCGAGTTACTGGCTCGATCCGCAGAATGGGGTTCAGTACCCGGTGAACGTGATGACCCCGCAGTACAAGAACGCGTCGCTGGACCAGTTCGAGTCCACGCCGGTATCGGTCGCCGGGTCGCCGCAACCGCAGTTGTTCCAGAATCTGACGTCGATCACACGAACCAGGATTCCCGCGGTCGTCAACCATTACAACATCCAGCCGGTGGTGGATGTTCTTCTCGGCGCCGACCAGCGCGATCTCGGCGGCGTCGCCGGCGACGTCGATGCGGTGCTCGCCGGCGTGAAGTCGTCAGTTCCCCGTGGCTCGACGATGGTGTTGCGCGGCCAGGTGGACAGCATGCGGACTTCTTTTACCGGACTCGAGCTCGGGATTGTGTTCGCGGTGCTGCTCGTCTACATCCTCCTCGTCGTGAATTTCCAGAGCTGGCTCGACCCGCTCATCATCATCGTCGCACTTCCCGGAGCGGCGACGGGAATAGTCTGGATGTTGTTCGTGACCGGGACGACTCTGAACGTGCCATCGCTGATGGGTTCGATCATGGCGATGGGTGTCGCTACGGCTAACAGCGTGTTGCTGATCACCTTCGCCGAAGGTCAGCGCCGCGCCGGTCGGACCGCCGTCCAGGCGGCTATCGATGCCGGCTACACGCGACTCCGTCCCGTCTGCATGACCGCACTTGCCATGATCATCGGCATGATGCCAATGGCTCTCGGGTCCGGCGATGGCGGAGAACAGTACGCCCCACTGGGTCGCGCCGTAATCGGCGGACTCCTCGTTGCCACCATTTTCACTCTCTTCGTCGTGCCGCTGTTGTACAGCGTCCTGCGGGCAGAGCGGCGCCACGCGGCGCTGGAGGCTGTATGACTGCGTCAGCTCCTCACAACGCTGGCGATAACGGCCAGTCGGGTACCACGGCGACTGCCACACCGCCAACCGAGTCGCCGCCAATTGCGACCCCGGTAACAGCAACGCCGGCAGCTGTAACACCAGTATCAACAGCACGGATATCTGCAGCACCGGCGACGTCCGAGGTCGAGACGGCGCCACAGGTCGCTCCGATGTCGAATGGCCGGGTCAGGCGAATCGCCATCGTTTTCGCGATCGCGCTGGTTGTCCTCTTCCTCGTCGGCATCCTTCCGCGGCTCAAGCTCCAGCGCCAGTTGGCCACGCAGGTCAAGTCGGCGACTGCTACTCTCCCGCTTGTGGCGGTTACCCAGGCGATGAGGCCGACAGCTCCGAACACAGTGTTGCTGCCCGGCACCATGGAAGCGCTGCACGAGGCCGCCGTATATGCGCGAGCATCAGGATACGTGCGCCGGTGGTACGCCGATCTGGGAAGCCAGGTTCGCGCGGGTCAGGTTCTGGCCGACATCGATGTCCCCGAGCTGCAACAGAGTGTGCTGCAGGCGCGAGCTCAGCTCGCGCAGATGCAGAGCGCGCTGGCGCTGGCGCGATCCAATCTCGAGCGCTGGCGTCTCCTCGCCGCTGACAGCGCCGTGACCATTCAGGAACTTCAGCAGATGGAGCAGGCATATCTGGCCGCGAACGCGAGCGTGCAGGCGGCCGAGGCCAACTTGCGCGGCCTGATCGCAATGCTGCAGTACACGCAAGTCAGAGCGCCGTTCGGTGGCGTTGTCACCGCGCGAAACGTCGAATATGGGGCGCTGATCACGAGTGGTGGCGGATCGTCCGATCCACTGACCGCGGGCGGATCCCAGTTCGCCGCTTCGACCAGTGTCAGCGCAGCGAGCTTGTACCGAGTCGCGCAGACCGACACCATGCGCGTGTATATCACGGTGCCGCAGCCCTACGTCGCGTCGATCCGACCCGGTCTGCCAGCCGACCTTCTCGTCGCGAATCTGGGGAATCAAACATTCCGCGGCACCGTCGTTCGCACCGCGGGTGCGGTCGATCCCAACACGCGCACGTTGCTCGCCGAGGTCGACGTGCCGAATCCCGGACGAGTGCTGCTTCCGGGGATGTACACGCAGCTGCGCATCACCGTTCAACGCGTCGACGCGCCACTCGTGATCCCTTCTACGTCACTCGTGAATCGTGCCGCTGGGCCTCAGGTAATCGAGCTGACGCCGACGGCCAACGGCCGCGCGACGGCGCACCTTCGCAGCGTACAGGTTGCCCGCGACTACGGTAGCACACTGGAGATCGTCTCCGGGCTCGGTGACGGAGCGCTCGTCGCGACCATCGGTTCGGTGATACTCGCCGACGGGCAAACCGTGCGCATCGCCACTTCAACACCCAAGGACTCGACTGGAGGAAAGACAGTCGCTTCCGCCAACACTCGTTAGCGCGAACTGGAGAGTAGTTATGGAGAGAATCACAGGAAATTCGCTCAAGGTCGTCGCCGTTCTCGCCTGCTGTCTGAGTTTGATTGTCGTCGAGCGGGGCTCTGCACAGGTGTTGACAGGCGCGGCGGCATTCGGAAGCTGGCAGGATGACAAGCCGGGAGTCAGACGCCTGATCAGACCGCAGGATCTGCCGCCGGTTTCGAAGTCCAGCGATGGCCCGGTGCAGGTAGTGGCCGAGCCGGCCGGAGCGCGACCACAGTTGCCGGCCGGTTTCTCGGCGGAGCTCGTGACGTCCGATCTGCGTCGCACGCGCGCGATTCGCCTCGCGCCGAACGGCGACTTGTTCGTCGTCAGCACCATGACCAACACCGTCCATGTGTTGCGAGTTCCTGCGGGCAGCGCGAAACCGGAAAAGCTCACGGTATTTGCCGCGGGTCTCAACGAGCCGCATGGCGTCGCGTTCTATCCGCTCGGACCAAACCCTCGCTGGGTCTATATCGCCAACAGCGACGGAGTGGTCCGGTTTCCTTACAAGAACGGCGATCTCACGGCGTCCGGGAAGCCGGAGCGCATCGTTGAAGGAATTATTCCGACGCATCACTATGCGCGCGACCTCGTCGTTTCTCCGGACGGGAGCCGGCTGTATTACTCCGTCGGCTCCGGATCGAACGACGCGCAGGATATGTTCCCGGCGCCGGAAGTCACCAGATACCCGGAACCGCGTCTCATCAACGGTCTGGCCGACTGGGTGAGCAGCAAGCCGCTTGGCGCCGCCTGGGACACCGAAGAGCTGCGCGCGAATGTTCTCTCATTCGATCCGAACGGCAAGAATCTCAAGATCGTCGCGACGGGTTTGCGAAATTGCGCAGGCATGACGATCCAGCCGGCCACACAGCAATTGTGGTGCATCGTGAACGAGCGCGACGAGCTCGGCGACAACACGCCGTTCGAGTATGCGACTCACGTCGTCGAGGGCGCCTTTTACGGTTGGCCGTGGTACTACATCGGCGGCCACGAAGATCCGCGGCAGGCGGGCATGCGACCCGATCTCAAGGACAAGGTCACCGTTCCCGACGTATTGATGCAGGCCCACTCTGCGCCGATGCAGATGGTGTTCTATCAGGGCGACAACTTTCCCGCCGAGTACAGGGGCAGCGCCTTTGCGACCATGCACGGGTCGTGGAACCGACCAAACCGTACAGGAAACAAGGTCGTTCGACTTCTGTTCGACGCCAGCGGCAAGCCGACCGGCGAGTACGAGGATTTCATGACGGGCTTTGTGATCTCCAACACCGAGGTCTGGGGCCGTCCGTACGGTATCGCCGTTGCGAAGGATGGCTCGCTGTTCGTCAGCGAAGATGCAAACGGTACGATCTGGCGCGTCTCGTACGTCGGGAATCGGTCCCGCTGAGCGAGAGCTGACGATGACCACATCCTCGAGATCATCCTCGTCGAGAGTCGTCACGATTCTGCTGGGTTGTCTCACGGCGATCCTCGGGTTCGTCGCCTTCAACGTGGTCGACGGAATCTTTGGGGTTACTACGTCGATACTCGCCATCGCTGCGTGCATCGCGACGACGCTGTTCGTCTACCGGCGCTCGCCGCCGGAAGAGGGGAGCGACGATGTCTAATCTCGATCCGCTCATCCTGGCTCGAATTCAATTCGCGTTCACGGTGAGCTTCCATATCATCTTTCCGACGATCTCGATTGGACTCGCCTTGTTTCTGGCGATCGTCGAGGGCTTGCAGCTCAAGACGGGCGATCCGGTTTATCGACAGATCTATCGGTTCTGGCTGAACATCTTTGCAATGAGCTTCGCGATCGGTGTGGTCACGGGAATCGTGATGGCCTTCGAGTTCGGCCTCACCTTCTCCAGATTCTCTCAGGTCGCCGGGGCGGTCATCGGGCCGCTGATCGCTTACGAGGTGCTCAGCTCTTTCTTCCTCGAAGCCGGATTCCTCGGCATCATGCTTTTTGGCGAGGGACGCGTCGGGCCGAAGCTGCATTTCTTCGCCACGTGCATGGTTGCGCTGGGGACCGTGCTCTCCGCCTCCTGGATCATGGCAGCGAACAGCTGGATGCAGACCCCCGATGGTGTTGCGTGGGACCATGGTCGCCTGATCGTGACTGACTGGCACCGGGTCATCGTGAACCCGTCGTGGCCGGTGCGGCTGCCACACATGCTGCTCGCCGCCTATCTATCGGCGGCATTTCTGGTCTCCGGTGTCAGCGCCTGGTATCTGCTGAAGCGGCGCGATGTCGGATTCGCGCGGCGAACTCTGTCGATTGGGATGGGCGCCGCCTGCATCCTGATCACACTGCAGGTATTCGTTGGAGATCACGTCGGCAGCACCATGGTGAAGTATCAGCCCGCCAAGCTGACCGCCGCCGAAGGGTGGTGGGACAAGACGACTCCTTCGCCGATGCCTTACCTGTGGATCATCGTGCCGGATCAGTCGGGGCAGCGCAATCTCTTCCAGATGGGCACTCCATACTTCGGATCCATCTGGCTGACGAAATCTTTGACGGGCACCATGCCGGGCCTCAGCAACATTCCGGTCAGTGACCAGCCGAGGATGCTCCCCGTTTTTTACAGCTTCAAGCTGATGCTCGTTATCGGCATGACCATGTTCACTCTGGCCGTCATCTCACTCTGGCTGCGGTGGCACGGCCGGCTTTATTCCGCGCGCTGGTTCCTGCGCATACTGGTGGTGATGGCGCCATCGGGTGTAGTGGCCACGCTCGGAGGATGGTACACGGCCGAGATCGGTCGACAGCCCTGGGTCATCAACGGACTGATGCGCACTTCCGAAGCAGTATCACCGGTGCCGGCGTCGACGCTGTTGGCCACCTTGATCGCGTTTGTCTGCGCCTACTCTGTGTTCTTTCTGGCATTCCTCATCTTCACTCTGCGACTGATCCGTCGTGGACCGGAGGGTCTGCCGGCGCACGCATTACCCTCGGGTTCGTTGAAGCGCGATCTCCGTCCGGAGATCGCCGGCGTGCAGCCCTATCTGGCGGGGGCGAAGTAGCGTATGGACCTCCCGTTAATCGCGGCGCTTTTCATGTTGTTCGCCTTGACGATGTATGTGGTGCTTGATGGATTCGATCTCGGTGTCGGCGCGTTGTTACTCGCGCAGCGCGACGAGCAGGTGCGCAACCGGATGGTCGATGCGATCGCACCGACCTGGGATGGCAATGAAACGTGGCTAATCATGGCCGGTATCACGCTTCTCGCCGGATTCCCGCTCGCGTACGGCATCCTCCTGCCCGCGTTCTACATCCCGATCGTCGTGATGTTGGTCTCGCTCGGACTGAGAGGGGTGTCGTTCGAGTTTCGTCACAACAGCACAAGCTCGCGCCGGCGGTGGGACGTTGTGTTTGCCGCCGGCTCGCTGGCCGCGGGTCTGGCGCAGGGCGTGATCGTCGGCGGGCTGATTCATGGTGTGCGCGTCGACGGGAACACCTTCGCCGGAAGTCCATTCGACACCTTCAGTCCGTTCTGCATCCTCACCGCCGTCACTGTAGTGGCCGGCTACGCCACACTCGGCGTGGGTTGGCTTCGTCTCAAAGGAGAGGACGCGACGCGCGCGTTCGCCAGGAAGCATCAGCGGTGGATTCCCCTGGCGTTTCTCGGGCTGACCGTGATAACGGTCTTGATTGCGGCGAGCGCGCAGCCGCGCCTGATCGCGTCATGGCGCGCGCATCGCAACGTGTTCTCATTCTGTCTTGCTGCCTTCACTGTCAGTGCGGTCGCCATCGTGTCGCTCGCCGGTCGAGATGATGTGGATGATCATGTCGGATTCGCGCTCGCTCTGGCGATGATGCTGAGCGGGATGATGGCGCTTGGGCTCTCATTCTTTCCGAACATCGTCCCGTTCCAGATCACGTTGTGGAGCGCGGCCTCGACTTCGATGAGCCTCGGGTTCGTGCTGATCGGAGCGCTGGTGGCGACACCGGTGGTTCTCACGTACACCGGCTTCGCCTATTGGGTTTTTCACGGCAAGACGCCCGCGGAAGGATGGTACTGATGGAAGTCGTGAGGATCAGCCCACAGCTGCGTCGCTGGCTCTGGTTCGTGGCGTTGTACCTCGCCGGAGTCGGCACTCTGGCGGTGGTGGCGTTCGGACTTCGCGCGCTGCTGAAACTCTTCGCCTAACCGGATCGACCGCGACCCAGGAGAACGCCAATGGCTACCGAACTCATCGACGGTCAACGCAAGGGAGAAGTCCTCAAGTCCAGGTCACAGCGTCCGGGCAGCGCCCGCCTCGCTGACGCGCCGGAAGATTTTGCTCGATTCGGAATCGAGCCCCGGCACATCGACGTCTTCGAAGACGGCATGCGAACGCGAGGTGGACCGGGGAGCTACGAGTGGTGGTACTTCGATTCGCACCTGAGTGACGGTTCGTCTCTGGTGATTGTTTTCTACACCAAGCCGCAGCTAAACCCTGACGGCGACCTGGCACCGTTCGCGTCAGTAGAACTCGATCGGCCAGGACAATCGCCGATTCGTCTCGAAGCCCATGTTTCGCCGGACGCGTTCTCAGCCAGCCCCGATCGGTGCGATGTCCGCGTCGGCGAGAATACATTCCGCGGAAATCTGCACGAGTACGACATCCACTTCTCTCACGATCATGTGACCGTCGACGTCAAGTTAAGGGGCCACGTTCCTTCATGGCGACCATCATCGGGGCACGTGTTCTTTGGCGATCACGACGAGCACTTGTTCGCATGGCTGGTCGCGGTGCCCCAGGGTGAAGTGTGGGTGGACCTGAACGTTCGGGGGGAAAAAGAGCATCTGGACGGCGTGGGCTATCACGATCACAACTGGGGTGATGTGTCGATGGCGAAGCTTATCAATCACTGGTACTGGGGCCGTGCACAGGCCGGCGACTACTCCATCGTCGCCAGCTACATCGTTGCCGAGAAAGCGTATGGCAATGCGGAGTTGCCAATCTTCATGTTGGCCAGAAAAGGGAAGATCATCGCGGATGATGCCCGCAAGGTCAGCTTCAAGCTTGAAGACCAGCACACGGATCCGAAAAGCGGCAAGCCAGTCGCGAACGTAGTTGTCTACGAATATGACGATGGGCCAGAACGTTATCGGGTGAGCTACCGCCGCTCCGAAACGATTGTCAACCAGAAGCTCATCGAGACAGTTAGCGGATTCAAGCGTCTCCTGGCCGAGTTGGCGCGGTTCGATGGCGCTTATCTCCGCTTCACTGGTAGCGTGCAACTCGAGCGCTTCGTCAACGGCGGGTTGGTCGAGGATGTCAGCGATCCGGGAATCTGGGAGATGATGTATTTCGGGCACGTGTACCCGTGATCTGGGACTTGTGCACATGATCCGCGCGCGGACGATTCTGGGATGCGGGATCGGCATCGGCTGCTCCGTTCTTGTCTCTGACGCGCAGGTGGCGCGACTCCCGCAAGTGGAGGCGGCGACAGCGGTCTCGTCGCAGGAGACGTTTCGGGAGCCTCCGATGGTCGACAGCCGAGACGGGGTTCTGCAAATCTCTCTCACCGCCGCACCATCCATGATAAGAGTCGCCGGTCTGCGGGCTCTGCTCATGACCTACAACGGTCTCTACATCCCCCCGACGCTGCGAGCGCATGCCGGGGACACAATCCGTGTCCGGCTCACAAACTCACTCGCCCAGCCGACCAACCTGCACGTCCACGGACTCAGCGTCTCGCCGCTGGGAAGCTCCGATAACGTCATGATAAATGTCGCGCCAGGACAAACACAGAATTACGAGATCCGTCTGCCCCGCGATCATCCGCCCGGACTCTATTGGTATCATCCTCACGCACACGGTTTCTCCGACATACAGGTGAGCAACGGCATGTCGGGCGCGCTGATCGTGGATGGACTGCTGAACGCGTTCCCGACGCTGCGTCGTTTGCCAGAGCGATTGTTTCTGTTCAAGGATCTTCAGGTCAAGGCTGGTCGCGCTGTGCATATGGATATCGGCAAGAACACGCTGCGCACAATCAATGGAGTGGTGAAGCCCGTCATCGTTCTTCGTCCCGGAGAGACCGAGCTGTGGCGCATGGCCAACATCGGGGCGGACGTCTACTACCTGCTCACCCTCGACGGCCACCACTTCCAGGTTGTGGCTCGCGACGGAAATCTGCGCGCGCGCGTCACGACACAGGACACGCTGAGGCTGTCACCCGGTGCGCGCACCGCCGTCCTGATCACCGCGGGCGCGCCGGGAGTGTACTCACTGCGCACTGGCGACATTGACACCGGTCCGCAGGGAAACCAGTACACGGGTACCGTCATGGCAACGGTCCGCGTCGAAGGAGCTCCAGTCACTCCAGTCGCCGTGCCTGCGACGCTCCGTCCTGTGGAGGACCTCCGCGGCAAAGTCACCAACCGGCGTACGATCGTATTCAGCGAGTCGGCGGACGGAGACACGATGTTCGTCGACGGCAAGCAATTCGACATGAACCGCACCGACATCCGGGTAAAGCTCGGTGCTGTGGAGGAGTGGACCGTCCGCAACAATTCTGACGAGCTTCACACCTTCCACATCCATCAGGGGCCATACCAGCTGATCGAGATCAACGGTGTCCCGCAGCGGGTCGATGACTACCGCGACATCGTCGACGTGCCGATCAGAGGCGAGGTGAAGGTCATCATTCCCTTTACCGATTCGACGAAGGTGGGTCGCTTCGTTTATCACTGTCACATCCTGAGGCATGAAGACAAGGGCATGATGGCCACGATCCAGGTAATCCCATGAGAACTATGCCTTCGCGGGTAGCGTGACGAAGAACCTCGCGCCCCGCGAAGTCTGCTCGTCCGCCCACAGCCGGCCGCCATGGGATTCAACAATGGAGCGGCTGATCGACAGCCCCATTCCGATCCCGTGGCTTTTCGTCGTGAAGAACGCGTTGAAAATCTGATCATGGTTATGCGGCGGCAGGCCCATACCGGTGTCGCTGACTGACAACAGCACCTGCTCGTTGTCCCCTCGTTGCGATGTGACCGCTAGATCGCGTGGCCCGTTCACATCTTTCATCGCGTCGATGCTGTTCATGATGAGGTTCATCAATACCTGCTGCAGTTGGACGCGGTCCGCCATGACCCGTGGAAGATCGGCGCCGAGCTCCGTTCGGACCGAGATGCCGTATCGCGCCGTCTCACTGCGGAGGAGGACCACCATCTCTCGAATGAGGTCGTTCACATCGACCCACTCCCGTTGCGGAGTGCCCTTTGTGAACAACGTGCGGATGCGGCCGATAATGGCTGTCGCCCGCAGGCCGTCTTCGACGATCCTCGATGCAGCAGCGCGAGCTTCGTCAAGATTTGGCGGGTCCGCGCCGAGCCAGCGCAGGGCGCTTCCCGCGTTCATGAGGGATGCGGCTAGCGGTTGATTCACCTCGTGGGCGAGCGATGCCGTCAACTCTCCCATGGTGGTTACGCGACTGACATGCGCCAGATCCGACTGCGCCTGCTGGCGCGCTTCTTCGGCGCGCTTGCGATCCTCGATGTCCGTGACTGTCCCATACCATCGAACGATGGTGCCATGTTCATCGCGCAGCGGCAGGGCGCGGGAAAGAAACCAGCGGTACTCACCATCTGCCCGTCGCATTCGGAGCTCGTGCTCGGTATGTCTTCCCACTTCTCGAGCGGTCTTCCATGTGGCTCTTGCTGCCTCGAGGTCATCCGGATGGACGGCGGACCCAAGACCACCCCGCGCTTGAAGCTCTTCCCAGCTGCACCCGATGTACTCGAGCCAGGGTCGATTCACCAAATCGAACGTGCCGTCAGGGAGACCACTCCAGACGAACCCGGGGATCGTGTTGATTACCAGGCGGAGTTGATCTTCCCTCGACTGCAAGGTCGCGTAAGAATCGCGTAGGCGCCGAGCCGCATCGTTGAAAGCGTCACCGAGCCTCGAGAGCTCGTCGTCCCCACTGATTGCGACCTGATGCTCGAACTGCCCCAACGCCAGCGCCTTTGAGCCTGCCACCAATCGCTCGAGTGGTTGAGTGATGCTGCGCGTAATGGCGAGCCCCATTGTTGCGGCGATCAGCAACGTGAGAAGAGCTGTCAACGGCACAATCAGGAACACCCGCCGCTGCACGCGCAGGAGATTGTCCGCAGTTTGCGTCTGCACCGCGCTCACCTCCTCGTCGACTTTCTCGACGAGTGTCGAGGTCACGGACTCCAGCGGTCTTATCTGATTCGTCAGCTGCAGTTGCACTGCCTGCCAGTCGGCGGCAGCGGCGAGCGTCGTGATCGCGGCGAGCTGTGATCGCACCGTACTCTGAACGACGTGAAGAGTCGGGAGGATCGTCGGATCGCGCTGAAGTTCCGCGGGAAGAAGACTCACAGCGCTCGTGGCGCGCCCGATATCCTGCAGAACCGTTGTCTGCAGCCGGGTCGCCTCTGTCGTCAGGCCAGAGACATCTTCTGAATCGGCGAGCGCATCGAGCCGATCATGAAACGCCAACAGGCTGGTATGCACCCGCAAAACCGCAATGCGTGCCCGGTCGATGTCGCTCAGGCGCGCTGCCTGATTGGTTACGACGCGGAACTGCCAAAGGACAACTGCGTCAGCGGCCAACATCGCCGCGATGATGAGCCCGAAGCCGAGCACCAAGCGGGGGCCGATGGTGAGCCGGCGGACGTGGAAATTCTTCCCGTCAGCGCCTTTGACCCAGCGGGTCAATCCTGTTGGAGCGTGAGCGCCCATCTGTCATCAACCGTTCACGGCGTCCTTGCGGCCGTGGCCTGATTTTGTGATGGTGATCCCTTCCTGAAGCCGGTGACCCGAACCAGCTCACTCTCGAGTGCGGCGGCCGCTTCTGGTCCAGTCGTTTGACGCATCAGCACAGCATGCACTGCCTTGATGTAAGCGTTGGTCACGTCGTGGTATTTCTTGCCGGTCACGTTTGAGGGACGTTCGACTATTCCGGTCTCGAAGGCCTGACGCAACGAGGCAATCCGAGGGTTGGATCCAAGTGCTGATGGCACGTCGTATAGATGCGGCAGAGTCGGTGGCTGCGAAAACGCGCGTGATCGCTTCGCCTGCACATCGCTGCTGCTCAGATACCGGACAAGCTCCAGGGCTTCACGGGGATGCGCCGAGAACCTGGAAACTCCCAAACCGGCTCCTCCCAACGTGCCGAGGCGGCCTCCTTTGCCACCAGGAAGCAGACCCATCTCGAACCTGTCCCGGATCGGCGAACCTGCCGCATGGCTGTCGAGGTAGGCGGTTGGCCAACCGCGCATGAATGCAGCATCGCCCGCGACCCAAACGTTCAGCGCGTTCCACTCCTCGTATCCAACCACACCGGGCGGGGAGATGGATCCAACCCAGCGCGCCGCCCGCTGCCACCCACGGATCGCATCCGGATTGTTCACGCTGATCGTTCCGTCATCCTCGATTATCCGTCCGCCGCCTTCGGCTGCCTGCCATTCCAGTGCGTTGCAGGTCAATGCTTCGGCAGCTGCGCCCTGCCACACGAAGCCCCAAAACTTTTTCTTGCCTTTGGCGCGTTCGCCCGCCTGAATGCGAGACGCCATGCGCTCGAGCTCGTCCCAGGTTGTGGGTGGATCGCGATAGCCATACTGTGACAGCAGGTCGGTGCGGTAATAAAGGAGCCCGATGTCGGCTCGATAGGGGAGGGCGACGAGCTTGCCATCTACGGTGTAGCTGGCAATCATCGCCGGAAATTGAAGAGAGATCTCCCTGGCGAAATGTGGTTTGAGATCGATGAAGTATTCGTTCAGAATTCGCGGCCAGATCAC
This sequence comes from Gemmatimonadaceae bacterium, assembly GCA_036377095.1. GTDB lineage: Bacteria > Gemmatimonadota > Gemmatimonadetes > Gemmatimonadales > Gemmatimonadaceae > UBA4720. The sequence continues at coordinate 32,426 of DASUZC010000015.1, forward strand.
ATCGATGCCGTACACGTCCGGTCCGCTGGCGCCCGTCTCGAGAAGCTCCTGCCACAACGCCAGCTTGTCCCAATTCGACTCCGGTGACGGAAGGAGCTTGACGCGAATCCCCGTTTCTCGAGTGAATTGCTCCAGCTCCTGCCGGCGCACCTCGCTGACGTTCTGGCCCGTCCACTCTTCCAGCAGTGTCAGCGTAACCGGTTCCTTTGCGGCTGGCGCGCCACAATCCACGAGCAGCAAAACAAGCGACGAAATACAGGTAGCCCGCATCATTCTCCGGGACAATGTTGTCCGAGGCTAAATGGTCTGCAAGACCGGTACGTCTCGTGTTCACGGAGAACTCCACCGCGGCTCAGTGCCCGCTCGAATCTTCGTGACGGCTCGCCTCGAACAGGAACCAGGTACGTCGCTCGGTCTCGTCCACCCAGATTTCGATCTGACTGGCGGTGGCGATGTCACGATGCTCTTCGCAGACGTTGTGCGCCTCACGCAAACTCGCCGCCAGTGTCTTGTTGTCTTCGCGCAGCTCGGCGAGCATGTCCGACGGCTCGACGTACTCCGCATCATTGTCAGACACGCGCTGGGTACGCGCGATCTGACCGATCGACCTGATGGTGAGACCGCCCAGCTTGCGAACCCGCTCCGCGATCGGGTCGGTCATCGCAAAGAGTTGATCGGCCTGCTCGTCGAGCAGCAGGTGGTAATCGCGGAAGTGGGGTCCGCTCATGTGCCAGTGGAAATTCTTGGTCTTGACGTAGAGCGCGAACACGTCAACCAGTATGCCGTTCATCGCGGCGGTAACGTCGCGAGTCGCAGCCGTCTTCAAGTCAGTCGGTGTCGCCAGTGGTGACTCACGCCTGTGCGCGAGATCCTGCTGCCGCTTCGGGGTCAACGTGGCTGTCATTGCTTCCTCGGTTTGAAGGGACGATGTGATTCAAAGAGTCGTCTTGTTTTTGAAAAGGCGCGGCTCGCTGCGCTCTCCTTCGCCCAACGTGCCGCGCCCCGTTGCATCGGGCTCACGCTTACGGCCGCACGCCACTCAGGGATTGCTGGCAAGCGGTTGTGGCGCTGCCTGCGGAAATTTCGCGATGATTGCGTTAACGACACCCTGCAGCGCGCTCGCGTACTT
>DASUZC010000016.1:0-6612 GCA_036377095.1 Gemmatimonadaceae bacterium
ATCCTGCGTCATCCCGAAACGGCCGTGGTAATGCAGGCCCTGCAGCGGCTGATCTCCGTCGTGAGAGTCGAGCTCGGATGAACGCTGCCGACTTTCCAGAAATCAGCGCGTGGAGTAGACGATGAATGTGATGATGATCGCGCCGGGCTATCCAGACGAGATGCCACTTTTTGTTCGAGGCCTCGCACTGGAGGGAGCCGCGGTTATTGGCGTCGGCGACCAGCCCGAAGGAGATGTGCCGCAACTGGCGAAGCAGCACCTTGCTGCCTACGTGCGGGTGCCGAGTCTTCAGGATGAAGACGGTGTCGTCAGGGCAGCAACCCTGTGGGCGACGGGAACGAAAATCGACCGGGTGATTTGTCTCTGGGAGCCGGGCGTACTGCTCGCCGCGCGTTTGCGCGAGGAGCTCGGCACCGGCGGTATGACCGTCGATGAGTGCCAGCCGTTCCGGAACAAGGACCTGATGAAGGAAAAGGTCGCGGCTGCAGGAATCAGGACCCCCAAGCACGCGTCGGCTAAGAACGCCGCCGGCGTGCGGGCTGCCGCGAAGAAGATCGGTTATCCAATTATCATCAAGCCGATTGCTGGTGCCGGCTCGATGGACACCTACCGCGTCAATTCCGCGAAAGAGCTGAAAACCGCGATCGAGAAGATGGGCCACATCGATGAGGTGAACATCGAGGAGTTCATCGACGGCGAAGAGTACACCTACGATACGATCTGCATCGACGGAAAGATCGTCTACACCAACATCGGCTACTATCGGCCGCGGCCGCTGATCGCGCGCAGCGAAGAATGGATCAGTCCGCAGACGCTCTGCCTGCGCGATCTCGATGCGCCGCATCTGGCCGGCGGGCACGAGATGGGACACGCCGTGCTCAAGGCGCTGAAATTCAAGACCGGCTTCACACACATGGAGTGGTACAGGAAATCCGACGGAGAGGTCGTGTTTGGTGAGATCGCGGCGCGACCCGCGGGCGCTCGCACGGTCGACCTGATGAACTTCGTCTCCGACATCGATCTCTTCCGCGGCTACGCGCAGGCGGAAGTACACGGCCGCTTCCCGAGCAACATCGAAAGGAAGTACAACACCGTGAACGTCTTCAAGCGGGCAGAAGGGACGGGGCGCATCAGACACATCGAGGGCCTCGACCGGCTGCTGACTCGATTCGGAAAGCACATCGTGCACGTCGATTTGTTGCCGCTCGGTGCGCCGCGGCGCAATTGGGTGCAAACGCTCATTTCCGACGGCTACGTTTGCGTCCGGCACCCCGACTTGCAGGCGACGATGGACATCGCAGATGCCGTGGGTACCGATCTTCGTATGTACGCGGGCTGAACTTTCGTGGCCTCGCTAACTGATTTCATACGTCGTCTGCGCGGTAGATCGTCCGCCGCGTACGGGACGATCGAGCGCATCCCCGCTGTTTATAGCCCGCAGCTCGACAACGAGCGAGAGCTGCTCGTATCGCTCCCCGCGCACTACGAGTCTAAAGAGTCCCGGTATCCCGTCATCTACATGCACGACGGGCAGAATCTGTTCGATCCCGCGATGAGTTTCTCGGGCTCCTGGAACGTCGACGTTGCGATGGCCGAGCTGAGTCTCGGAGGGCTGGAGGCAATTGTTGTCGGCATTCCGAACATGGGACACGAGCGGATCGCCGAGTATTCGCCTTTCGAGCAGACAGAAGTTGGCGAAGGACGCGGCGACCTGTATCTCGATTTTCTCATCAACACGGTCAAACCGCTGATCGATGCGCGTTACTTCACATTGCCGGACCGCGAGCACACGGGCATCGTCGGCTCGTCACTCGGCGGACTGATCAGTCTGTACGCGTTCTTCCGCTATCCGCGCGTGTTCGGCTTTGCCGGCGTTCTCAGTCCGTCGCTGTGGTTGAATCATGGAGCGATCTTCTCGTTCATCGAACAAGCCCCTTTTTCGCCCGGCAAACTCTACCTGGACGTCGGCGATAGGGAGGGCCCGCGGCACGTAGCCAACGCGAAGGAAATGCGCGACCTGCTCGAAGCGAAGGGCTATCGACCCGGTCGTGATCTGCTATGGGTGGAAGAAGAGATGGGGCATCACCACGAAGCGGCATGGGCGCGCCGGTTTCAGGCGGCGCTTCCCTTCCTCGTACCGCCCGCCGAGCCCGAGCACAGCGATCGCATCGCGCGGCTGATTGCCAGGACGACGGGCTCCGCAAACATCACCGAGTCTTCCGAACACGCAGTTTCGCGTTTCCAACGGATGCGTTCCAAAGGAAAGTGACCGACTCTCCCTGAACCGTCCGGTCGAGCCCCTTTTCCGATTTCGCGACGGTCTCAACAGGCGCGACCCAGTTTGTCGCGCGCGGCGACGCTTCAATCTCGAGAGGACGAAAGAGCGAGCACTCGGAAGTGAAGCGGGAGTTGGCATCCAACCTCGTTGCATCCCAACTCCAGGTAACTGTGATCGAGGCATCCTCGGAAAAACGAATCTGCTTGGTGAGACCGTCACCAATGCAGCGGATCTCGACGGCATCCGGTTCCTGAATCACCTCGAAGGCGAGTGCCGCGCGCGCCCAGCTATTGAGAGGCGTATACGACGCGAGCGCGTGTCGGTCGGCGGTCACTTCAGGGCCCAGGACCCGATCGACGAATAGCGCGCGATCGTCGAGGTCGACCGGAGGACGCTCGACTAGCGTCATCGCGCGCTCGAGGTCGTGAATGCTCGCCACACCACTCGAATCACCGTGGGACGTTGAAGCCGCTGCGTGCGAAGCTTCCTTCGCCGCGCGCGCAGCTTCGGCGAGTGCAGCGTCGTGATACGCTTCCCAGCGCCGGGTGAGAACGTCTGCGTAGTTGATCCCATCCTCGAAGATCGTGTACTCGATCACGGCGCCACCGCGCGAGGGTGACACGACCGCCGAAAAGCGCGCGGAATGGACCCACACCTCCTCGTTGCCATCGGCATCGAAGTCGAGCGTCTCGGCAGTCAGCCGCTCACCGACGCGAAGCTCACCTTCGGCACGCGCGAGATTGAGCCAGATCGCCTCGCGCAGGTGCGGCAGGTAAAGCCCGCCGAACACGCCGTGCCACATTGCGTCGTTGCACTGAGCATGACCGATGGCGCGTCGCGCTGCCACCGGATCGCCGCGCCGGCGGCAGAGCGCGGAGAGCGCCATCATCTTCTTGTGCGCCCGGTTCGACTCTGAGTATTTGACGAGGAAGTTTCGCCAATGCGCGCCACGAATGAATGCGCTATCGCTCCCCGCGAGTCGGTCGGCGCCGAGCTCCGTTTCGAGCGCGGTGAGCCTGGTGGCGGCAGCCGCCGGCAGCGACCACGCTTCCATCTCGCGGTACGAAGCGGTAGGCAGGTACGCGAGCCCGCCTGATCGCACTGCCTCTAACGCGTCGGAGCACGTGCTCATCACGATCTCACCCGACTTCACCAGCCTCTCCATCACATCCAGGAAGTCGCGCAGCCAGCCTTTTCCGTACACCCAATCGCGAGTACCCGGCCAGCCGCCGAACTTCTCGCCGTCGTCAGCAAAAACCGCGAGCCGGTGTCCGCCAGCGCGCAAATCGCGCACATACTCCGCGATCTCCTCCGGCGGACGAAAGGGAATCAAATACCGGAGACGCTCGTCGATGGCGAGGACGTCGACAAATTTGCCGTCGCTCTCGGTACGCCATGGCACGTGCAGCTGGTGACGCTCGAATCCTGTCACAAGAAAATGACGGTCGTCCACGAGCAGGTAGCGCACGCCGGCATCGGCGAGATCGGCGGCAAGCTCCGGCTCCCACACCCGCTCGGTCAGCCATAGGCCCGTGGCGCTGATACCGAAACGGGACTTGAGAGCGTCGTGCATCCAGTGGATCTGCTCGATGCGATCGTCGCGCGGCAGCGCTGCCAACACCGGCTCGTAGTAGCCCGAGAGCAGAAGTTCCACTTTGCCCGCTGCCACCAGCTCGCCGATCAGATCCAGATAGCTGCTGTGGCTCGACTCAAGCCACTCGAGCAGCGGACCAGAGATGTGCAGCACGACCGGGAAGAACTCGCGCTGGACGAGCGCATCGAGCAGCGGACGATACACGTCGCGAGTGTGTTCCTCGAAGACGTATCCGAAATTGCCGACGGGCTGATGCTGGTGGATGCCGAATACGAAGCGGAGCGGATCCTTCACTGCGGCTGACCGCGCGCGCGCTTCAGGCTGCGTCTCCGAAGGTGGCCTCATGCCTGAAGGGAAGCCGTCGGATGATGCGGCTTCACCTTGGTGAGCCAGATATCCCGCCCGGTGCCCTCCTTGAGATCGTTGCTCCTCGCGTCGCCGATGCGTGCGAGCAATCCCGCCTCGAGTCGCGCCGAGTCACCGGAAAGCTCGATCGCAAACGCTGCGTACCGAAGTACCTGGATCGTCTCGATTCGCGCGAGATCGTCGAAGAACCATGCGCATGAAGTGAACATGCGAAGGGCGCCGCGCTCGATCTCGAGCAGCTCGGCCGCGCGCTCGATCCGCGCGTCAGTGATGGGTGGCTTGACCGAGTGTGCTGCGAACGCCCGCTTAGCATCCTCCGGACTACCCATCACTTCACCGTATCGATCGCGAAGTTTCCATGGATCTTCGGTGAAGAGGCCCCGTCCTTCCTGCTCGAATATTTCATGGAGCTCGCCAGCGAGCCATTCGAGCGCATCGCGTAGAGGGCCGCGCCACGCCTGGCTGTTGGACTTTCCGGGCACCATTCGGCAGCCGCAATCTGAGCGCCACCGCTCAACACCGTGCGTGCAGCTCCATGACGAGGGCGCCACAAGCACCGCGTCCTCAAGCGGCGGATTCTTGGCGAGGAACGACGCGAAGTTTTCGCTTCTCACGTCGCTACGGCCGGACAGTATGCGAAAGGCGCGTGCGAGCGCCATCTCACCGAACTTGTGATGGTGTCCAAAAGTCTCTCCGTCCGTGGCCGCCGCTGTCAGCTCGACTCCGCGCGCTGACACGTTGACGCCACGGCCGGCTGCGGTCTTCCCCGCGGCGACTGGTGGCGCGAGACGATTCGCGAGCAGCGCACCATCGGTGAGCAGACGGCCGAACGCGATTTCGCCCGAAATCACACCGTCGTAGATGCAGAGTGCGATCTCACGGCCCCGGCCGGCGCGAAAGCGTAGCGGCAGTCCGCTCGGAGAGCGCGACTTAACCTGATGCGGCGCGAGGACGGTGAAGCGGATGCCCTCTTCCGTGAGCACTTCGAGTGTCTCCTCATCGACAGCCGTCTCCGGCAGCCACATGCCTTCCGGCTCCCGGGCGAAACGCCGCCTGAAGTCGGCGATGCCCCAGCGCACTTCCGTCACCTTGTCGCGTCGCGACGCCAGCGGCAGGATCGTGTGGTGATACGGCATCGCAATCGCGTTTCCGTGTCCGAGCTTCGCGACGCTCAAACGATCTGCCTCGAGGATGGCGGCGTACGTCTCCGGCGCGCTATTCTCCAGCCACTCGAAGAGCGTCGGCCCCACGTCGAAGCTCACCGCCGCGTACAGATTGTCGCGGTGCTCGATGCTTCCGTCGGAGCCCAGCACACGCGCGCTCGCCATCGGCGCGTAGCACTCGCTTTCAATACGCTGGTTCCAGTCGTGAAACGGTGCCGCACTCGGCTCGCGGTCCACCACTCCGGTCCATGGATTTTCGCGAGGTGGCTGGTAGAAGTGGCCGTGCACCACCACCGATCGGGTCACGCGCGCAGACACTCTTTCAGCGTATTCAGAATGTTGGGGAAGATTGCGTCGCGAACTTCCAGCTCGCCGGCGAGTCGCCGCGCGCTCTCGAGATCACCGTCGCCACCTCGCAGTCCGTGCATGAGTTTTCCGCAGTCCGCGATGTGGAGGTTGATGCGCGCCTCGGCGTAATCGGCCGCCTCACCGGTAGTGATGATGAATTGCCAGTCGGACGACTGCGCGAGCAACAGCTCGCGCGCGGCCTGCGCCAGAACGGAATGCTGTTCGGGATGACGGATCGCCTCGGGCGCCAGACGCCAGAACTCCTCCTCGAGTGGCCACAGCTTCTCCCACGTCCACTCGGTTTCCGGATTCAGCCACATGCTCCAGTCACCGTCCTTTCCCCACGAGCCGGCACTCAGTCGCAGCGCGTCATCAGACCGCGCGCTGTCCAGGTGCGATGAAGCCGTGAGCGGTCTCACTCCGCCTTGCAGATCGATCTCGCGGTAAAGCTCCTCGACGAAATCGACACCCTCGAACCACCAGTGCCCGAACAGCTCGGTGTCGAACGGAGCCACGATCAGCTCGCCGCCCTGCGTTCGCACGGTGGCGCCGACGCGGCCCAGCAACTTGGCGAAGTGTTTCGCGTGACGTTGCACCTGCTTCTCCGCCCGTTCCGGCTCGTACGCCAGCTTGGCGCCGAGGCCCGCAGTCTCCGACGTCACTCGCCACATCTTGAGTCCGCCAGGATACCTGATCTTGTGGAACTCGAGATACGCGCCGTCGCCCGGGTAGCCGCCGTGACGCGACCAAACCTGCATCGAAGAGCGCGGATCCCGAATCAGAGCGCGAGGCGCAAGCCTGCGTCCATGCTCACCGATCCAGTAGGGGCGGTACGGCGAGTGCGGAGCGCGCGGCTCTCGCAT
>DASUZC010000017.1:0-7836 GCA_036377095.1 Gemmatimonadaceae bacterium
GTGATCCGTGACAACTTCGGCTTCAAACACGGGTCGATGGTAACCATCCACAGCTACACCAACGACCAGCAGATCCTCGACCTGCCGCACAAGGATCTCCGCCGCGCGCGCGCCGCTGCGCTGTCGATGATTCCGACGACCACCGGCGCGGCGAAGGCGACATCCCTGGTGATCCCGGAAGTGAAAGGGAAGATCGACGGCAGCTCGATCCGCGTACCAACACCCGACGTCTCCTACACCGTGTTGACGGTGGAAATCGAGAAAACGGGTGCCACCAAGGACTCGGTCAACGAGGTTTTCAAGAAGGCGTCCGTATCGGGCCCGCTCGAGGGCATCCTTCGTTATTCAGATGAAGAGCTGGTGTCATCAGATTTCATCGGCGACCCGGCGTCGTGCATTCTCGATTCGAAGGTGACCAACGTCATCGATGGAACGCTGGTGACGGTGCAGGGCTGGTACGACAATGAATGGGGCTATGCTTCACGCTGCGTCGACATGCTGCGCTTCATGGGCGAGCGACTCTAGCGCACGATGGCCAAGAAAACTGTAAGAGATCTGGACGACACGCAGGTGCGCGGGAAACGCGCGCTGGTACGCGTGGACTTCAATGTCCCGCTGGATGACCAGGGACAGATCACGGACGACACCCGCATCCGCGCGTCGCTGCCCACGATCGAGCTGCTGCTGGAGCGTGATTGCCGGCCGGTCATTCTCTCGCATCTGGGCAGACCGAAAGGAAAGCCCGAGCAGAAGTATTCGTTGCAGCCGGTCGCGCGGCGCCTTCAGGAGCTGACGGGCTGTGGCGTCGTCTTCGTCGAGTCTACCGACTCCGACGATGCGTACAAGGCTTCGCACAGCCTGAAAAAGGGCGAGATCCTGCTGCTCGAGAACACTCGCTTCCTTGGTGGCGAAGAGAAAAACGATCAGCGACTCTCGAGAACGCTGGCCGAGCTCGGCGACTTCTTCGTCAATGACGCGTTTGGGTCAGCGCATCGAGCGCATTCGTCCACCGTCGGCGTCGCCGAGTTTCTGCGCCCGGCAGTAGCCGGTCTGTTGATGCAAACCGAGCTCGATTACCTCGGCGGTGCGCTTGCCAATCCGAAGAAACCGTTCGTGGCAATCCTGGGCGGCTCCAAGATCTCCGGCAAGATCGACGTGATCGAGCAGCTGTTGCCCAAAGTGGATGCGCTGCTGATCGGTGGAGCGATGGCGTGCACGTTCTACCGTGCAATGGGACTGGAGACCGGCAAATCGCTGGTAGAAGAAGATCGGGTTGAAATGGCGAAGAGTCTGCTCGATAGAGCCGGCGCCCGACTCACGCTGCCGCACGATGCGATGGTCGCCGCGTCATTGGAACGCGCCAGCGAAGCGAAGGCCGTCAAGCGCGATGCAATTCCGAAAGATCAGGCGATGTTCGATATCGGGCCTCAGACCATTCAGTCCTACTCGAGGGCGATTGCGTCGGCGAAGACGGTCATCTGGAATGGACCGATGGGCGTGTTTGAAACACCGCCGTTCGACGCCGGCACCAATGGGATTGCCAAAGCGATGGCGGACGCGACCGCAAAAGGTGCGACCACAATTGTCGGCGGCGGAGATTCTGCGGCGGCGGTCAGTGAAGCAGGACTCGAGAGGAAGATGAGTCACGTATCAACCGGTGGTGGCGCGTCGCTCGAGTTTCTCGAGGGCAAGAAATTGCCGGGCGTCGAGATCCTGGACGAGGCGACCTAGTGAAGCGTCCCGTCCTCGCCGCCAACTGGAAAATGAACAACGGACCGACGGCAGCGAAGAACTTTATGGACGCCTTCCTCCGTTCGTACGGCACCCGAACCGACCGCACAGTAATTGTCTTTGCACCTGCGGTCTCGCTCTCCACCGTGGCGTCTGCGCTTGCGAATCGCAGCGACATCATCGCTGGGATTCAGAACATCTACTGGGCGGAGAAGGGCGCGTTCACCGGAGAGATTTCCGGAGCCATGGCGCGCGATGCGGGGGCTCGCATCACACTCGTCGGCCACTCCGAGCGCAGACACGTGTTCGGGGAGACGAACGAGCAGTGCGCGAAAAAGTGCGCCGCAGCAGCGAGGTCGGGGCTCGACTTCATGCTTTGCGTTGGCGAAACCATCGAACAGCGAGAAGCAGGCGAGACGGAGCGAGTGGTCGTCAAACAGCTTCGCGACGGCCTGGCGCAGCTCGAAAATTTGATTTCTGTCGAATTCTCGATCGCCTACGAACCGGTGTGGGCTATCGGGACCGGTCTCACCGCCTCTGCCTCGGACGCTTCCGCAATTCACACTGTAATTCGTTCTGAGCTGCGAGACATGATCGGCACCCGAGCCAACGAGATTCCGATTCTCTATGGCGGAAGCGTGAACCCGGGCAATGCGGCCGCACTGTTGCGCGCGGCGGAGATCGATGGACTGCTCGTCGGCGGCGCCAGCGTCGAGGCATCCTCGTGGCTTTCCATCGCGCAGGCTTGACTCAACCTGCCGCCGGCGAGATATTGAACGGCTAGCTGAACTTCAACTCCGTCAATGCTTTACACGTTTCTTCTGACTCTGCTCGTCATCGACTGCATCGTCCTGATGCTGGCCATCCTGCTACAGGCAGGAAAGGGCACTGGACTCGCCGCCAACTTCGGTGGTGCCAGCTCTTCGCCCGATGCGTTCATTGGTATCCGACAGGCTGGAAATCTCCTGACCAAGGCTAGCTGGTGGGGCGGTGGGGTTTTTCTAGCCCTCTGCTTCGTGCTCCAGCTAATGTCGACGCACACAGCGGCACCGCGTTCCGTTCTCGAGAAAGGGTTGGGCACCCAACCGCAGAACGTCGCGCCGCCCCCGACATCAGCCCCCGCGGTTCCTCTGGAGCCGGCGCCAAGTGCTAACACTCCGGCGACGACTCCCAACACCAAAGCTCCGACGACGAAGCGCTAACTTGGCCGAGACTAGGGTGACAGAACCAGGGTTCCTCCTCCTTGAGGATGGAACCCTTTTTCGTGGAAGGATTTCGCCGCGTAGTGGCGCCTCGCTCCCAGCCGTCGCCGAGGTGGTGTTCACTACCAACATGACCGGCTACCAGGAGGTGTTTACCGACCCCTCGTATCGCGGACAGATAGTGGTGATGACCGCGCCACAAATCGGCAATTACGGAATCAACTCGGAGGATCCGGAATCGGCTGCCCCGCAGGTTGCGGGAGTGGTGGTGCGCGAGCTGTCAGGCACTTACTCCAATTGGCGCGCGACGGGTGGACTTGATGAATGGCTTGCGGCAGCTCAAGTCCCAATCATTCAAGACGTTGATACCCGACGCCTCACGCGACATCTCAGGTCAGTGGGAGTGATGCGCGGAGTGATTGGCGCCGGCGAAGAACCCGACGAAGCGAGTCGCGCCGCACTGGCAGCTTGCCCATCGATGGTGGGACTCGATTTGGCGTCGCGCGTGTCCACGCGCGAGCCCTACACCTGGGGCGATCCTCGAGCCCGCCATCACATCGTTGCGTACGACTACGGAATCAAACGCAATATTCTCCGCCTGTTCACCGAGAACGACTGTCGTGTAACCGTTGTCCCCGCTGACACTCCCGCCGCAAAGGCGCTCGAGTCCGAGCCGGACGGTGTCTTTCTGTCGAACGGTCCGGGCGATCCTGAGGCGGTGACTTACGCCCCCGACATCATCCGCGAGATAACATCGAAGGGGGTGCCGACCTTTGGTATCTGCCTGGGACACCAGCTGTTAGGTCTCACGTTCGGCGGCTCGACCGTCAAGATGCCATACGGCCACCGCGGCGGAAATCATCCGGTGAAGGAGGTCGAGACTGGTCGCGTACTGATCACTTCTCAGAACCATGGCTTTGCCGTGACCGGTGATGAACACTCTGTGACCGGAACGACCGATCTCGAAGTCACTCACGTAAACCTGAACGACGGTACGATCGAGGGCCTCCGGCACCGCGAGCTGCCGGTGTTCGGAGTGCAGTACCATCCCGAGGCCGCGCCCGGTCCTCATGACGCTCGGCCGCTGTTCCAGGAGTTTCTGAGCGCCCTGCGCGGTGCGATTCGCTAGCTCCAGTTTCTGCTTGACAGCATATTAGTAAAGTCATAGGTTCAAAGCACTTACGCGTACCTGGCGCGCATACATACCGGAGTATTTCATGACCAAAGCCGACCTCGTCGAGCGTGTCACGGCCCAGATTTCTCGCACTGCTGGGCCGATGATTTCCAAGAAAGACTGCGCTCGCGTCGTGGATGCTTTCCTCGAAGCAATCAAGGAATCGCTGCAATCCCAGGAAAACATCGAGGTAAGAGGATTCGGCACGTTCAAGATCAGAAACCGCAAGACGAGAATGGCGCGGAATCCGCGCACCGGCTCTCCAGTTGAGGTGTCGGCGCGACCGGTGCCCGTGTTCAAGCCATCCAAGGAATTACGGGCGTTGGTGGCTGGAGTTGATGTATCGCAGATGTCGGAAGCATAAGCACTTAGCGGTGGTGCGCGCGTGTCCGCCGTGACGGTGCACCTGTTCGCTTCATACGCCGAAAGCTTCGGCGTCACCAACCTCAAAATCGATCTCGCACCTCAGAGTACCGTCGCCGATCTGGTTGCCGAGCTTCGCGCGCTACCAGGTTCGTATGTTCTGCCGCCCACACCGCGCGTCGCCGTAAACCGCAAGTTCGCGACGCCAGATCAGCTGGTTCACGCCTCCGACGAAGTAGCACTGATCCCACCGGTGGCCGGCGGATGATCCGCTCAGCGATCGTCGACCAGCCGATCGATCCATCGGCGCTGATGGGGGAGGTCAGATCCGATGATGCCGGAGCGGTCTCGGTATTCATCGGCACGATTCGCGACACCAGCGACGGCCGCTCGGTAAATAAACTCGAATACGAAGCTTACCAGTCGATGGCGGAGGCCGAGCTCTCCGGCATTGTCCGCGAAGCCGCCGAAAAATTCGGGGTCGAAGCGCTTGTTGCCATTCACCGTGTTGGCGAGCTCGATGTCGGGGAAATCAGCGTCGTCATCGCCTCTGCTCACGCGCATCGCGGCGCGGCGATCGAGTGCACGCGCTTCGTCATCGAGGAAATCAAAAAACGCGTTCCGATCTGGAAGCGCGAGCACTACGCGGATGGCACGCGCGAATGGGTCGATCCCGGCGCGCGCGCCGAGGCTTCCGCACCGTGATGAACGCGCTGCACGACGGCTTCGGCCGGCAGATCGAGTATCTGAGGATATCGGTCACTGATCGCTGCAACTTTCGCTGTCTGTATTGCATGCCGCTCGCGGGGATCGAATGGTTGCCGAAAGCGGAGATTCTCTCGTACGAGGAAATCGCCGCGGTCGTCCGGGAGCTGGCGCCGCTCGGTCTGAGACGCATTCGCGTAACGGGCGGTGAGCCCACGCTCAGGCCGCAGCTCGAGCGACTCGTCGCATTGCTGCACGAGATCCCGGAGATCGAGGATATCGCGCTTTCGACCAACGGCTTGCGGCTCCCGGAGCTTGGCCCTGCACTAAAATCGGCCGGCCTCGATCGAGTGAACATGAGCGCGGACTCGCTGCGTCCGGATCGAATCCGACAAATCGCTCGCCGCAACATCGACTTCGATCCCATCGCCGCAGCGACTGCCGCCGAGCGAGCGGGACTCTCGCCGGTAAAGCTCAACGTCGTCGTACTACGCGGCATCAACGATGATGAAATCCCCGATTTCGCCAGGCTCACACTCGATCACGGTTGGCATGTCCGGTTCATCGAGCTCATGCCAGTCGGAGACATGCGTGATGTAACGTGGGATCACGTCGTGCCGATGGAAGAAGTATTGCGGCGGCTTGAAGAGATTGCGCCGCTCGCGCCAGTGAATCCGCCCAGCCGCGGCAACGGGCCGGCCCGCTACTTTCAATTCGCCGGGGCGAAGGGAACGATCGGACTGATAACGCCGCTATCCCACACTTACTGTGCGAGCTGCAACAGAGTGCGCCTGACCGCCGATGGACGTTTGCGCACCTGTTTGTTCGGCAATCATGAAGTCGATCTCCGGACCCCTTTGCGCGACGGATTGCCGCTGGAGCCATTCTTCCGCGCTGCGCTGGCAGGCAAACCAAAGGAGCACGAGCTGCTGCAAATGCGCGTCGGAGGATTGCGCGCGCTTTCACAAGTTGGCGGCTGAGCAACACGCGACTGCAATTGCTCCGCGTCTGATGCGCGGATAACTTTCGCGCACTCTCCAAACTTTCTTATTACATGGTCAACAAGATCACTGTGGTCGGCGCTGGCAACGTCGGTGCGACCACTGCGCAGCGCATAGCAGAGAAAGAGCTCGCCCGGACCGTCGTGATGGTCGACGTCGTCGAGGGCATCCCGCAGGGAAAAGCCCTCGACCAATGGCAATCCGCGCCGATTGAAGGCTTTGACTCGCGAGTCATCGGCACCAATCGGTACGAGGAGACCCGCGATTCCGACATCATCGTCATAACGGCCGGCATCGCGCGCAAGCCCGGCATGTCACGCGACGATCTGCTCAACACCAACGCCGGCATCGTCAAGCAGGTATCGGAGCAGATTCGCTCGACTTCGCCGAACGCGATTCTCATCGTCGTCTCCAATCCGCTTGATGTGATGTGCTACGTCGCCATGAAAGTGACCGGGTTTCCGCGTCAACGCGTCCTCGGTATGGCGGGGGTGCTCGACACCGCTCGCTACAGAGCGTTTCTCGCGGAGGAGCTCAACGTATCCGTGCGCGACATCCAGGCGATGGTGCTCGGTGGGCACGGCGACACAATGGTGCCGCTCATCTCGTACACTTCCGTCAGCGGCATTCCTGTCACGCAACTGATGCCACAGGCGAAGCTCGATGCAATCGTCGACCGCACACGAAATGGCGGCGCCGAAATCGTCAAGCATCTGAAAACCGGATCCGCGTACTACGCGCCATCTGCCGCGGCCGTGCAGATGTGCGAGGCGATCGTGTTCGATCAGAAGCGGATCCTGCCTTGCGCGGCGTGGCTGGACGGAGAGTATGGAATGTCGGGATTGTTTCTCGGAGTTCCGTGCAAGCTCGGCCGACGTGGACTGGAGAAAATCATTGAAGTCGATCTCACCCGAGAGGAGCGCGATGCCCTGGTGAAGAGCGCCGATGCGGTGCGCGAGCCAATGGGCGCGGTAAAACTCTAAGGATCTGATGGGCCGGATTCGAACGTTCTACGCATCCATGGTCGGAAAAAAAGTCGTCATGGGCGTCACCGGGCTCATCGGCATCGGGTTCGTCATTCTCCACTCGCTTGGCAATCTGCTGATCTTTCAGGGATCGGCCGCCCTTAATTCGTACTCGCATTTCCTGAAGAGCAGCGCCGAATTGCTGTGGGCGCTGAGAGTAGTTCTCCTCGTTGCAGTGACGCTCCATGTGATAGCTGCTGTCCAGCTCACAAGGCAGAGCAGGGCTGCGCGCCCAATCGGCTACGTGAAGCACGAAACCCACGTAGCGACGATCGCGTCACGCACGATGCGGTGGGGCGGAGCACTGTTTCTCGTCTTCATCATCGTCCACATCCTGCACTTCACGACCGGCACCATTCGTCCGGCTGGCGTCTTCAGTCGCGAAGACGTCTACGCGAACGTCGTCAGCAGCTTTCGCATCTGGTGGGTGGCTTTGTTCTACGTCGTGTCGATGATAGCACTCGGCTTCCATCTCTTTCACGGCGCGTGGAGCTCCGTGCGCAGTATTGGCGCAAGTCCGCCCAGTCCGCAACCAATGCATCGAAAGGTTTCACTTGTGATCGCCGTGCTGGTCTGGGTCGCGTTCACAGCGGTGCCGGTGGCGGTATTCGCGGGGTGGGTGAGATGACTGTGCA
>DASUZC010000018.1:0-4728 GCA_036377095.1 Gemmatimonadaceae bacterium
GGTATCACCTGACCGACAACGCCGAGTGGAGCGATGGTCGCTCCGGGCACTGCATACTCGAGTTTGTCCGCCCAGCCGGCGTGGTAGAAAAAGTGCGCGGCGGTCATCGGCACGTCGAAGTCGCGTGATTCCTTGATTGGCTTGCCGCCATCCATCGTTTCGGCAACGGCGAATTCGCGCGCACGATCCTGAATCAGACGCGCGATACGGTACAGATACTTTCCGCGCTCGCTGCCCGGCAGCCTGCTCCATGCACCGAACGCCTTCTGTGCTGCCTGATACGCCGCGTCTACATCCGCCTGATTCGCCAGCGCGATTTCCGCCAGCACTTCTTCCGTCGCTGGATTGATCGACTCGAAGTATTTGCCGGATTTGGGCGTGACGAACTTGCCGCCGATGAAAAGATCGTAGCGTGATTTGAGCTTCGGATCGGCGGTCTCCGGCGCCGGATCGTATTGCCAGAGATCACCGAAAATCAGCTGCGGTATCGAGCCAGCCGCCGCTCTCGGGCGCGACACAGCCCTGGGAGTTGTCATGTCAGTAGCTCTCCGCAGCCTCTGTGAAGTAGTAAGGAGCCTGGTAAGCTCCCGTCTTTTCCTTTTCGATCTGACGCAGCAGATCGTTGAGCAGCGAGCTGGCGCCAAACCGGTAGCGCGATGAGTTCAGCCACGCGTCGCCCAGCGTTTCCTTCACCGCAACGAGATAGTGAAGCGCCTGCTTGGCAGTTCTGATTCCCCCCGCCGGCTTCATTCCGATGGGGATGCCCGTTGCGAGATAGAAATCTCGAATCGCCTCGATCATCACTTGCGTATTGGCCAGGGTGGCACTGCCTGACGCCTTGCCGGTGCTGGTCTTGATGAAGTCGCCAGGTCGAATGACCTGCATGGCGAGGAACGAAGCCGCTCGAACATTATCGTAAGTGTCGAGCTCGCTGACCTCGAGTATGACTTTGAGCTGTGCGTCACCGCACGCCTCGACGACCGCGCTGATCTCATCCTGCACGGCGCTGAACTCTCCCGCGAGGAAAAGTCCGCGGTTGATCACCATATCGATTTCATCAGCGCCATCGCCAACAGCAGCGCGCACTTCGCTGAGACGAAGCTCGAGCGGGCTCTGGCCCGACGGGAACGACGTTGCGACCGATGCAACCTTGATCGGAGTGTCGGCCAGCCAGCGCGCGGCGTGCTTGACGAGGAACGGATAGATACAAACGGCCGCCACCGGTGGAATGTCGGGGTCAGCGCTCGGCCGTCTCGCCTTCTGACAAAGCGATGCAACTTTGCCCGGCGTGTCTTTGCCCTCGAGGGTGGTGAGGTCCACCATCGACACCGCCGTCTTCAGCCCCCAGACCTTCGACGCTTTCTTGATACTGCGGGTAGTGAACTTTGCGACGCGCTCCTCGACACCGACTTGATCGACGGTGCCGATCTCATCGAACAACTTGTTGAAGCTCGAGCGCATTGTCGCGGTAGTAGCCATGCTCCTCTAATATTGTGTGCCGACACAGGCATTACCAGTTTACTTTGGCATAATGGCAGACGTCCGCCCCTACGCCGTCCTGTTCGATCTCGACGGCACGCTCATCGATTCCATCGCCCTGCTGCTCGCGTCAATGCGACACACCTTCCAGGGACGCCCGCGGCAGCCGAGTGATGCCGAGTGGATCGAAGGCCTCGGCACCCCGCTCCCGAAGCAGCTGACGCCTTACGTGGAGTCCGACGAAGATCGCGAGCGACTAGTCAATCGCTACCGCACGTTCCAGATGGAGAATCACGACCGGCTGATGGCGCGCTACGAAGGCGTCATCGATACGCTGGCGCTCCTTTATCAGCGCGGTCACCCGATGGGCGTCGTCACCAGCAAGGGCAACACGATGATGGAGCGCGGTCTCAAGTTCATCGGCGCCGACGATTACATCGAAGTCGCCATCGGCTACGACTCCGTGCACATCCACAAACCCGATCCGTATCCCGTCAAAGCGGCACTGGAAAAGCTCGAGTACGGCATCGACGAAGCAGTATTTGTCGGCGACTCGCCGCACGACATCAGATCCGGCAATGATGCCGGAGTAATCACTATCGCCGCGTTGTGGGGACCCTTCACGCGGTCAGCACTCGAGCCTTACAAGCCGACCTATTTCCTGGACGACATCAAGCACCTGCCGCCTTTGCTCGACCGAATTACGGGAACCGGGAAGCGGGAAGCAGGAAGCGGAACGCTGAAGTAGCAACCGCGCCGGCATATCACCGCTTCCCGCTCCGTCTTCCCTCTTCCCGCTTCCCTCTTCCCGCTTCCCCTGATCCTCGCGCGCGCAGTGGGGTATAATACTCCGCAAGTTCGACTTTTCAGGAGATAATCCAAATGGGTGTGTCGTATCAGACCGGAACCCTCGTTCGCACTGGCGAGGAGAGAGCGACGCTCGTTCGTCGCACTTATTCACTAGTTCTGGTCAGTGTGCTGGTGACGATGGTAGGAGCGTCGTTCGGGCTTTCGCAGCCGCAGTTGATGCTCGCCGTGGCGCAGCATCCCTTCATCGCATTCTTCGCTTCACTCGTCCCGCTGATCGTCGCGACGCGGAAGAAGGCCGAGTTCCCGTTCAACATCGGTCTCGTACTGCTGTTCAACTTCGTGATGGGCGTAATCATCTCGCCCGCGTTGTACTTCTATGGCAGAACGCAACCCGGACTGATCGGTCAGGCCGCCGTTCTCACGCTTGGCGCGTTTGGTATTCTGACTCTCTACGCGTTCGTCAGCCGGCGCGATTTCAGCGCCTGGGGCAGCTTCCTGATGGTCGGCCTGTGGGTGTTGATCGCCACGTCGCTGTTAAGCCTTTTGTTCCAGAATAGCGCCAGCCAGCTTTGGTTGGCGTCGGTGACGGTGCTTCTCTTCAGCGGCTTGCTGGTGTTCGACACCTGGCGTTTGCGCAACATCTACGGTCCCGACGAGTACGTTGGAGCCGCTGTTCAGATCTATCTCGATCTGCTCAACATCTTCATGGCTATTCTGAGGGTCATGGGAAACAGGCGCAATTAAGGACTGCGGACACAACGGCGAACTACACCGCTGGGCGCTGGTAGCAGCACGCTGTAAGCTATCCGCTGCAAGAAGACGGGACAGATCTTCTTTGGCCTCCGACTAACAACTCGCTCTTCCTATCGCGCCATGCAAATCTGTCCCGTCGGCTGCGGCGCCAAGCGGTTAGCTAGCTGCTGTTAGCGCCCAGCGGTGTAGTTCGCTTTTAAGGTCCTCAACTCTGCTTCTCACCTATCCGATCCATTTGCTTAGCAAGATCGAGATCCTTTTGCGTGATCCCGCCGGCTGAATGCGTGCTGAGCGAGGCCGTGATTTTCGTGTATCGAATGTCGAGGTCGGGGTGATGATCGGCGGCCTCGGCGGCCTTCGCCACCGCTACCACGAAATCAATTCCGGAAAGGAAGGTCCTGAACTGATAAGTCTTCGTGATCACGTCGCCGCGGCGACTCCAGCCCGGCAGGTTTCCGAGCTCACGCTGGATCGCAATGTCAGACAAACGCTCAGCCACAGTGCATCGCTCCGCGTGAAAGGCCCGCAGTCCAAAATACTTCCGCAGACTCGCCGCGCAATCACGATCGGGATTGCGTTGATGTTCGCGACATCGATAGCGCCGGCCGGGCTGGCCGCACAGCAGCTGTCCCCATCCGCCGCCGCGACCAATCGGCCGAGCAGCTACTGGACGAAAATGGCGCTTGGATTCGGGCTGAGCCTACTCGCCCACGAGAGCGCTCATATTCTAAGCTCACTGGCGATGGGCTTTCACCCTTCTATCGGCCTCGAGCAGGGTCGCCCCACGATTTTTTCCGGTATCGACAGCCAGAAATATCCGCACAAGCAGTTCATCTTCTCGGCGTCGGGGCTCACGACTCAAGCCGTGATCGACGAATTGATTCTCGATCTGCCGCACACGCGCGGCGGCGCCATCGAGCGCGGCATCCTCGCCGGCGGCATCGGCACCACACTTTTTTATATCACGATCGGTCGCAACGGCTCGGTTAGCGACATTGCCTACATGGCGCGGACCTCGAAGCTGTCCAAGACCCAGGTGTCACTGATCTTCGGCGGAGTCAACGCTATCCACGCGCTACGAATCTCGCGCGATCCGGCATATGATCACTTCTTCGTCGCGCCTACGGAGAATGGGATCGGGCTGGGTCTCCGCTTCTCAGTTCAGCTTCGAACTACGAATTAACGGCTCCGTATTTCGAACCAACGGATCATTCCGCATCGACAACTAATTGAGAGCTCCGTACTAACTGCGAATTACCAACTAGTTCTCGATAGTTCGGAGTGCGGTTCGCAATCAGTTCGCAGTGTTCGCAGTTCGGAGTAGGTCCCCCAATTCGCAATTAGTTGTCGATGCGGAGTGATCCGTTGGTTCGAAATACGGAATCCGAACCTAGCGAACCCCCTCACGCTTCGGTATATATTCGGTGTTATGGTAAAGCGGGTTGATCCGTCCCTTTTCGGCGAAGCCTACGAGCGGCAATCCCGCCAGCTGCCGATCATCGGGGAGCAGAAGGACATCCGCTACTATGCCTCGCCGGCCCGGAGCGTCCTCAACGGTCCCGAGACGACCGGGATGGGATTCTGGTCGATCAACCCGTACGTCGGTTGCGCGTTTGGCTGCGCCTACTGCTACGCGCGCTACACCCACCGCTGGGTCATGGAGCGCGCGGCTGACGACCACAAAAT
>DASUZC010000019.1:0-13957 GCA_036377095.1 Gemmatimonadaceae bacterium
GTCACCCGCCGCGTGGTATCGAAGGGGAATGTCACCAGCCACACGCGCTTGTTGAAGGGTTGGGTCCGGTTCGAGCCCCAGCACTCGAGGTTCGGCTTCGGGTTGCCCAGCGGAGCTTGTCCATCAATCTTGACGACGCCACGCTCACCACAGTTGAACCCGTTTCGCTGCATGTCCTCCCAGACTCCGGACACGCGAGATCCGGGCGGGAATCGTTGCGCCAGCGTGTCCTGCAACTGTATGCTGGAATCAAAATCACTGAGCTCGAGGTGGGTCGGATCGGGATTCTTCCTCCCACAACCAAGTGCCAGCAGCGCGACGAATGTCGCAGGCATGAGTGGCCGGACGGATGCCATGGAACCTCCTGGTCGGTTACCGACCCTCGCTTTGGTCAAGATGGGTCGATTCGTCTATCAGCGGAGCGTGAACGGGCGGCTCGACCAGATCGCAGTACATAAACCGTTCCTCGCGCAACACACGCATGCCGGCGGCGCACTTCACCTCTCGCCGGAATCCGGGTCCATCGGAGACGAAGGTGTGGAACTCGCCCCGCTCTCCGCATGGATCCACTGACGGCGGAAGATCGGCGAGCAGCGCGTTGTCGAATTCACGCCCCGCAAACTCTCCATCGAGCTGAGTCGTATCCACGCAAACAATTCGCGCGCGGAACCCGTCGACTATGAACCGACGGGCCAGCTGGATAGTGTCCAGACCCCAGAGCGGGAAGACCGGATCGAACCCCGTTCCCGTGAGCAGTCGTTCACGGTACGCGCGCACATCCTCCAGGAAAAGATCACCAAACGCGATGTGCGCGACGTCAGGCCGCTGCTCCCTGACGGTCTGTAATGCCGCGTGAAAAGACGCTTCATATGACTGGTTGGTGCAATTCTTTTCGAGGAGAATCTCCCGCAGCGGCAGGCCAAGGCTCTCCGCCTGTGCGTGCAACAGCGACCGGCGCACTCCATGAACGCTGATCCGATCGTATCCTCGCGTCACACTGGTGAGCAGGCCGGCGACCTCGAATTCGCGTCCCCGCCGGAGCGCGTCGAGGGCCAACGCGCTGTCCTTTCCACCGCTCCAGCTGAGTACGACTGGCTTTCGCGAGTTAGTCCGTGATTCGTAGGACATCGCGATTAGTGCGCGCCGACTTCGTCCGGCGCAATGCCGTAATCGCGCAGCTTTCGATACAGCGTGCGCTCACCGATGTCGAGAATCTCGGCTGCCCGACGCCGATTCCCCCGCGTCTCGCGCAAAGCCGCCTCGATTGCCGCGCGCTCGATTTGCGCCATCGTCATTCCCGGCCCGATGGTGAGCGTCGTCGCTGGTGCCACCTGGTTCGGCGGCTCGATGGCAATCGCGTGATCCGCCCCCGAAGCGAGCGCTGGGGGATGCACTTCGCGTCCATTGGCGCCATCGACCCACAGCTCGCGGTGATCGCCCTGGTCGTCCAGTCGGCGACGCAATTCCTCCACCTGCAGCCGCAGCTCCAACATGCTGCGCACCAGGAATTCGAGCTCTCGACCTTCCGAGCCAACAGCCCCACGCACCAGCGGACCGACGTGCACCGGAAGGAATCGCGCCGCACCGCCCTCTCTGATCATGCGCGGAATATCCTGCGCACCGATCTCCCGGCCCGGCGCTAGCACCACCATGCTCTCGATCAGATTGCGCAGCTCGCGCACGTTACCCGGCCACGGATAGTTCATCAGGATCTGCATCGCTTCCGCCGAGATGCCGTGGAATTTCCGATCGTGCTGCTCGGAGAATTCCTTGATGAAGCGACGCACGAGCACCGGGATGTCCTCACGCCGCTCACGCAGCGGCGGCAGGTACATGGTTAGCACGTTCAACCGGTAATAGAGATCCGCTCGGAACAATCCCTCCTCTACGCTCTCGCGCAGCGGACGATTGGTCGCCGCGACGACTCTGACGTCGATTGGAATCGTCGCCGTGCCGCCAACACGCGTCAGTTTCCGTTCCTCCAGCACGCGCAGCAGTTTTACCTGGGTCGATGGCGGGATCTCACCGATTTCGTCGAGGAAAAGCGTGCCTTCATCTGCGAGCTCGAAGCGGCCGATGCGTCGTTCGGCGGCGCCGGTGAACGCGCCCTTCTCGTGCCCGAACAGCTCACTCTCGATCAGCGTCTCCGGCAGCGCGCCGGCATTCACCGCGATGAACGGCTTGTTGCGACGAGGACTGAGTCGGTGGATCGCGTGCGCGACCAACTCCTTGCCGGTGCCGCTCTCGCCTTCGATGATGACGGTGCTCGACACGGGGGCGATCTGCTCGATCTTCAGCAGGACTTCGGCGATTGCTTCGGATTGTCCGATCAAACCAGTCGCTTCCATCAATCGTTTCCGATCGAGCACGCGACGCACGGCGAGGTAGAGCTCGTCGGAGGAAATGGGCTTGGTGTAAATGTCGGTGAAGCCGAGCGTCCTCAGCTGCTCGCGCAGCGTCGGATCCTCGACATCAGCGAGGCCTATTACCGCGGTGCCCTCCCACAGTTGGTCGCGCACGATCTGCTGATTGCCGGCGTCGCCAAGGTTGCCGGTGATGACGATGAGATCAGGCTTGAAGCGTTTGATCTCGCCGCGCAGGTCGTCGAACGGCGAGACGACGGTGGTCTGGATGGCATTCGCCTCGAGCTGCGCGTTGAGTCTGACCGCGGGCTCGACGTCGGTGAGGGTGATGAGGACTTTCAGCGCTGAGTACCGGCGTTGACCGCCGGCCCCCCACTGGGATTATGCTCCGTAACTCGGCCGGACAGGACATCGCACGCATGCTGGATTATCGGATCCAATGCATCCAGCCCGTCGCGCACACCACTCGGCGAACCGGGAAGATTGACGATCAGTGATTTTCCGCGCACGCCGGCTACTCCGCGTCCCAGTGCCGCGCGCGCAAAGTTGGGCAGCGCCAGCACCCGAATGCGCTCGGCGATTCCTTCGGCCTCGCGATCGATCACCGCCCGAGTTGCTTCGGGAGTGACGTCACGGGGCGCGAGGCCGGTGCCGCCGGTCGTCAGAACCAGATCGACACGATCACCATCGCACGCCTGAATAAGTGTGCGCACAATCTCCACAGTGTCGTCAGCGCACGCTGTCGAGGAGACGAGATCGTATTTCTTCGCCTTGACCCAGCCACCAACGACAGCGCCCGATGTATCCTGTCGCTCGCCACGGATGACGGAGTCGGAAACAGTGACCACAGCAACTCGCATCAGTTGGGAAGAGGGAAGCGGGAAGCGGGCCGCGGGAAGCGGGACTCAGGAAGCGGGTAACGGGGAACGGGAAACGCTCTCACAAGCGGCTGCCCGATTTATAGAACGGCATCTTCACCACCGTCGCAGGAACTCGCTTGCCGCGAATCTCGATCTCCAGCGCTGATCCCTCGGCAGATGAAGCGCTCGGCACGTACGCCGTCCCGATTGGAATTCCCAGAGTCGGACTCATCGTACCGCTGCGCACCTCGCCGCTCGGCGCACCGTTCACGAATACCGGGTAGCCGTGACGCGGGAAGGATCTCTCTGTGGTCGTAAATCCAACGAGTTTGCGCGGGATCCCCTGCTCTTTCTGCTTCACCAGCGCATCGCGTCCAACGAAATCGCCCTTCTTGAGTTTCACCAGCCAGCTCAGTCCGGCCTCGAGCGGCGTGGTCGTGTCGTCGATGTCGTTGCCGTAGAGCGCCATTCCCATCTCGAGACGCAGCGAATCACGCGCGCCAAGACCGGCAGGAGTTACCTCGCCCGATTCGGTGAGCGCCTTCCACAGGATCGGCGCGTGCTCCGAGGCGAAGTACAGCTCGAATCCGTCTTCTCCGGTGTAACCCGTCCGCGAGATGTAGACTTTCTCCACGCCGGCGACGGTGCCCATCGTGAACTCGTAGTACTTGATCTGCGACAGGTCGATGTCGGTGTGCTGCTGCAGTATTCGCTGCGCTTGCGGTCCCTGCAGCGCCAGCAACGCGACGCGTTCGCTGATGTCGTCAAGCGTCGCGTCGAAACTGCCGACGAATCTAGAGATGTGCGCGAAATCCTTGTCGATATTCGAGCCGTTGACGACCATCAGCACCCGGTCTTCAGCGCGATAAACCAGACAGTCGTCGACGATGGTTCCGTCCTCGCGAAGAATCGTCGAGTACTGCGCCTGACCCGGCTTGAGCGAAGCGACGTCGTTGGTGGTAACGAAATTCACGAAGTCCGCCGCCCGCGGACCACGCACGATGAATTCGCCCATGTGGCTGACGTCGAACAGTCCCGCCTTCTCGCGCACTGCCTTGTGCTCGGCGGTGATGCCGGTTGGGTACTGAACGGGCATCTCGAACCCGGCGAACGGCACCATCTTGGCGCCCAGGCCAACGTGGGTGTCGTATAGCGGCGTCCGCTTGAGCGCGCCGGGGGCCGGGACGTCGGCTGGAGTACGCTCGGCAGCCGCTGATGAATGCTGGGCGGGCCGGCCGCTCACTTCGGTTCTCACTTCCGTCATCGTGCCTGCTAGGTCGTTGACCCCCAATATGCGCGAAGCTCCCCGTGATGTGGAGGGGGCCGCGTGACAATTTGGCAGGGATGGATAACAAAAGGGCGCACCTTCTTTGTGCGCCCGCTTCCCGCTTCCCCCTTCCCGCTTCCCGCTAAGGCATCAGCTCGCCAGCCGTAACCTCGCGCACCTCGCCGAGGTCGACCCGGGAACCGGTGACCATCCCCTTCAGAACCTCGAACAGCACCACCGGCCTGGGCTTGTTCACCTTCATGTAGCAGGCGGACTCGGCCTCGACCATGATCAGCGCGATCCGCGGATCGTTGGGACCACCGTCCCGCTCCCCGCCCTCGTCACCAAACCAGGCCTTCCAGTCTTCCTTATATAGTTGGCGGATGCGGTTCCGGTTCTTCGACACGTGAGCAACGCCGGACACCGACACCCACTCCCTGCTCTTCATGTTGTAGTAGGAGAGGTTGACGTGAGGATCCATTGCCAGCTCGTCGAGCTTGTGCGTATCAACGTCGGTCACGAACCAGAGGTCGGCGCCGTCGATACGATCCTGCGTCGCCATCGGGCGCGATACTAGCTGCCCATTGGGGCGGCGGGTCGTGAACATCGCCGTCTCGATGCCCCTGATCAGGTCGTAGAGCTCGTCGATTTTTTTGGAGGCGCTCATGCTGCTCGGAACGTGCAGAAGACATGCCGGATTTTTGCCCTTTCTTGACCGTCGAGCCGCCACTTCATGAAAAAAAAAGCGGGGCGCATTTTGATTGCGCCCCGCTCTACAACTAAACCATTCGAGCAAATGCTGTTAGGGGATCCGGCCGAAAGCTCCGCGTGTGAACAATGACGAGCGCGACACGGGCGGACAACCCATTGCTGCCATGATTCGGGTGCCTTCCGCGGTCAGGTAGGAGATCTGATCGCTCGGAATGTTCGAGCCCTTCTTCTGCAGCATGCTCAGATAGTCCGAGACTTTCTTGCACGCCGAGGAACCATCCGCCGTCTGATCGTAGGCGGTGCGGAGCTGGTTGACGACCGGTTCCGCGGTACCGTCGGGCAGGTCGAGAGCTGTTAGGTACTCGATGAGATTGCCGATCTGTTCGTGCGCACTGATCACGATGACCGTGAGCGATTGCGAAGAGCTGTTACCAGCCGCGTCGCTCGCCGTGCACGTAACCGGTGTGCTTCCCAGCGGGAATACGCTTCCCGAAGCGGGCTCGCACGAACGCGAGGTCACGCCGACGTTGTCGGTGACGACCAGATAATCAAAGGTTACGACTGCGCCGCTCGGGCTGGTCGCGTTCACTTCACGAATCGACTCGGCGAGCGGGCCCCAGACGGGGTTTTCGTTGTCTATGACCGTGACGGTTTGCGTCGCGGTCGACGTATTGCCATCCGCATCCTTTGCGGTCCACGTGATCGTGGTGACGCCCACGGGATACGGAGCATCGAGCGAAGGCACGCCGTCGCTGCGAACACCAGTGATTGTTACCGCCGAGCAATTATCCGTTGCTGAAGGAGGAGCGACTGCGACAACGGCGGTGGCCAAGCCCGGGTCATTGAAGTGTTCGAGGTTTACGGGCGGTTCAGTAAACGTCGGCGCAACTTCGTCCTTGGTCGAGACCGGGGTAAAGCGGACGGCGTCGGAATCCAGCTGAAAGCGGTTCTTTACACGCGCCATTTCCATGTTGAGCGTGTTTAGGAACGTGCCATAGAGCGCGTACGTGCCGGCCGCATTCTCAATGCCCTGGGTAATTATGTGGCCGCTGTTTACCGTGGCCATCTTGTTCGTGTAGATGGTTATGTCGTTCTTTCCCTCGGTCAGCACGACCTGCGACGTCAGACGGCCCGTAGAGCGGAATTCGGGGACGTTATTGAACTGAAGAATGAACTTGCGATTCGGAGCCTCACCGCGCGTCTCGAAGCGTATGCCATCAGCGACGAGCTGCGGCGACCAGTCCGCCCACGCCAGCGCAATGATGTTGTTCGGACTGCTCGAACTAGCAATGAATCCACCGTTAGCACCCGGCTCTGGAACCGACGGGGCTCCGAAAACAAGGAAGCCGTTCGAATAGACCTGGACAGAGCTGTAGGTATTGCCGAAGAACGTGAAGTTGAATCCAATGTCATGCGGAAAATGTCCGTCGTCTCTCAGGTCGCTTGCAAAGACGGCAGTGTTGGGAGCCGGCTCAGGAGCGAAGGATTCCAACCGCGATAGCGTGTATTCGGGAGCTGCCCCAGTGCCGCCGCACGAGCCCGCCGCAGTCGTAGTAGCGGCCGAAAATGGGGCTAGAACGTTAGCTACTGGTCCGATCGGGACCATGCTGTTTCCGCTGGCATCCATCCCCGATCCAAACTTGAGGGAGTCAGGCAGGATGACGTCGACCGAAGCGACGTGGACTCGGCTCACGCTGTCCGGCGTCGGGGCAACCGAGGTGGTATAGGTGTCGCAAGACACAACGGCCGCCAGGGCAATGGCCCCGGCTAGAGCCGCGCTAAATGACGTCAAAACAGTCGAATGAGCGGTGGGGCGGCGCATCTTAAGCCTCATGAAGAGGGTTACCCTTAAGACGACCACCAACTGCAAGCTCAACAGGGGTTAAGGTCGTCTAGACGCCCTTAACCCCTTGTCACAGACACGTTTCGAGGATCAGTTTTGTGAGATACTACCGTCCGTTTATGCGCAGGACTACGCTCCGCGCGGTTGCCGCGCCGGGGACCCCGGCGCAGCCAAGCACAGACTGAATGCGTGCGGCATCGGTGAGCATTTGCGACGACTGCGCGGAAGTAAGCGAGCCGTCCTTTACCGACGCCATGTGGATGAAGTCATCCATCTTCTGGCAAGCGTTGGGATTCTTGTCGGCGTTGCGCAGCTGATTAACGAGCGGGTTCTCCACGCCGTTCGATAAATGGAGCGACTGGATGTACCCGATCAGGTTGGCGATTTGCTCGCTGGCACCGAGCACCCTAACACCGAACTCAGCGCGCGCAATGTTGCCCGCCGCATCGCTCGCTGCGCAGTCGATCTCCTTGTAGCCGATTGCGACGACACTGCCCGAGCGCGGCTCGCATACCAGCGAGACTACTCCGACATTGTCCGACGCGTTTACGTTGTATCTAACGACTGCGCCACTCGGCGACGTCGCGTTGACTGTGAAATCGCCCGGCAGGATCAGCGATGGGGCTTCAACGTCGCGCACCGTGATGGACTGCTGCGCGGACGCGCTATTGCCTGAAGCGTCGGTCGCTGTCCAGGTGATAGTAGTCACACCAACCGGATAAGCGGCGGCGAGCGCTGCACCATCGCTGCGCGCACCGTCGACTTTCACCAGCGGGCAGTTCTCTTCGACCGATGGCGTACCGGTGGCTACGACAGCGCTCGCTTTGCCACGATCGTTCGGCACCGAGAGACTCTGTGGTGCGACAATGCGCGGCTTCTCGTTGTCGTTAACCGAGACGGTCTGATTCGTTGACGAAGTGGCGTAGTCGTAGTCGGTGGCGGTCCACTTCACAGTGGTGACGCCCCTTGGATAGGCAGCGTTGAGCGGCTGACCATCGCTTCTCTCACCAGCGAGCGACCAGCCGTCGATATCGTCCTTCACCGACGGAGTGCCGATGTTGAGAGCGGCACCGCATACGCCACGGTCAGTATTGGCGACGATGTTCGCAGTCGTCACGACCGGCGGAACGTTGCCTACAACAGTTACTGTCTGCGAAACCTTGGTGATGTTCTGAGAGGCATCGCGTGCGGTCCATGTCACGGTCGTTGTGCCAACCTGGAACACGGCATTGAGCGGCTGGTTGTCGCTGCGCGCGACAGATACTTCGACGTTCGCGCAGTTGTCGGACGCACCAGGCTGTGACAGCGGAACCGCAGCACGTGGTACGCCGCGCTCCTGACGGACGGAGATGTTGGAGACGGCTTCGAGCGACGGCGCCTCGAGGTCGTTGACGGTAACGAGCTGGTCAGCCGACACAGTCGCGCCATCGGCGTCGGTCGCTGTCCAGTGAACCGTTGTCATACCTTTCGGATACGCCGCGCCCAGATCCAGCCTGTCGCTTCTTTCGCCGACGAGTTTGACGCCGTCAAGATCGTCCGTGAAGACTGGCGTTCCCAGGCTTGCGATCGTCGCAACGCATGCGCGCGCATCTGTATTCTTGACGATGTTCGCCGGCACAATGAGCTTCGGCGCGACGTTAGGCGTGACGGTGACTGTCTGTGTCGCCGTCGACGAGTTGCCGGACGCATCGAGAGCGGTCCAGGTGATCGTCGTCACTCCAAGTGGGTATCCCGCGTTCAGCGGCGCATTGTCGCTGCGCGAACCCGACACCACGGCATCCTTACAGTTGTCGCTCGTGACAGTTGCGGTTCCGACATTCACACTGGCGAAGGACACGGTGACGTTGACTCTCACCGCGATGTTCGCGGGCGCGGTCAGCGCCGGTTTTTCCTTATCGGCGACGGTGACCGTCTGGGTCGCGCTCGTCTTCAGTCCTTCGACGTCTGTCGCCGTCCAGGTGATAGTTGTCGTGCCTTTCGGATAGGCAGCGCTCAGGTCGAGCGCGTCACTGCGCACGCCGTTGATCGTGGCGCCCGGGGCATCATCTGTGAACGCCGGCGCCGAGACCACCGAGCTGACAACGCAGGCGCTGGAAGCGGTATTCAGCGAAATATTCGAAGGCGCTGTAATGACCGGCGGCTTGTTCGGCGAGACGGGCGTGAACTTCACGCCGTCGTTGGACAACGCGAACTTGGCGCTGTCGCGGCCGGCGATGTACTCTGCCTCGGTCGCGGCAAGATTTTCGATACCTTGCGTAAAGGCGCGCTTGGCGAGAGTGGTACTCAGCTCGGTGGTGTAGAGCGTGATCTCATTCGAAGACTCATACAGCACCAGCTGCGCGGTGATATGGCCGTTGCCCGCGTTCTCACCAATGTTGGTGAGCTGCAGAATGAAGCGGCGATTTGGCGCCGAGCCGCGCGTCTCGTACTTGATTTGGGTTGTAGTTACTGGAACCCAGTCGGCCCAACCAAGCGCAATGATGTTGTTGTTGACGTCTTTAAGATGAATGAATCGGCTCCAGCAGCATCCGTCGGTCATGTTCGTCGGATTGCCCTGCGCGTCGAGCGCGCCAAATCCGACGATACCGTTGGTGCCGATCGTCAGCTTGTCGTAGCTCTGGCCGTAAAAGGCGAACGTGAATCCGAGCGGGACACCCGTGATTACGCAGTCGTCGCAGATCTTGGGGACCCTGACACTGGGCGCCGCTTCGGGCGCAAAGGGTACGGCCGCGACGGTGTACATCGGCGCGCCGGGGGTTGCCGCAAAGGAGCCGTCCGAAGGAGCCAGGACGTTCGCGCTGATACCATTTCCCGCCAGTCTCGATGCAGCGCCAGCAAAGAGTGAGTTCTTAACCGAGTCGGGATAGCTGAACTCGATAACGGCGACTCCGTCGCTCGAAGGCTGAAGAGTCATCTCCGGAGCGGTGCTCTCGGAGCAGGAGGACACGACCGCGAGCACGACCGTGCTCATAGCAGCCAATCCAAGAAGCCGTACAAAACCCGAAATCCCTGACACTCGAATCATCGCGAACTCGGCGGTGGGAGGTTAGTTCGAACACCTATAAGACGACCACCGAGCCCAAGCTCAACAGGAGTTAAGCCCGAGTAGACGGGCTTAACCGCTTCTCACATACACATTTCGAGTATCAGTTTTGTGATTGACGCATCTCACAATTATGCGGATTTTGCTCTCAAATCTTTGCCTCGCCCGCTGTGAGTCGTCAGGCAAGCGCCTGGGGCGAAACCCTGAACAGATGAACTATCCGGAGACTTTCGGGTGCAGTCGCGGCTAGATCTTCTCGCCGCCCATCAGTGCTGCCATGATCGCCTTCTGAACATGGAGCCGGTTCTCGGCCTCGTCCCAGACACGGCTTTGGGGACCGTCAATGACTGACGCTGAGACTTCTTCGCCACGGTGCGCCGGCAGGCAGTGGAGGAAGATCGCGTCCTTCCTCGCTCGGGCCATCAGCGCGTCGTCCACCTTGAATTTGGCAAAGGCTTTGGCGCGCACGGCCTGCTCTTCCTCCTGACCCATCGACGCCCAGACGTCGGTCGTTACGACATCGGCCTTGTCAGCAGCTTCGGCGGGATCCCGAACCAGCTGCACGCGCGCCTTTGAGTGGGCACGCTGCAGAATCATCGGATTCGGATCATAGCCCTCGGGACACGCCAACGTGAGCTGAAAGCCGAGCACGTAGGCGGCGTTCAGCCACGAGTTCGCCATGTTGTTGCCGTCCCCAATCCAGGCGACGTGCTTTCCTTTGTAGTCGCCGAGCTGCTGCTTGATGGTGAGAACATCGGCGAGCACCTGACACGGGTGCACGAGATCAGTCAGGCCGTTGATGATTGGCACCGACGCGTAGCGCGCCAGCTCCTCGATCTCCGAGTGCGCAAAGGTCCTGATCATGATGCCGTCGACGTAGCGTGAGAGCACACGTGCGGTATCGGCGATCGGCTCGCCGCGTCCAAGCTGGACGTCGCGCGGCGACAGAAACAGTGCGTGGCCACCGAGCTGCCACGCGCCCACCTCGAACGAAACGCGCGTGCGGGTCGAGGACTTCATGAAGATCATCGCCAGCGATTTGCCGGCGAGTGACTTCTTCTTGTATTTGCCGCTGCGCATTTTTTCAGCGAGAACAAAGAGGTTCTCGATCTCCTTTGCCGAGAAATCAGGAATCTGCAGGAAGTCGCGGTGTTGTATTTCTGCTGTAGGGGTCAACCGGCGTGTCATATGGGCATGTGAGTTGCGCGAACCATTGCGTCGTTGTGCGTCGGAAATATAAAAGGGTCGGCCGTTAGTCCCGCCTGAGCCCGGCAGCTCCACCGAACATTTCTTTCACGAGGTGCGCGATGGTTTCACTGATTCGTATGTTGTGCAATTGCGCGGCGATGCTCTCGGTTGCGGGATGTCACGGCGATTCCAATGGTCCGCCGGACGGCGGCACAACTCTGCCGCCGGGACTGACGCTCAAATTCAATACTTTCATCTCGAGTGGATTGAGCAGCCCGGTATTCCTGGCTCAGCCACTCAACGATGGCAGGATCTTCGTCG
Organism: Gemmatimonadaceae bacterium; assembly: GCA_036377095.1. Classification (GTDB taxonomy): domain Bacteria; phylum Gemmatimonadota; class Gemmatimonadetes; order Gemmatimonadales; family Gemmatimonadaceae; genus UBA4720. The sequence goes on from DASUZC010000019.1 coordinate 11,597, forward strand.
TCGAGCAGGGCGGCCGCATTCGCGTTGTGCGCGACGGGGTCCTGCAAACGACTCCGCTGCTCGACCTCACGACTCGAGTGCTGAGCGGTGGTGAGCGTGGTTTGCTGAGCGTAGCGTTTCATCCGCAGTACGCCACCAACCACTACTTCTATGTGTACTTCACGACGCGGACAAACGGCGACATCCGGATCGAACGTTTCACGACGACGTCGAATCCCGAGGTCGCTGATCCTGCGTCGACGAAGCTGATCATCACCATTCCACACTCCACCTACTCGAACCACAACGGTGGGCTGGTCGCGTTCGGGCCCGACGGAATGTTGTACGCGGGAATCGGCGATGGCGGCGGCGGGGGTGACCCGCTTCATAGCGGGCAGGACTCCAACTCACTACTCGGCTCTCTCCTGCGCCTCGATGTCGATCACGGCGACCCGTACGCCATTCCGAGCGACAACCCGTTCGTAGGTCAAACCGGAAAGCGCGCTGAGATCTGGGCCAAGGGCTTACGCAATCCGTGGCGTTACGCGTTCGACGCACCGACCAATTTTCTCTATATCGCCGACGTCGGTCAGGATGCCCACGAAGAGGTGGACGTTGTCGCTCGCAATCGAGCTGGACTCAATTACGGCTGGAACATCATGGAAGGCGCGAGCTGCTACAGCCCATCATCCGGCTGCAACCAGACCGGTCTCGAGCAGCCAATCATCGATTTCGGTCACGGCCCCGCCTGCTCGATCACAGGCGGTTACGTCTACCGCGGCAATGACATTCCCGAGATTCGCGGCCACTACTTCTATTCCGACTACTGCGCGGGATTCTTGAAGAGCTTTCGCTACTCGAATGGGGCGGCAGTCGACCAGAAGGACTGGGGATTGACCAACAGTGGGGTCACCTCGTTCGGCGTCGATTTCGCCGGTGAGCTGTACATGATGTCGGGGAACACCATTCTCAAGCTCGCGAAAGGCTGAGTCGGAGAACCACATGATCAGGAAACTGAAATCGGGGCAGTATCGCCTTTACTCACGGAAGAAGAATCCGAAGACGGGTCGCCGTCGCAACCTTGGCACCTTTGGATCGCTGGCGGCCGCGAAAAAACACGAGAGGGCGGTTCAGTTCTTCAAGCGCAAATAGAGCTGCTCGCAAGATAGTTCTTTAACAAGCAGTAAAGGCGGCGAACTGAGTAGTGCGTGTGTGCTGCGCGCCCAATAAGTTGTTGTTATGGCACACGTCCACCGCGCGATCGCGTGACGTACAGTCCGCCGCAAGCCCAGTCGGGCGACACCGAATTCTCACCGTCTTCCCCACTCACCGAGCGCTACATCATTGAGCGCTTGCTGGGCCACGGTGGGATGGCAACCGTGCATCTCGCCGAGGAGCGCAAGCACCGCCGCAAGGTTGCGATCAAGGTGCTGCGCCAGGAGTTCGGCGCATCGGTCGGCGCCGAGCGTTTTCTACGCGAGATCGGGATTGCCGCGCAGTTGTCGCATCCTCACATCGTTCCGCTGATCGACTCGGGCGAGGCAGATGGCTCGCTGTACTACGTGTCGCCTTACGTTCCCGGCGGCTCACTTCGCGACCGCCTGAATCGTGAAAAGAGGCTGTCGATCGACGATGCGATGCGCATTGCCCATGAGATCGCGGCTGCACTCGACTACGCGCATCGCAACGGACTCGTGCATCGGGACGTGAAACCCGAGAACATTCTCTTCGCCGATGATCACGCGCTGCTCGCGGACTTCGGCATCGCCCACGTCTCCGCCAAAACCGCCGGGCGTTCGCTCACTGGTGGGGGGTTCGCTCTTGGCACGCCTGAGTACATGAGTCCCGAGCAGGCCGCCGGTGACAGCGAGATCGGCGTCCCCGGCGATGTCTACGGCCTCGCCTGCGTCGTATATGAGATGCTTGCCGGCGAGCCGCCGCTGCGCGGCGCGACAGCACGAGCGACGATGGCGAAGCAGGTGACGGAAAAACCGCGGCCTTTGCGCACTCTGCGCCCGGACGCTCCGGCGGGCTTCGACCGCGTTCTCGAGACCGCGCTGGCCAAGGATCCGGCGCAGCGTTATCAGAGCGTCGTCGAGTTCTGCAGCGCGCTCGATCGGGCGCGCCTGGAGCCGGCGCGGCATTTCGCGATGACGACACGCACCATCGCGGTGCTGCCGTTCGTAAACTCCAGTCCGGATCCGGATAACGAGTATTTGAGCGACGGCATCACCGACGAGTTGATCAACGCGCTGGCCAAAGTCGAAGGGCTGCGCGTCGCTTCGCGCACATCGGTGTTCGCGCTGAAAGGCAAAGCGCAGGACGTGCGCGGCATCGGCGCACTGCTCGAGGCGACAGAAGTTCTCGAAGGCTCGGTGCGCC